>JAYTDO010000151.1:0-9257 GCA_043735935.1 Chthoniobacteraceae bacterium
GCAGTGCCTACGACGTGATGCGGGCCACGTTCCCGGCCGGGACCGTGAGCGGCAGCCCGAAGGTGCGCGCATTGCAGATCATCAATTCGCTGGAGAAAAACAAACGCGGCGTTTACGCCGGCGCCGTCGGCTACTTCGGCTTTGATGGGAACAGCGACTCCTGCATCGCGCTGCGCACGGTCGTGCTGAAAGGCGGCCGGGCCTTTGTGCAAGCCGGGGCGGGAATCGTCGCGGATTCCACTCCTGAAGGCGAACATCAGGAGTGCGTGAATAAAGCGATGGGGATGATGGCGGCGATCGCCCGTGCGAAGAATTTCAACCAACCTGGGAACTGAGCCATGCTCCTTGTCATCGATAACTACGACAGCTTCACGTATAACCTCGTCCAGTACTTCGGCGAACTCGGCGCCGAACCACTGGTGAAGCGCAATGACGAAGTCAGCCTCGACGAAATCCGGGCGCTTCAACCCTCACAAATCGTCATTTCACCCGGCCCCTGCACGCCGAACGAGGCGGGGATTTCATGCGACGTCATCCGCACCTTCGCCCCGAGCGTCCCGATCCTCGGCGTCTGCCTCGGGCACCAATGCATGGGGCAGGTCTTCGGTGGAAACGTGATTCGCGCCGGTCGACTCATGCACGGAAAAACATCGCCGATTTTGCACAATGGCGAAGGTGTCTTCGCCAGCCTGCCGAATCCGTTCGAGGCGACGCGTTACCACTCGCTACTGGTCGAGCGCGCCACGTTTCCGGCGGAGTTGGAGATCACAGCAGAAACGGCCGAGCACGAGATCATGGGCCTGAGGCACCGCGAATTCCCGATGCACGGCGTCCAGTTTCATCCGGAGTCCATCCTGACGCTCGAAGGCAAGAAGTTGCTCAAGAACTTCCTCTCCATCGCTTGAAAAGACACTGCCGCTCACACGGGTCTGGAGTTCGGCAAGCCGCGCGCACAGTGTCGTCGGTCGTGCGCCTCGCCATTCAAATACTCGCCCTCATCGCTCTCACCAGCGTCGTGCATGCCGAAGCGCCCTTCGCTTTTGAACAGACACCAGGGCAGCTCCCGAAAGACATCGTCCCGCGGAGTTACGCGATTCGCATCGAACCTGATATTGAAAAGGCGACACTCACTGGCCGGGTCGAAATCTCGATCGAAGTGCGCAAACCGGTCCGCAAGATCGTCCTCAACGCGCTCGGGCTCAGCATAGGCAAGGCAACGCTCGACGGGGTCGAGCTTTCCCCTCAACTCGACCCGGAGAAACAAACGCTGGCCCTGGTTCTCGCGGATGAACTCCCCGTCGGCACCCACACGCTCGCCATCGAATACCGGGGGCAACTCACGGAGCAACCGGAAGGTCTCTACCTCGCCCGATACAAAGTCGGCGACGTGGAAAAGACTGCGCTCGCGACGCAGTTCGAAGCGACCGACGCGCGCCGCATGTTCCCGTGTTGGGACGAACCCGTTTTCCGAGCCGCATTTCAACTGACAGTGGTCACTCCCGAAAAAAGCACGGGCATTTCCAACATGCCGATCGCCTCGGAGAAAAAGATCGAAGGCGGGATGAAGGAGGTCGCGTTCGCTCGGACACCTTCCATGGCGAGTTATCTATTGGCGTTTTGCTCTGGAGAATTTGAGGCGCTTCGCGGCGAAGTCGACGGAGTTCAACTCGGAGTTTACTACACGGAGGGGAAGCGCGAACAGGCGCGCTACGCGCTCGAGGCGACGAAGCTGATCGTCCCTTATTACAACACGTATTTCGGCGAGAAATATCCGCTCCCCAAGCTGGACCAAATCAGCTTCGCCAACAGCGGAGCCAGCGGAATGGAAAACTGGGGCTGCATCATCTACAACGATTCGGCGCTGCTCTTCGACCCTGCGACGAGTTCACAGTCGACCCGCGAACGAGTGTTTGAAGTCGTCGCGCACGAAATCGCACACCAGTGGTTCGGCGATCTCGTGACGATGGCATGGTGGGATAATCTTTGGCTCAACGAAGGATTCGCTTCGTGGATGGGGACGAAAGCCACCGATCATTTTAATCCCGAGTGGAAGACGTGGCTTCGCGCGGCGGGCGAGAAGGAGTGGGCCATGGCGCTTGATGCGCGAGCGACCACGCACCCCATCCAGCAGCCAGTGGCCAACGAAGCGCAGGCCGGCGACGCCTTCGACGAAATCACCTACAGCAAGGGCCAGTCGTTCATCCGGATGCTGGAAAGTTACCTCGGCGAAGACGTATTTCGCGACGGCATCCGGAAATACATGGCACGGCACAAGTATTCGAGCAGCACAACGTCTGACCTGTGGATCGCTCTCGAAAACGTGAGCGGAAAACCGGTGCGCGAATTCGCGGCCGGTTGGACGGAGCAGCCGGGTTTTCCCGTCGTGAAACTGTCACGCGGCTCGGACGGCCTCTCGCTCGTTCAGGAGCGCTTCACCCTGAATCAAACCGGAGCGCGCCCCCTAGCTTGGAAAATCCCGATCAGGCTTGGTCCGGCGTTTCGGCCGGAGGAAACAGCGACACGGGTGCTGGACGCCGAGCCAATCAAAGGCATCGCGGGCCGCCTTGGTGACGTGATCAAGGCCAATCTCGGCGACGTCGGGTATTTCCGCGTGCATTACGATCCGTCGACCTTCGACGCGCTCGTCAGCCACGTGCACGAATTAACCGAATCGGATCGCCTGAACCTCCTCAACGACACTTGGGCGCTGGCGCAAGCGGGCCGCATCTCCGCCGAGGCCTATCTTGACCTCGCGAGCGAACTCGCGACGGATCATTCCTACCCAGTGGCGAATCAGATCGTGAATTCGATCAGCTTCATCGACGAACTCATGCGAGGCCGAGCGGAGCGCGACCGTTTTCGGATGTCGGCGCGCCATCTCCTGCAGCCCCAATTTACGCGCCTCGGGTGGGAGCCGCAGGAAGGCGAAACGAAGCTCGACGATCTCCTGCGGAACGCCGTCATCCGCGCGCTCGGCGCACTCGGCGACGATTCGGTTCAGGATGAAGCACGGGCGCGTTTCCGGCGTTCGCTTGACGCTCCATCCTCACTCAGAGGAGATCTGCGGGACACGGTCTGGTGGATCGTCGGCCGAATCGCCGACGAGGCGACCTATGGACGATTGCATTCGCTCGCGAAACGGACGGACTCGGTGGAGGAAAAACGCGCACTCTACGGCGCTCTCGCCGCCGCCCGCCCCCCGGCACTCATTCAGCGGACGCTCGCCATCTCGCTTACCTCGGAACTCCCTCCGCAGAATGCCGCACGGCTCGTCCAGCGCGTCGCCGGCGAGTGCGAGCAACCGGAAATCGCGTGGGAATTTGCGAAAACGAATCTGGACGCGCTCTTTGGGAAGCTTTCCTCGATCCGGGCGAACGATTACGTGCCCGGCATCTTCAATCATTTCAGCGACGCTTCCCGCGCGGATGAACTCGAGGTGTGGGCCAAAGCGAATCTCCCGGTCGACGCCGCTCCGGCCACTGCGAAGGCCGCGGACGCGATTCGATTCAAGGCAGATCTCAAGGAACGGATTGTGCCGGCAATTGATGCTTGGTGCCGTGCGCGTCCTCATCCATAAAACCGCGCCGAGTCCGGGTCCGATGGAGTTCGAGATTACACACATTACGCACTACAAATATGGGCACCCCGCCGCTGAGGCCTACGGTGAGGCCCGGTTGACCCCGCCAAATCTGCCAACCCAAACCGTCGTGAGCCACGAGATCTCTCTGGACCCGCCGGTCGGCACGTCGACCTATACGGACCACTACGATAACCTCGTCGCATTTTTCTCGCTGCCGTTTCGGCACGATCGTCTTGTCATCACAAATACGGCCGTTGTCAGGACCCGCGCGCCGGAGCTTCCCACCGAAAGCCTCAAGCTGACCGTGCAGGAGGCCCGGCAAATCCTGAACTCCCGGCTCGCGGAGATTTTTCATTTTATCCAGCCGACCCCGGTGATCGACATCACGCGCGAGGCGGTGCAGTGGGCGAAGAGATATTTGCGCAGCGACGCGCCGCTAGGCGAGGCACTGGAGCGCCTCAACGGCGCCATTCACGACGAGTTTTCCTATCGTCCCGGTACGACGGAAAACACCACTCCCCTTGCGACGATTTGGAGAAACAAAGTGGGCGTCTGCCAGGATTTCGCCCACATCGGCCTGAGCATCCTTCGCGCAGCAGGTCTACCTGCGCGATACGTGTGCGGCTACATCGAAACAGATCCGCCGCGGAATGCGGACGGAACTGCGGGCCGTTTGACAGGCGCGGTCGCGACCCACGCGTGGATCGAGGTGCTCGTCCCCGGAATGGTCTGGGTGGCGATCGACCCGACCAATCGGCAGTGGGTCAACGAGCGATACGTCGCCGTCTCCTTCGGCCGCGACTACAGGGATGCGACGCCGCTCCGTGGGACGTTCAAGGGAAGTGGCGGCCAGAGCATGAAGGTGCGCGTGACGATGCGTCGCCGAAACGGAAAGGTGCGCGCATGAAAGTTCACATCGCCTACCAGGCGCAGTACGCCTACGAGGAAACGGTTACTTTCTCGCCTCATCTCTTCCGGCTCTTTCCAAAGGCGGGACGTCATCTACGGGTTCGGAACATTCAGTTTCAAACGAATCCCGATGCAGTCGTGCACTATCGGCGCGATATTTTTGACAATGAGATCGCGTCGAGTTTTTACCCGGCACCGTCGGCAATGCTCGCGACGAACTTGGTAATGGATCTCGAAATCGACGAATGGAACGCATTCGGTTTTTTGCTCGATACCCACGCAACGGAGATTCTATTCGCCTACCACCCCTCGGAAATGTGGACGCTCCAACCGTACCTGCGGGGCGGCACTGGACCCGAAATGCCGTTTTGGAAACCGCCCCAAAAATCGAGACCGACCATCGAGCTGCTCGTGGAATTGAATGACGCGATCCACAAGAACCTCGAATATGAGCGGCGCGATGAAGGAGCAGCGCGCCCCGCAGCTGAGACGCTCCGCCTTCAACGCGGGGCCTGCCGGGATTTCGCCATCCTACTCATGGATGCGCTGCGCGGCCTCGGCCTCGCCGCTCGCCTCGCGAGCGGTTATTTGTGCGAATTCGGAAACGCAAAAAAGATCGCCGAAGGAGCGCTTCACGCGTGGGTGGAGGTTTACCTCCCGGGCGCTGGATGGCTCGGCATGGATCCTACGAATGGAACCCTTTGCGACCACCATCATATCACCGCCGCAGTCGGCCTCACACCCGACGACATTTCTCCCGTGCATGGGAGATATTTTCACACGAAGGGCGTGCCCCATCGGATGAATGCGGCCCTTCAGATCCACCCTCATGAGTAAACGCGCCACCCTCCACAGCGTCGCAAAGAAGATCGAAGCGACATTTGCAGCGCAGGGGATCCAGTTGACCCTCGGAGGTGAGCCCACCTTCGTGCCCCTGGATCCTCAGGGACCGGAATGGCAAATCACCGCGCTCGGCCCGACCAAGCTACGATACGGTTACGCGCTGGCAGACGCGCTCATCGCGCAGAAGCTGAAAAATGCGGTCACGTTTTATACGCCTGGAAAATCGTATCCCGGAGAGACGAATCCACGATGGGCGATCAATCTCGTCTGGAACAGCGACGGAACACCATTGGTGCGCGAGCTTGCGAAATCGAAATCCAATGGAGTGCCAACCGTGAAGAAGCTCGCGGTATTCAAGACGGCCCTCCTGCAAACGCTCGAGCTCAGCGCATCGTGGCTGCGCACGATCGATCCCCTCGATCCCTCCCGCCTCGTCTGGACTCTCGCGCTGGACCACGACGGACGTCGTTTCACCAGCGTCGACTGGGACCTCGGTCCCTCCATTGAATTACTGAACGCCGAAGGCCCTGCCGGATTGCGGCTACCATTGAACCGCGTCCCCGACGGTCGCAGTCGGCGAGCCTTCACCATCGAGGTGAAGGACAAACAACTTCACCTATTTCTGCCGCCACTCCGGCAAAAGCCGTTTTGCGCCCTCGTCACGG
Source organism: Chthoniobacteraceae bacterium (assembly GCA_043735935.1). Lineage (GTDB taxonomy): Bacteria > Verrucomicrobiota > Verrucomicrobiia > Chthoniobacterales > Chthoniobacteraceae > JANLQB01. Next base: position 5,998 of record JAYTDO010000151.1, read on the forward strand.
GTCTTTCCCGCGCGTTGCGCAAAGCGGAATTGGGCCCTGCCATCTTCGCCGGTTACGTCCCATCCGACGATCGAGGCATCTGGACCAAACTCGCGATCGCCGCGGACCCGGGCGTGCTTGAAATCAACCTTCCTCCCTGCCTTGAGTGGAGCGAATACGACTGGTGGATGCACACCCTCGAAGCCGCTGCCGAGACCGCGGGACTCCGCTCGTTTAAGCGCGTATCCGCGGACGAAACGCTCGGGACGGGAGGCGGCAACCATTTGCTTTTCGGCGGACCGACTCTCGATACCAATCCCCTCTTCCGCCAGCCGGGTTGGGTTACTTCGATGCTGCGATACTGGCAACATCACCCGTCGCTCGCGTATTTGTTTACCGGCCAATACGTCGGCCCATCGTCCCAGGCACCCCGACCGGACGAATCCGCGAGTGCGCTTTACGACCTGGAAATGGCCTACCGATTCCTGGAGTCACTTCCCCCGGGCGACCATCGATTCCTCCTCAGTGAAACGCTGCGGCATCTGCACACCGACGGAACCGGCAACACCCATCGAAGCGAGGCCAGCTTCGACAAATTCTGGAACGTGAACTTCGATGGCGGCTGCCGGGGACTGATCGAGTTCCGCGCCATTGAATCACTTCCGCACGCGAGTTGGATGTCCGCCGTGGCACTGCTTTGGCGGGCGATTGCAGCTCACCTCCTGACCCATCCCTTTACGCGTCCTCTCATCGATCACGGCGAACGCCTGCACGATTATTTCTTTCTCCCCGCGTGCATTTGGGCGGACTTTGAAATGCTCCTGCGTGATTTAAAAAAGAGCGGCTACGAGTTGCCGCTCGGCCCCTTTCGAGAGATTGCGGATTGGCGTTTCCCAAAGCTGCTCATGCATCAGTCCAAAGGTGCCACCCTCACCATCCGGCGTGCTCTCGAAGGCTGGCCGCTCCTTTGCGAAACGCCGCTCGAAGGCGGCACGACGAGCCGCTTTGTCGACACGTCGATCGAGCGACTGGAGTTCGTGGCGAATGAGGCCTTCGCGGCGACTCATGAAGTTTTCGTCCAAGGACGGCCACTCCACCTTCAGGCGTTTCCCGGCGGCAAACGCGGCGCCGGACTCCGCTATCGCCGCAGCGCACTCTATCCTTCGCTGCACCCGGGCGTCGCACCGCAATTACCCCTGACGATCCTCATCCGGCACGGCGACATCTCCACCCATTACGTGCTGGAATCCGGAGCCCGCATGTTCACGAAGGCGAGCGTCATATCGCCCCAGCATCTCAGCAAGCGCCCGTGCAAAACGCTCCACCCGAGCCTGCTGAGTTATGATCTTCGGATCCCTTGAAAACGTGGGCAGTGAGGGATTTGAACCCCCGACCAACTCGGTGTAAACGAGCCGCTCTACCACTGAGCTAACTGCCCGAAGCTACTTGTCGATAAGAAGATACGACAAAAATGAAAGGTGGCTAAAATCCTCTTGTCCACCACTTTTGTCCACCGTAGGGTCGTAGCATGCCGCAAATCCAAAAGGAGCAGAGCCTTTTCGACAAAGTGGGCGAATGCCTTTACCGGTATCGTTCATCGGGCGTCTATTATGCACGCCTGAAGCTCCCGGACAAGGAGATCCGTCGCAGCTTGAAGACCACCGACAAGCAGGTGGCGAAAAGCAATCTCGCGGAATTGCGCCAGGAGGTTGGCCATTTGAATCTGCGCGCCGGACGGGTGACGCTCGCCGAGTTTTGCGAGCGCTATCTGAAAACGATCCAGCATCAGAAATCCAAGACCATTGCCGGTAAACTGCGGGTGGTTGAGCGCGTGAAACGGTATTGGCCCGGCGGATCGCAGCGGCAACTCCGGGAAATTAGTCCTTCCGAGACCAAGGACTTTTTGAGCACCGAAGGCGGACGCGCTGGAAAAACGCTCTACAATCATTACGTGCTCGTGATCCGGGAAATTTTCGATCTCGCGGTAGAGGACAAGCTCATGCTGGCGTCACCCGCAGCGGGCATCAAACAGGTGCGGCGCGACAAGCCGGTGCGAAAGACGCCGACAGCGGAAGAGTTCCAGGCCATCATCGCCGACGTGCGTGCTCAAGTTTACAATGCGGACGCTGCGGACAGCGCCGATTTTTTGGAGTTCCTGGGGCTTGCTGGCTTGGGCCAGGCCGAGGCGTCGTCGCTGACGTGGGGAGACGTCGATTGGCCGCGTCAGCAGATCACCACCTTTCGGCACAAAACGAGCACCGGTTTCGTCATTCCGATCTATCCACAGCTCCGTCCATTGCTTGAGCGACTTCATCACGGCCAAACTCCGCTCCCGGATCAGCGAGTTCTCAAAATCAACGACGCAAAAAAAGCCCTCGCGGGTGCTTGCCGCCGTCTGAAGCTCGCGGCGTATAGTCAACGCTCGTTCCGCCGCCTGTTCATCACACGCGCGCTTGAAAAGGGCGTGGATGTGAAAGTCGTGGCCGAATGGCAGGGCCACGCCGACGGAGGAAAACTGATTCTCGACACCTACAGTCACGTTTCACGTCAGCATGCTGCCCGTATGGCTCAGCTCATGACGGATTGAGGGCGAGTTGAGACTGACTTTATGACTGCGAAGAAGAACCCGACCTCAAAGAAGCCACCCGCAGGGGACCCGAAACAATCGGATGCGGAACCGTCGTTTTTAATCACGCTAAACGGCGAACTTAAAAGGCAGGCTGCGGAAATTCTAAAAATGACCTCGTGGCTTAACGCCGGGGAGGGCAAAACTCCTTTACAACGGGCCATCTCTGCAAACAGGAGGGCGTCGATTGTATTGCTAGAGACGACCGATTCTAAATCCTCTGCCACCCTCGGAGAGAGGCTGAAAACGCTAGGTCGCGAGATTGTGACTGCTGCCCCTGACGATCTTCACGGTCATCTAAACCGGTTGTCGACGCCGGTTTATTCGAGCACTGAAGAATTCAAGGAGGCGATCAAGACTCTACTAGTAAGCTCGTCGACGGCTCTCAGCGAACTTCCTCAAGATGTGCGCTTCCGGCACGAGCTTCGCACCCGAATCGTAGCCGACCCGCTCGGAGATCCAGTAATCCGCGACACGTTTGTAATAGCGTTCATCGAACACATGCTTCCTTCTCCGTTGATCACTGCCCTTGTAGGAATAGCCAATGCATGGGTTTTACATTATCCGCTGAAACCCGGCGTTCGCCCGCTGGTGAATGCTTTCCTTGGAGCATTTTCCGAAGAGCTGTTTCTTAGGAGCCTGTTGAAAAACCTCG
>JAYTDO010000152.1:0-20766 GCA_043735935.1 Chthoniobacteraceae bacterium
CTTCCGCCGCGACGCTTGGTAATTCCGTAGCAGTGGTCAGTGCCCAACCCGCGGGAATGCAGACCACGCAACGTTTCTCCCGCACGTCTTCCGCAGCGAGTTGCGCCGCCAATTGCTGGCCGATCTTTTCGGGGTCGGCAACGACGCTTTCCGCGCCGAACGGAAGCGCGAATGATTTGACGACGCGGCTTCCACCTTCTTCGCGACGAACAAGATCCACGACCACCCGCCCAGATTCCAAGGTGAGCCCGACGACGGTGCGGACCTGCCAGCGTTTTTGTAGTTCGGCGAAATTCAGATTCATCGGCTCTCCTTCCGTTGTGCGAGGGTTTCCCTGACATCACTCCCGAGGGCCCAGCCGAGCGGGGCCAGATTCCGCCGGTAGACGATTTGAGGTGTGCCCGTGCTCGTATCAATGACGACCTTTTCGCGCCGGTAGCCGCGACCGAGCCGACCGACGGCGGCGATATCCGCGGTCACTTGAAAACTCCGGCCAGTGAGGTAGCGGCCGCCGGCGTTAATGACGTCGTTTGCCTGCCCACCGAGGGCATCGACGATCCACGCGTAATTTGTATCCAGCGGCGATCGGGAGAGGCGCGCGCTGATGAGCGTCGCAGCGGTGCTGGAGTCAAAGCCGGGAATGCTGGCGAGGACGGTTTCGCTCGCGGTGTTCACGTTGACCAATCCGGTAAGGTAGGGTTCGGTTTGCGGGTCGCTGATCGTCATTTCGTAGGCCACCTTTCCAAACTCGTCCGCAGTCATTTCGCTGCGGCTGCGCATGTAGAAATCGATCACGCTGCGCAACGGTCCACCTTGCGCGGCGAGCGGAAGAATCTTCGCGGCGCGGCCTGTGCCGAGCTTGGAATCGAGCAGTGTTGTCAGTTGCGAACTGGCGCGGGCGAGGTCGGCGATGTTGATCCGGTTGGTGCTTCCGTCGGTTTGTTTGTTCGATTCGCGGCTGAACGCGGTCACGTATTCGAGGATGCCAGGGTCCAGCTTTCCGTCGGAATTGTCAGTGGGTAGCGTTTTGTCGCCGTCGTCTTCGTTCGTGTCGAGCGTGCCATTCATATTGGCGTCTTCGCCGTAGAGGATTTCGCGAGTTGCGCCGGGCACCAGTGCGAGTTCTTCGATCGATTCAAAGGGGCCTTGTTTTGAGGTCGAGGACGCTGTGGTCGCGCTGTTTCCGCCCGCGGTGGCTGCTTTTCGCCATTCTTCGATGGCGGCTTCGAGATCGTCGTTCATGCCGGGCAGGGAACGCAGCATTCGTTTGGTGGCGCTGTTGAGGTTTAGCTTTCCCGCCTCATCCACCAGCCCGAATTCGCGCGTCGTGGTCGCACCGCTATCGGCGGGTCGGCCTAGAATCCAGAAAGTCGCTTCGCCGACCGAAACGTCTTCGTTTTGATAGGCGGTCACCGCGGGCAGCAAACCCGGAGTTTCGGCGTTCGCGAGCAGTGTCTCGACGTAACGCACCGCGCCGTCGATGGCCTGCTCCGCCTGTCGGCCGGCGATATCGTTGTCGGCGGCTCGATAGTTCATCAGCATTCCGTGTCCGAACATGAGGGTCACGGCCACGAGGCCGATCGAAACGCACAGCACGACGATCAACACGGACCCGGACGATTGGCGATGGAGGGAGCGCATCATTGCGTGGTGATGGCCGGTTGCGTGACCCAAGGCACGAGGACTTCCAAAATCGGAGCCGCTTGCGTGGTCGTCGATTCAGTGGCGGGGAGCAGGCGCACGCGGATCGCTTGGGGCAGGGTTTTGTCGTCCGTGGTCACCTGCCAGGAGCTTTTCCAGTCCTGTCCGTCGAAGAACGTCACCTCCATGGACTGGACGCCGGAAAGCAACGCTTCCTCGGGTGGAGTTTCACGCGTTTGAGTGAGAAGGTCGGTCTCGACCGTGCGGACGAGGCGCCCTGTTTTGGTGTCACTGACATTGGGGTCGGTCGAGATGAAGTATTCCACCTGCTGCACGTCGGCTGCGACCTCGTCTTCGGAATCGCGCGCGGTGGTGGTCGTGAATTTCAGGTAGCCCGGGAAGCTGGAGCCTTGCGCGGTTTCCGAGCCTTCCAGCACTGCGGCGAGCGTCCCGCCGGAGATGAAGGCATTGCGCAGATCATTGCGGAGAATGTTTTCGGCGCGTGCTCGGAGATGGGCCTGGCGAGTGCGCGCGGTCGCGTCGTCGCGGAGATGGATGGCTTTGGAAAAGACACCGTAAAGTGCCGACAGAAGCAGCGCCGAGGCCGCCAGCGCCGTCATCAACTCGATGAGAGTGAACGCATGGTGCTGTAGTTTGCGGTGCGGTTTCATTGCGGCGATGTCTGCGAAAGTGATGAGTTTGCGAGAGTCGAGAGTGCCACCTGATGCTCGCGCCCCTGCACGCTGAAGAGGACGGTGAGCTTCAATTCGGTCATCGCCCCGCTTTCCCAATCCGATTTCGCGAGGGTCCAGTGGTATCCGGGTCGTTCCGTTCCGAAGTCCCCACTGGCGTCGGCGGAACTCCACGCGTCTGCGAGCAGCAATTCACCGAGGCGGTTCTCTCCGAGTTGTGCGGCTTGCGATGATCGTTCGGAGACCACCGCGGCGCGGTTGGAAACCATGAGGGCCTCGACAATGACGGGGATCAAAATGCCCATGAAGGCAAGCGCGGCGAGCACTTCGACGAGCGTGAATGCAAGTGGGCGGCGTGTCCGTTTCATTTCGTCTCCTTTACGATCTCGTAGCTCCAGCCGTCGCTGGTTTTGGCGACAGTCACGATGCCATTGAAGCGGTCAATGATGCGGACTTGTTCGATGCTGGTGGTGGTCGGCGATCCGTCCGGGGCAAACTCCATCGCCTCGATGACTCCATTTTTCTCGGAAACATTCGTCATTTCAAAATGGACATCCGCATTCACCGCATATTCGCGCTCGCGCGACTCGACGCCGGTGAATCCAGCCTTCGGCGCGACGCCGAAATTTTCGCCTGCGGGGTCGATCCAGACCGTCATCGGGACGCCTTGGGAAATGGCTTCCGCACGCGCGTACTCGCTCATCGCAAGCAGGCGCGTCGCTTCGGCGTCGATGTTGCGCTGCCGCATCGAGCGCGACAACGAAGGCGCGGCGATCGACATGACGATGACCATCAGCGCCATGACGATGATGAGTTCGACAAGCGTGAAGCCAGTCGTGCTCCGAGATGGATCATTTTTTCTCATCCCAATTCGTGATGTCATCGTCGCCGCCCGATCGTCCGTCCGGTCCGACCGACATCAGGTCGTATCCGCTCGGGTTATTCTTCCCAGGGTAAGTGTAGGAATACGGCGTGCCCCACGGATCGTTCGGCACGCCCTTTTTCAAGTAAGGGCCTTTCCAATTTGGCGTGTTGCTTGGTTGGTCGACGAGGCTGTTCAACCCGGCGTTGCCCTGCGGGTAAAAGCCGGTGTCGACTTCAAATGCGTCCAGCGCCATTTCGATGCTGGAAATCTGCGACTGTGCGGCGGTGATTTTCGCCTGCTGACTGCGACCGGAGAATTTGGGAATCACGATGGCCGCGAGGACAGCGAGGATGACGAGGACGAGCAGCATTTCCACGAGCGTGAATGCGCTGCGACGACGGAGGTGGTGGGTGGTTTGCATAGTTGGAGGTGCGTTATTTGATATAGTCTTGAATCGTGAAGATCGGAATGACCATGCCGACAAATATCGTCCCGATAAATCCGGCGATGACGAAGAGCATGAGCGGTTCGGCCAGGGCGACGGCGGTCTTGAGTTGGCGGTCGAGCGTGATTTCGGTCACTCCCGCGATGCGCACCAACTCCTGATCTAGTCGGCCGCTTTCCTCCGCGACGGCGATCATCTCCAGGGTGGAGCCGCCGAAGAGCACGCGGCAATCGGCGAGGCTGGCGCCGAGTGTCTCGCCCTTTTTGACGCGCTCGGTGGAGTCCGCGACGAGGTCGATCAAGGTCTGGTTGCCGAGCGAACGGCGTGCGACCGACAGCGCGCTGATGAGCGAGACACCGGCCCCGAGAAGCGTGCCGAGCATCCGGCAGAAACGGGCCATCGCGAGTTGCGCGGCGAGCGGGCCCACGACTGGAGAGCGCAGCAACCACGACTCCCAGAGTCGCCGACTGCTCTCCCTCGCGAACCAATGACGCCCGAAATAGATCGCCGCGCCGATCCCCGCGAGAAGGTAAAAGCCGTAGGTTCGCACGACGTTGCTGACGCCGACGATGACTTGCGTGAGCATGGGAAGGGCGGCGTCGAATCCTTCAAAAAGCGTCTGAAAACGCGGGATGAAAAACACGAGCAGGAAAATGAGCACCGCGATGGCGAGGAAGAGCAGGACGGCCGGATACATCAGCGCCGACATGACCTTGGCGCGGAGTTCCTTTTCCCGCGCCTGAAAATCCGCGATCTGCGCGAGCACGACGTCGAGGAAACCGCCGGCCTCGCCGGATTCCACCATGGCGACGTAGACGCGGGGAAAAACTTCGGGCGCGCGGTTCATCGCCTCGGCCAACGGGACGCCGTCGATGACAAGATCGTGCAAGGTCCGCCACTGGGTGCTCGCGGCCGGATGGGCCGTCTCCTTGTAAAGGATCGTGAGCGCGCGACTGAGCGGGACGTGACCGGCGAGGAGGCTCGAGAGCGAGCGGGTGAAATCTTCGAGCGCAGCAAAGGGGACGCGCGTGGACTGGAACGAAAATCGTTTCGAGGAGGCGGGTTTTAGGCCGCGAGATCCGTTAGCCGTCGCGCTCGCGGTTTCGGTGAGGCGGACTGGAGTGAGGCCGCGCTCCTCGATCATGCGGACCGCGTCCTGGCGACCTCCAGCGTCGACCTGCCCTTCGACGGTCGCGCCATTGGCCTGCACAGCTTTGTAAGCGAAGACGGCCACGGCTTTAGGTTGCTACGGCGAAGCCATCGGTGCCCTCGTCCTTTGAAACGCGCAGCACTTCGCTCGGTGTGGTGACCCCTTCGCGGACGAGCCGCCATCCATCCTCGATCAGCGCGCGCATCCCTTCGCGGCGGGCCGCTTCCTTGATCTCTACGCTCGATCCTCCGCGGAGGAGGATTTGGCGGATGGCCGTGCTCATCGTCATCAGCTCGAATAGCGCACGCCGACCGGAGTATCCGGTCATGCGGCATTCCTTGCAACCGACCGCGCGATAAATGGTCACGTTCCGCAAGGCATCGACACGCCCTCGGAGCGACTCGGTGCGAGCGGTCGCGTCGATGCCTTTGCAACTCGGGCAGAGGACGCGCACGAGCCGCTGGGCCATGACGGCCTCCAGTGAGGAGGCGACCAGATACGGCTCGACGCCCATGTCGACGAGGCGCGTGAGCGCGCCGGGGGCATCGTTCGTGTGCAGGGTGGAAAAGACCATGTGGCCGGTGAGCGATGCCTGCACGGCGATCTGGGCGGTTTCCTGATCCCGGATCTCTCCGATGAGGACGACATCGGGATCGTGGCGCAGGATCGCACGCAGGCCACGTGCGAAGGTGAGGCCGGCTTTTTCGGCGACTTGGATTTGGTTGATGCCCTTGAGCTGATATTCGACGGGGTCTTCGATGGTGATGATCTTTCGGATCGCGTCGTTGATCTGATGCAGCGCGCTGTAAAGAGTGGTCGTCTTTCCGCTGCCCGTGGGGCCGGTGACGAGCGCGATGCCGTGCGGCATATTGAGCACGTTCTGGAAAAGCTGGCGCTCCCGGTCGGCCATGCCGAGGCCTTCGAGGCCGATCATGCTGGAGTCCTGCCGCAGCAGACGCATGACCGTCGCCTCGCCGTGGAGCATCGGGATGACGGAAACACGCACGTCCACGTCCGTATTCTTGACCCGTAATTTGATCCGGCCGTCCTGAGGAACCCGTTTCTCGGCGATATTGAGATTGCTGAGGATCTTGATGCGCGAGACGATCGCGGGCTGAAAGCGTTTGATCTGCACGGGCACCGGCACCTCCTGCAAAAGGCCGTCGATGCGGTAGCGGATGCGGAGTTCGTGTTCGAAAGGCTCGACGTGCACGTCGGAGGCGCGCAGCGAAATCGCGTCGCTGAGGACCTGGTTCACAAAACGAATGATCGAGGCGTCTTCGGCTGCCTTGTCGAGATCGCCGTTGTCATCGCGGTCTTCCGTGACGACCTGGAAGCCTTCCTCCTGCTCGAGCAGGTTGAGCGTGTCGGCGCCGACGCCGAGATGCTTTTTGATTTCTCGTTGCAACGCCTCGCTCGGTGCTAGCACCGGGACCAGCTTCAGGGTGGTCAGCGCCCGCAGGCTGTCGAGGCCTGGCGTGGCAAAGAGCCGGCTCGCCGCGACCTGCACGATGCCATCCGCTTCTGATAGCGGCAGAAGTTCTTCCTTGAGTAGTACTCGCGCGGAAAATTTACCCAGGAGCCCCCGGTCTGGGTCGATATTTTCCAGCGTGGTGAAGCCGAGCCCGTACTCGCTGGCGAGCCAGCGGAGCACCTGCTCCTCGGTATCAGCGCGTTCGTGTCCGGACGCGCGCAATTTCCCGAGAGCCTCGGCATCCATGGCGGAGAGCTGAAAACGCTCCACCATGGACGCCAGAAGATCTGGGTGCGATTCGATCGTTGAAGCCGGGGGACTTTCGATCACGCGCTATTTAGTCGAGGATGCCCATCGAGACGAGGACGGCTTCCTGCCGGACCGTCAGCACTTTGGCGAGGTCGGCGCGAGCGGCGGCGAGTTCTTCCGCGGCCTTTTTGCGGGCATCACGAACGGCGGTGAGCTTCGCCTTGAGGTCGTCTGCCGATGCGCTTTCGTTTTCGAGCGCCGTGCGGAGGGCCTGGCTCTCCGATGATCCGCCGCGGCTGGCCTGGTCGCCGCCTGTGCCGGTGCCGGTGGCGTTGCCACCACGATCGCCGCCGGGTCCACCAGGACCGCCACGGCCACCGAATCCGCCGAAGCGGCTGCCCATCGCGTCGCGCTGTTTGGTCGTCACCTTTTCGAGGAGCGGCTGCAAAACCTTCCACTCGTCGTCCGACACCTTGAGGGAGGTCTTCAGGCGATCTTCCATCCGGGCGCGGAATTCTTCCGGATTGAAGTTGCCGCGCTGGCGGTTTCCGCCTGCGGCGTTGGCGTCTTTATTTGCATCCTGTGCAGTGGCGAGGACGACGGAGGATGTCAGCGCGATGGCGGACATGAGGATTTTGGAGGTTAGTTTCATGGGACTGTGGACTGCGGTGTGGTTTCTGAGTTTGCTATTTGAAGGCGAGGGCGACAATTGGCCGATGCCTGATCGAGTGAACTAAACCAAGGCATTGTTAAGGCGCCGTTTTCCGCGAATCGGAAAATTGTTAAGAGTGCGTTAAGTTTACCGCATCAACCGATTCGAGCGTTTACGCTCCAACCACGATGTCCACCTCCTCCAGCTCCCGCGCAAATCGCCCGAACGGCGGCGGCGCGACGCGCGTGCTGGTGATCGATGATGATCGCGAATTGTGCACGTTGATTAAGGATTATCTCGAACCGCTCGGATACGAGGTGCTGCCCGAGCACGATGGGACCACGGGGGCCGAGCGCGCGATCGTCGAGAAGTTTCAGGCCGTCATTCTCGATGTGAATCTGCCGGGCATGGATGGATTCGAGGTGCTCAAGCGCGTGCGGAGCGTCTCGAATGTGCCGATCCTGATGCTCACTTCCCGGGGCGATGAAACTGATCGCATCGTCGGGCTCGAAATGGGGGCGGATGATTACCTCCCAAAAACATTCTCCCCGCGGGAGTTGCTTGCGCGGTTGCGGGCAGTGACGCGGCGCACGGTGTGGGTCGCGCCAGAGGGCGAAAACGCCCAGGCCGAGATCCTGGTGGGCCCTTTGAGGATCAAGCCTGCTGCACGGGTGGCGATCCTCGGGGAGAAGCCGTTGACGCTGACGACGCTGGAGTTCGAGTTGCTCGCTTGTCTGGCGCGTGCGCGCGGTCGTGTGAAGTCGCGAGAACAACTCATCGAGACCATCGCGGACCGGAATTACGATGGCCTCGACCGTTCGATCGACGTCCATATCTGGTCGCTCCGGCGGAAGCTGGGGGATGATCCCAAGAACCCGCGTTTCATCCGCACGGTCCGCGCCGTGGGATACATGCTCATCAACCCGGACGCGGAATAACCCACGATGCGCGTCCGACTTCCTCTTTACGCAAAGATCCTCGCCTGGTTCTTTTTAAATCTGCTCGTGATCGCTGCGGTGGTGGTGTTGCTCTTCAACGCGCAGTTTCATTTCAACCTCGATTGGCTCTTTGTCACCGGCGCGCGTGAGCGGATGGAAGCGGTGCGCGACTTGATTGTCGGCGAATTGAACGAAACGCGGCCCGATGACTGGCGATCGGTGATCGAGCGCTACAGCGCGGCGCATCACATTCGATTCGCGCTTTTCGACGAAGATGCGCGTCCGCTCGTGAGCGAGATCGGGGAGTTGCCGGACGAAGTGCGCGAACGAATGCTCGCGCGGCCGACCTGGGGCAACCTGCGGCGAACCACAACGCCGACTCCGCCGCCGACGTCCCCACGCCCCACCGACCGTCGCTGGCCGCGTCCGCCGTTGCGAGCGCTGCTGCGCACGACGAGCCCCACGAGTTATTGGCTGCTTTCCAGCGCGCGACTCGACAATCCCATGTTCGGCGATCCGATTCGAGTGGTGCTCATCGCAAAGTCCAACTCGATCAGCGGCGGCGGGCTCATCTTTGATCCGAAACCATGGCTCGAACTCGGGCTCGGCGTCGTGCTTTTCTCGCTGCTGTTCTGGCTGCCACTGGTTCGCGGCATCACGCGCACCGTGGGCAAGATGATGCATGCCACGCGGCAGATCGCGGATGGGCGGTTCGAGGTGCGCGTAGACCTGCATCGGCGCGACGAGCTTGGCAGGCTCGCCGAGTCGATTGACCAAATGGCTTCCCGCCTTGACGGCTTGGTGAGCGGACAAAAGCGCTTCCTTGGCGACATCGCCCACGAGTTGTGTTCGCCGCTGGCGCGGCTCCAGATGGCGCTCGGCATCCTGGAGCAACGCGCAGACGAGAACCAGCGAAGCTACGTCAAAGCGGCGAGCGAAAAGGCCGAGCAGATCGCCGGTCTGGTCGGGGAGATTCTCTCGTTTTCAAAAGCGTCATTCGGCGCCGCGGCGGTTCAGCTCGCTCCGGTGAACGTGCGCGCGGCCGCGCTGGAGGCCGTGCGCCGCGAAAAGACGGAGATTTCGGATATCCGCGTCGACGTGCCGGACGGCGCTTTCGTTGACGCGGACGCGGATCTGTTGATCCGGGCGCTTTCCAATTTGCTTCGCAACGCGATCCGCCATGCGGGGCCTTCGAACCCCATCACGATTCAAACCACCCGTGACGGCGACGAGGTCGTCATCGCGATTTCGGATTCCGGGCCCGGTGTTCCCGAGGCTGATCTGTTGAAGATTTTTGATGCCTTTTATCGTGTGGACACGTCGCGCGATCGCGAGACGGGCGGAACCGGGCTCGGTCTGGCGATCGTCAAGACGTGCATCGAGTCGAGTTGCGGCACGGTCACCGCGGTCAATCGCGACCCGCACGGGCTGGAAGTGCGTATCCACTTGCACGCCGCCGAGACGCCGGCATAACGAGCTTCATGATTTCCACGCTCAAGATCGCTGTGGTCGGCTCTGGCGCCGTGGGCTGTTATTACGGCGGAATGCTCGCAAACTCGGGTTGCGACGTGCGTTTTCTGATGCGGGCCGACCTTTCGGCGGTGAGGGCGGGAGGACTCGAAATCCATACGCGCGGCGAGACCGTGCGGCTGTCGACGGTGCGGGCTTTCGCGACGACGGCGGAGATCGGGCCGTGCGATCTCGTGATCATCGCCCTGAAGGCGACCGCGAATGCCGCTCTTGAAACGTTGATCCCTCCGCTGATCGGGCCGGAGACGATTTTGCTCACGCTCCAGAACGGTCTGGGCAATGAGGAATTTCTGGCAGAACGATGGGGCGCGGAACGGGTGATGGGTGCGCTTTGTTTTGTCTGCATCAATCGCACGGCTCCGGGACTGATCGAACATCTCGACCACGGCACGCTTTCGATCGGCGAATTCCAACGGCGCCCGGTCGAGCGTACGCACGTCATCGGCGAAGCATTCCGGGGGGCGGGGATCGAGACGAATGTCGTGGAAAACCTGGTGACCGAGCGGTGGCGAAAGCTGCTTTGGAATATTCCTTTCAACGGTCTGTCGGTGGTCGCGGGTGGAGCGACGGTGGCCGATGTGTTGGCCGACGAGGGGCTGCGGAAACTCGCTCGGCAACTGATGGACGAGGCGCTCGATGCAGCGCGGCGACTTGGGCACGCGATCCCGGACAGTTTTGCGAATCATCAGATCGAACGCAGCTACAGCATGGGCGCATACCAGCCATCGAGCATGATCGACTGGCGACTCGGCCGACCGGTCGAAGTCGAGGCGATCTGGGGCGAACCGTGGCGGCAGGGCTCGCAGGCGGGGGCACAGATGCCGCGGATCGAGATGCTGTATCGATTGCTCCAGAACCTGACGAAGAAATGAGCGCCAAGCCTACCTCGGAATTCCCGAGTATTCCTGAAGCGCTCGCGGCGTTTCGGCCGGATTACGGGCTGGTTCTCGGCTCGGGCCTCGGGCCGTTCGTCGATTCGATCGAAGTCGCGCACACGCATCCTTATTCGGAAGTGTCGGGACTGCCCGTGTCCGGGGTGCCCGGACATGCCGGGCGCTTTGTCCTCGGGCATGTGGGGGGAAAGCGCGTGCTGATTGCACAGGGGCGCGTGCATTTGTACGAAGGTCTCACCGCGCAGGTAGTGACGGCCCTTGTACGCTTCATGGCGGCGGTGGGGGTGCCTCGCCTGATCCTCACGAACGCCGCGGGTTCGCTGAATCGGGATTTTCCTCCGGGGACCTGGATGCAATTGAGCGATCATTTGAACCTGACCGGCACCTCGCCGCTGCTTGGCGGGCCGAACTTCGTCGACATGAGCGCGGTCTATTCCGCGAGGCTGCGCGCGCATTTCGCGGGCGTCGCTGGCGGGCAGGGGATGCCGCTGCACGAGGGCGTCTACGCCGGGATGCTCGGGCCGCAATACGAGACCCCGGCGGAAATCCGGATGCTGCGAGCGATGGGAGCGGATGCGGTCGGCATGTCGACCGTGCTGGAGGCGATTCAGGCGCGAGCGCTCGGGATGGAGATCGCCGCGTTTTCGTGTCTCACCAACTGGGCCGCGGGAATGCAGGCGACGCTCGATCACGGCGAGGTGATGGCGGCGGGCCAGCACGCGGGCGGAGCCCTGGCGCGATTGCTTTCCGCGGCGTTGCCGACGGCCTGACCGGGCCTTGAAAAACTTTATGGCCGATCGCACGGCTGCGCGGCGAGCGCGGGGATTGCGCGTTGACGGTGCGTGTGACAGTTTCGGCGTCCCATGCCCGCAAAGCTCGATTCGTGGCAACTTTTGTTTTTCATCGCCGCAGCCCTTTTCATTGGGCTGAAGGCCTGGCGAGGCTGGCGCTTGGGTGTGGTGCGGCAGGCCACGGGCATCGTCGCGCTCATCGCCGCGTATGCAGTGGCGATTTATGGTGGGAGGCTGCTGGTACCGGTGCTTAGGCCCTTCGGGATTCCTGACGGTTTGCTCGGGATCGTGGGTGGAGCATTGCTCGGCGTCCTTGTGTTTTTTGCCGTCACGATTACGAGCGCGGTGCTTTTCAAAAAGACCTCGCAGCAATCCGTCGGCATGGTGCGCCTCGGCTACGGTTTGTCGGGAGCCGCACTCGGCGCTTGCGGCGGGCTCTTTGTCGTGTGGATCGCGATCCTCGCAGTCCGCGTGCTGGGGACGGTTGCCGAGACGGAAATCGAGGCGGCGCATCATCCCGTGAGCATCGTGCGCGGGCGGCCGACCCCGAAGCCGATCCCGGCGCCGCCGAACGGAATGGTTCGCGGCCTTGCTCACATGAAACAGGCGCTGGAGCAGGGGGCGGCGGGGGCGATGGTGGAGCAGGTGGATCCGATCCCTGGCACGCTTTACAAGCTGCTCTCGAAGGTCGGGCAGATGATTTCAAACGAGCAGTCCATCGATCGTTTCCTCGCGTATCCCGGCGTGAGAACGCTCACGGCTCATCCGAAGATCGCGGCTTTAAACAACGACCCGGACATCGCCCGGGACCTGATCGCGCGGAACTACTTCGCGCTGGTCCGAAATGAGCGAATCATCCGTGCGGCGAACGATCCCGAAATCGCCGAGGAAATGAAGAAGCTCGAGTTCGAAAAAGCGCTTGATTACGCCCTGAAGAAGCCGCAGAAGCACGATCCCGCGCCGCAGGCGCCACAATAGAAATGGCCCAATTTATCCCCACGATCGGTCTCGAAGTGCACGTGCAGCTGAAGACGCGGAGCAAGATGTTTTGCGGGTGCCCTACCGGCTTCGGCGCGGAGCCGAATGCCCAAACCTGCCCAGTCTGCCTCGGATATCCCGGAGCACTTCCCGTGATGAACGAGGAGGCCCTGAAGATGACGGCGCTGACTGGCCTGATGCTCGGATGCACGGTGCCGACGATCTGTAAATTTGACCGGAAAAACTACTTCTATCCGGATATGCCGAAGAACTACCAGATCACGCAATTCGACCAGCCGATCTGCGTCGGGGGTTCAGTCCCGCTGCACGAACTGGCCTACCCGAAGGACGCCCAGAAGAGCATTCGCAATCCGGGGAAAGCCGTCGGCCTGACTCGCATTCACCTTGAGGAAGATGTGGCAAAAAGCACCCATTTCGAAAGCAGCAGCGGCATCGATTTTAACCGCGCGGGGACGCCGCTCATGGAGATCGTGAGTGAACCGGAAATCGACACCCCGGAGGAAGCGTTTGCCTACCTGACGGCACTTCAGCAGATCCTCGTCTACGGCGGGGTCAGCGATGCCGACATGGAAAAGGGGCAGATGCGGTGCGACTGCAATGTGTCGGTCCGGCCCGAGGGCCAGGCGGAGCTCGGCACGAAAATCGAAATCAAGAATATGAACTCGATCAGCGCGGTGCGGCGGGCGCTGGCCTACGAGATCGAGCGCCAGACGCAGGCGCTGAGCCGGGGAGAAAAGCTCATCCAATCTACTCGGCGTTGGGACGATGATTCCGGGCAGACCTTTCAGATGCGGGTAAAGGAGAGCTCGCACGATTACCGTTATTTTCCCGATCCCGATCTGTTGCCGGTCGATACCAGCGTGTTCATGGATGAAGTGCGCGGGCGCCGACCCGAATTGCCAGCCGAGAAGAAGGTGCGTTTTGTGGCAGAGTTCGGCGTCACCGATTACGACGCGAGCGTGCTCACGGCAGCCCGGCCTCTGGCGGATTACTTCGAGACGGCGGCGCGGGGCGCGAAGAAGCCGAAGAGTGTCGCAAACTGGGTGATCAACGACCTGTTGAGTTCGCTCGCCGCGGCAGGGCGCGGCATCACCGACTGTCCCATCAGCGCAGGCGCGCTCGATGAATTGATCGGCCTGATCGATGCGGGAACGATCAACACCTCCCAGGGCAAGGAAGTCTTCGCCGAAATGTTTGCGAGCGGGCGCGCGGCTGGAGTGATCGTGGAGGAAAAGGGCCTCAAACAGGAAAGCGACAGTGGAGCGATCGAAGCGCTTTGTGCGCAGGCGATCGAGGCTAGCCCAAAAGCCGTGGCGGAATACCGCTCGGGCAAGGTGCAGGCGATCAATGCGATCAAAGGCCAGGTGATGAAGCTCTCTCAGGGAAAGGCGAATCCAAACGTCGTCGGCGAAATCCTCGCCAAACTCCTCTCGATCTAGCACGCTCGCGGGCCTGATGAAATCCCGCGCCATTTTCCCCCTTTGCGCCGCCGTCATGGCCGCCAACGCCCTCACTGCCGAATCCGCGCAGCCAAAGCCCCGCGCGACGCCCGCGCCATTCAGCGCGCCGACCTCGGTCATTCCGCCCACGGCGGATGCGGGCGATCCGCCGCGGGTCTGGACGGCGGATCTTGGCGGGCGCGATCTGCGATTCCTAGCCGAGGCGGCCGAGCACGGCCTAGCGCAGATATTCCTCGGAGAGCTGGGAAAGACGCGCGGGGAAGGGGATAAACTCAAGGCGGTCGCCGCGCTGCTTTTGACGACACAACAACAGGAAAACGACAAGCTGGTGCGGCTCGGCGCAGGCAAGGGCGTGACGCTCGGTGCGAGCGAAGCCGCGGGCCAGAAGGGCTTGGCGAAGAAATTTGAAAAGCTGACCGGCCAGCAGTTCGACCGGCTGTGGTTCGATGAAATGATCGCGCTCAATCAGCGAGCCATCGCGACTTACGAAATCGGGGTCGCGTCGAATGACACAGAGATTAAAAGCTTCGCCGAAAAAGCCCTTTCCCTGGCGAGGGAAAAACTGCTCGTGATGCAAAAGGTGTCAGGCGTTGCTCCTGCGCCTGCGCTGAAATAGGCCCCATGGGCTGCCTATTGTGTCCGGTTTCAGCGGCGCCATGAGCGACCCTGCGGGGCACGATCGCCCCCGCCGCCGCTTCTGCGTTGGCCGCCGCCTGGCCTTCCCTGACCCTGCCCGAATCGGCGTTCGCCGCGTTCGGCTTCCGTGATCGGCGGAGCGGCAGCGGTGTAGTCAAAGCCTTCGGCGCGCTTGCGCACGATTCCGCGCCCGATGAACCGCTCGAGCGTGCGTAGCGCGGCGTGATCCTCGGAGCTCACGAAGCTGATCGCGTCGCCCACGGCATTTGCCCGGCCCGTGCGTCCGATGCGGTGAACGTAATCCTCCGAGTGCATTGGAAAGTCGTAGTTCACGACGTGAGAAATGCCGTCGACATCGATGCCGCGCGCAGCGATGTCCGTCGCCACTAGCACGCGGACGAGGCCCGCTTTGAAATCCTTGAGCGCACGCAGGCGCTGGTTTTGCGAGCGATTGGAATGCAGCGTGCCCGTCTTGATGCCTGTGCTTTCGAGCTTGCGGGCGACGCGGTCGGCGCCGTGTTTGGTGCGGGTGAAGACGAGCACGCTGTCGAGCGCCGCGTCCTGAAGCAGGTGGGCGAGGAGTCCGGGCTTGAGATGTTTGGGAACTTCGTAGACGAGTTGCGTTACGGTGTCGGCGGGGTTCGAGCGGCGGCCGATCTCGACGATCTTGGGAGTCCGCTGGAACTCGTGCGTGAGCATCTCGATCTCCTTCGAGAGAGTGGCGGAGAAGAGAAGGGTTTGCCGCTTCGCGGGCAGAGCTTTCACGATACGCCGGATGCTCGGGAGGAACCCCATGTCGAGCATGCGATCGGCTTCGTCGAGCACGAGGAACTGGAGGCCGGAAAAATCACCGTGCCGCTGGCTCATCAAATCGAGGAGACGTCCCGGCGTGGCCACGACGAGATCGACGCCGCTGCGCAGCGCCTCGATTTGCGGCCGTTCGCCGACTCCGCCAAACACGGTCCCCATGCGGAGCGGGAGATGTTTTCCATAGGCGCGCACGTTCTCTTCGATCTGCACGACTAGCTCGCGAGTGGGAGCCAGAACCAGTGCGCGGATGCGTCCCGCTTGCCCGCCGCCGAGCATGGCGCCCAGTTTGGCGAGGATGGGGAGAGTGAATGCCGCCGTTTTTCCGGTGCCGGTCTGGGCGATCCCGATCATGTCGCCTCCCTGAAGCACCAGGGGAATGGCCGCGGATTGGATCGGTGTCGGTTCGGTGTAGCCAGCTTCCTGGATGGCTTTGAGTAGATTGGCTCCGAGGCCAAGGGCGCTAAATGGCATAGTCGGCCACTATCGTGCCGATGCGAGCGATAGCACGCTCTTTTGCACTTCGCGGCGCGAGAAGTGCAAATGGATCGAGCACGAGCGAGCGGCCGCGAGGCCCGTCAACAGAGGCGTGCGGGCTGGCCCGTCGCCTCGAGAACGGCGTGCCAAAGTTCGCTCGATGCGCCGACTTTTCGTCTTCCTCCCGTGACGAGTTCGAGCGGCAGATGCACGAAGGTGCCGTGCCAGCGACCGACAAGCATGCCGGTCTTGCCCGCCATCGCCGCGTGGACGGCGTGTTGCGCGAGTTGCGAGCAATAGACGTTGTCCTGCGGATTCGCCGGCACGCTGCGCACGATGTAGCTCGGGTCGATGTACTTCAGGTTGCACTCCATCCGGCGTTCCTTGAAAAACGCGTTGATCCGGTCGCGCAACAGCAGGCCGATGTCGCCGAGTTTTTTGTTTCCACTCGCGTCAGTCGCGCTGCTCGAAGCCGCAAGATTCTG
Organism: Chthoniobacteraceae bacterium; assembly: GCA_043735935.1. Classification (GTDB taxonomy): domain Bacteria; phylum Verrucomicrobiota; class Verrucomicrobiia; order Chthoniobacterales; family Chthoniobacteraceae; genus JANLQB01. The sequence goes on from JAYTDO010000152.1 coordinate 16,185, forward strand.
TCCCGCGCCCTCGGCGACCACGATGACGGCGCTCTTGCGCTTGGCGAGTCGGTAGCGCAGCGCCTCGAGCAAGCCGCGTTCGCCGTCGAGCTGAAACTCCACTTCCGGGATGAGGACGAAATCCACGTTGCTGCCCGCAAGCGCGGCGTAGCACGCGATAAAGCCGGAGTCCCGCCCCATCAGGCGCAGCAGACCGACCCCGTTGATCGATCCGGTCGCTTCAATGTGGGCGCACTTCACCGCCTGCACCGCGGCGGCAAAGGCCGTCTCGAAGCCGAATGATTTGTCGAGGAATTGAATGTCGTTATCGATGGTCTTCGGGATGCCGACCACCGCCTTTTTCAGACCCCGCCTCTCGATCTCCTTCGCGATCTCGGCCGCGCCACGGAGCGTCCCGTCGCCACCGACGACGAAGAAAAGGTCGATCGACATTTCTTCGAGCAGATCCACCATTTGCCCGATGTCCTGAGGGCCGCGAGAGGTGCCGAGGATCGTGCCGCCGAATTGATGAATCTGTGCGACGCTCTCGGGTTTCAGCAACATCGGGGAGTGACCGTAGCTTGGGATCAGCCCTTCGTATCCGTAGCGGAAACCGTAGGTCTTGGTGACGCCGTAGCGGTAGTGGCACTGCATCACCAGCCCGCGGATGATGTCATTCAATCCGGGGCAAAGACCTCCGCAGGTCACGATCGCTGCCGTCGTGCGCGAAGGGTCGAAAAACAGCCGCTCGCGTGGGCCGGCGACTTCAAACGTCATGGCAGCGCTGTTTTCGTGTGCGCCTTCGAGGTGGTCAAACAACACCCGGTCGCCGTCGGTTTTGAATGGCACTTCCACGCCGCCGAAGTGTCGAAGTGGCGAGTCAAAATGGCCGGAGCCGAGCGATGCAATCTTTGTGTCCATGCGGGCAAAGGTGGGTAAACAGCGTTGGCCTGAATCTCAAGGAGAATTCAGACTCGGCAGCCGACGGGACGCGATCGTGGTAGGTGCCGCTTGCCAAAAGCGCGTCCGCTTCTCATCTTCTAATCAAACCTCTAAATACCATGGCACACGAACTACTCGCACTTCCTTATCCCAACGCCGCTCTCGAACCGCACATCGACGCGCGGACGATGGAAATTCATCACGACAAACACCATCAGGCGTACGTGACCAACCTGAACAAGGCGCTCGAAAGCGCACCCGACCTCGCGGGGAAATCCGCGACGGAAATCATCGCAAATCTGGCCGCTGTTCCGGAAGCGATTCGCGGCCCCGTTCGCAATAACGGCGGCGGGCACGTGAACCACAGCTTTTTCTGGAAGCTTCTGGCCCCCGCGAAGGCCGACAACCGGCCGGTCGGAAAACTCGCCGAGGCGATCAACGCCGCGTTCGGGGATTTCGATCAGTTCAAGGCGAAGATCGAAGCCGGCGGCGTCGGACGCTTCGGAAGCGGCTGGGTCTGGCTCGTCGTCAATGGCGGAAAACTCGAAATCGGAAGTACCGCAAATCAAGACAGCCCGCTGATGGGCAAGGCTGTGGCGGGAATCGAAGGCACCCCTGTCCTCGGGATCGACGTGTGGGAGCACGCCTATTATTTGAACTACCAGAACCGCCGTCCGGACTATCTTAAGGCGATCTGGAATGTCATCAATTGGGCGCAAGCTGAGGAGAATTTCGTCGCAGCGAAGTAGGCGCGCAAAGAAACGACATTCAATGTGACCGGCGCGGACGAACTCCGCGCCGGTTTCATTTCCGGGAGACGCGTTCGTTATTTCGCGGAAATCACGAGGTCGTCGATCGTGATGTTCGAGGCGTTGTTATCCTGGCCGTGCATCATCGGGACAAAGATCAGTTCGTGGCCGGCGGTGAGTTCGATTTCGGCATCGAATGGGACGGGCGTGCCGTCGCGCGGGAGTTGGATCGTTTTCACGTCGGCGGCGCGTTGCGTGTCTTTTTTACGGAGTGAAAGCGGAATGCTTTTCGCGCCGCCGTCCCACGGCTTCGACTTTGCGGTTCCGTTCAATGTGTAGATGCCGCTCTTCGGCGCGATGAAGGCGAGCACGGGGATCTTCGGGTAGTTGTTTCCCTCGCCGCCCCACGGCCCGAGCGCGCCGAAACTCACGCTGCCGTTCTCGACCTTCGCGCTCGGGTGGCCGCCTTGCGAATGATCCGACGCGATCCACGCGGTGCCGCCCCAGACGAGCGGCGAGTAGTTCGCCGTCATGATCGCGTCGGCGGGATACAGCCGGTCGAGCCGCCAGATCGGCTGGGCGTTTGCGGCGATCGGGTTGCCGTTTGCGCTGCCTTTCGCCGTGCCCTCCCATGCGGCGGGGAGCTTGTATGCTTGTTTCGCGGCCGATGCTTTCGCGTCGCCGAGTGAAATCGAGAAGTCTTTCAGCTTGAGATCGCCGCCGGCGAACATGCCGTCGATCTGCGGGAGTAGGGTGAGTTCCTCGCCTGCGGCGAGCGCGACGCTCTGGCCTTCCAGCGAAGCCTCGCCCTCGTGCGGAACGGTGAGCGCGCCGATCTTTTCCACGCCTGCAGCGGTCTTCTTGAGCAGGTGCAGCGTCGTTTTGTTTTTGCTGTCCCACATGTGTGCGGTCGCGGTGCCGTGCAGCGCAAACGTGCCCGTCTGCGGCGCGACGAATGTCAGTCCGGCGGTGCGGAGGTGGCGGTCACTTTCCGGCCCGTGCGGAGCGCGGGTGCCGAATCTGAGGGTGTCGTCCTGGAGCGACGCTTCCGGTTGCCCGCCGAAGCCACCGTCTTTCACCCGCCAGTCCGTGCCTGTCCACGTCATCGGGTGGAAATTCTCGCGTTGCTTCCAGTCGTCGGGCCAGAGCTGCTCCAGCTTCCACACAGGCTTGCCGCCGGCCATCGCCACGCTGCCGTCGCTCTCGCCATTCTTCGTGCCCTCCCACGTCGGCGGCAGGCGGAAGCTCGGCGCGGCCCCGGGCGCGCTGCTGACGAAGCTCGCGTTCTTGCGATCGAGCGGTGTGAGCGCGGCGAGGAATGCCGCGCCAGTCGTTTTTGCGGCAGTGTAGAGAATGACGGGGCGGCCGGTCTTCGAGAGAACGATTCTTTTCCCGGCGACTGGTGTAGCGTTTCCCATGATGTCCTCCGCGATGAGCGGTGCACCGAAGCCCGGCAGTTCGACATTCGCATCCTCCTTCGACTCGCGATCCGCGTACGCGATCATCACGCCGCGTCTGTTTCGCAGGTCCTGAAAAATAGTGAAGTTCGCGCCCGGCGGGCGCACGAAGCCGATCTCCTCGCTGATGCCGATGTGATGGTTCAGCACATTCCACATCGCCACGAGCGGGAGCGGGTAGCCGTACCAATCCCACAGCAGCGTGCCTGGACCGCTGTAGTCCCAAAAGCTCTGGCCGTGGTCTTCGTAGCCTGTGTGAAAGAGAATCGTCTTTTTTTGCCCGGCGACGCTCATCTCCGCGACGCTGTCGGCGTGCGCGTTCGTGCTTTGCGCGGCGTTGAGGTGCGTGCAGGCGATGGGTTCATCGACCGCCGTATTCGTGTAGGCCCAGCCTTCGTTGAACCAGATCTCGACGTTCTTCCCACCGGCTTCGTCCATCGCCTGACGCATCCGCTTGATGCCCTGCGCATCCGCCAGCCAGCCCGCGTGGTAGTCGTGCCACGAGACGACATCGATGTGTTTCAGGCCACCCGCTTTGAAGAACGCCGCGTTCACCGGGCTCGGGATGCCATAGACGTTGTTGACCATGATTTTTGCCGCCGGATCGGCCGCGCGAATCAGCTTCGCCGTGCGGATGGTGAACTTCGCATACTCGCCGTGAAACTTGTCCCACTTGTCGAACTCCGGTTCGTTCTCGATCTCGAAGATGATCGATCGGCCTTTGAAATGCGCGGCCGCGGCCTTCACGTATCTGTCCCACGCCGTCTCGATCGTGAGGTTGTCCCACTTCGGATCATCGGCCGCCCATTTCATGTCGAGCGGCAGCGGCTGGCCGCCGTGCTCCTTGTCCATCAGCCCCTCCGGCCAGCCGTAGAGCACGACGTGCTGGGAGACGCCGTAGCGCGCGGCGAGGTCAAAGTCCGCGTCGTGCCAGTCGAAAGGCGCGTCCTTCTTCGGCTGGAAGAACTGCCACTTCGTCTCGGGAAACCAGCGCGTCCAGCCGAAGCCGATACGCTGATATTTCTGCAACATCTGCTCGCGTCCAGCAAACGATCCGCCGAATCGCTCGCGGAAATCCGGCTTCCTAGCCGCCATCGGATACGGGAGAGACGTGAGCGGAAAATCCGACGAATCAACCGCGCGCCCATTCTCGATGACCGACACTCGGGCCAGCACACAACCTGTGGCGATGAGTGGCAGGGGAACCGTTTCGCTCACGGTCCGGCCCGGAGGGATGACGAGAGTTTTGTCGAACGACACGCTCACGTTCGACATGTGCGTAGCTGGTCCTTTGATGATCCGCTCACCGATGGGAGTCGAGTTCAGCATTGGAGGCGTATTCACCTGAGTGTAGTTATTGGCCTCGTGTTCGCCCTCATAGTCCATGAGTTGCCAGCGCACCGTCACTCGGTGCGGCTGCGCTCCGGGATTCGAGACATGCGCGACCATCTGCGC
>JAYTDO010000153.1:0-10092 GCA_043735935.1 Chthoniobacteraceae bacterium
GGTAAAGTGTCGCGAAGACTTCGCCGAAATGCACGGGCCGATCCGTCGGCTCGCCGCCGAGGCGGTCGGTCGCGCCGATGACTTGGCCGGTCTTAAATCCGCCGCCCGCGAGCACGCCGCAACCGACGCGCGGCCAGTGATCGCGGCCCGCGTCCTTGTTGATCTGCGGCGTGCGGCCGAACTCGCCCCACGCGACGACCGCGACGTCCTTGTCTAGCCCGCGCGCGTGTAAATCCTCGACGAGCGCGCTGAGTCCCTGATCGAACAGCGGCAGGTGCGTGAGCAATTCGGAGTGGTTGTTCGAATGAAAATCCCAGCGCCCGAAATTCATCGTGACGCAGCGCGCGCCCGCCTCGACGAGACGTCGCGCGATGAGGAAGTGCTCGTTGTTGCGCGGCGCGCCGTCGCCGTAGTTTTTGGTGTCCCCCTTGCCGTAACGCTCGCGCGTTTTCGCGTCCTCGCGGGAGATGTCGAGCGCCTCGACGAGCTTGCTCGAAGTGAGCACGCCGAACGCCTGCTGGTTGAACGCATCGAGCCCATCCATCAGCCCGCTCGTATCGCAGTCGCGTCGGAATTTATCGAAGCCCGTGAGCAGCGCACGCCGATCCGCGAGCCGGTCACTCGTCACGCCATTCAGCGTGAGGTCGCCCATGCCCGAGCCGTTCGGTCGAAACGCCGCGTGCGCCGGCCCGAGAAATCCCGGATGCCCCGGCGAGCCGTAAGGCGGATGCCCCGTATTCGGCGCGAGCCCGACAAAGGGCGGCATCTCCTTCTCCGATCCCGCGAGCAGTTTGGAAATCGTTGAGCCCATCGAAGGCCACCCGCCCGGCGGCTTCACCGCGCCCTGCGCCGAGTGCCCCGTGTAGCAGACATGCGAATCGTGATCGCCCGTCAGCGAGCCGTAGAGCGACCGGATCGGCACGAGCTTATCCATGATCTTCGCGCAATACGGCATGTGCTCGGAAATCTGAATGCCCGCGACATTCGTCCCGATCGGCTTGAACGGCCCGCGATACTCCAACGGCGCGTCCATTTTCAGATCAAAGATGTCCTGATGCGGCGGCGCCCCGCACATATAAATCATGATCACCGACTTCGGCGATTTGCGGACGCCCGACTCCGCCTCCGCGCGTAAAATCTGCGGCATCGAAAGCCCGCCCATTGCGAGCCCGCCGATGCGCAGGAAATCGCGGCGGGAAAACCCGTCGCAGAATCGTCCGCTGGGACTGCCGGGAATGGAGAGCATTTTTGGGGGTCGGCTTGGGTGGGTGGGTACTGACAACGGTAAAGACCTCGTCGCGGAACGCTTTCTTAGCCCAACGAATTGATTCTGACGGGAATCCCTTTTACGAAGAAGCCGCGTCCGACGCCTGAACGGCAACCCGCGTCGCCGGGAGTTCGCGCTCACGCAGCCATGCGAAGATGACCGGAGTGACGACTAGAATGTGAAGAAGACTGCTCACCATGCCGCCGATGACAGGGGTCGCGAGCGGCTTCATCACCTCCGCGCCAGTCCGCGTACTCCACATGATCGGAATCAAACTCGCCACGATCGTAGCAACGGTCATGATTTTAGGACGAAGCCGAAGCCTCGCGCCTTCCTTGATCGCGATGATCAAATCGCTGCGTGAAAACCGCTCCCCAAGTTCGCGCTGCTTTCGCACCACCGCCTCTTCCAAATAGACGACCATGACGACGCCGGTCTGGATTGCCGTACCGAAGAGCGCGATATACCCGACCCAGACGGCGACGCTAAACGGATACCCGAGCAGCCACTGCAGAAAGACGCCGCCAGTGAGTGCAAACGGAACTGCGAGAATTACGTGGGCTGCCTCTTTCGCGTTGCCATAGACGATGTAAAGAAGAAGGAAAATGATCACCAATACCGCAGGGACGATGACTTGGAGTGTACGTTTCGCGCGGAGTTGGTTCTCATATTGACCACTCCATTCGATCGTCATGCCGTGCGGCAGTTTGATCTGCGCTGCCAAACGCTTTCGGGCCTCTTCCACAAAGCTGCCCAAGTCACGTCCCTGCACGTTGGCTTGCACGAAAACTCGGAGTCTCCCGTTCTCGCTGGCGATCTCACTTGGGCCCGTATTTCGCAGGATGGAGGCTAGTTGCCCGAGTGGAATTTGCTTTCCCGAGGGCGTCGCGACGAGCACTCCACCCAGCCGCTCAATGTCGTCGCGTTCATCGCGCGCCACCCGCACCTGAATCGGAAAACGCTGACGACCTTCAATGGTTGTGGTGACATTTTTACCGCCAATTCCCGCCTCGACCGTATCAAGGATCTGCTGCACGCGCAGACCGTACCGCGCCGCGGCTTCCCGATTTACCGCAATTTCAAGATACGGCTTCCCCTGCACGCGTGAAGGCGCGACGCCGACGGCTCCGGGGATTTCGCGGATCACCTTCTCAACCTCGAATGCCTTCGCCTGCAATGCGTTCAAATCGGCGCCGAACAATTTGATGCCGACCTGCGCGCGAATGCCGGTGCTAAGCATCAGAATCCGGTTTTCAATCGGTTGAAGAAAACCGGGCACGTACCCGGGCACCTGGGTGAGTTTCTGGGTCAACTCTGCGACGATTTGATCCTTTGTGATCCCCTGCCGCCACTCACTTTCCGGCTTCAACATGATCGTCGTTTCAATCATCTCGACCGGCGCAGGATCGGTCGCAGAGTCTGCGCGCCCGAGTTTGCCGGCGACCGACGCGACCTCGGGCATCCTGGCGATCACGCTATCCTGCCAAGACATGATTCGCTTCACCTCGGTGAGGCTCGTGCTCGGCAGCAGCACTGGCATGAAGAGCAGTGAGCCTTCATTCAGCGGCGGCATGAATTCCTTTCCGATACGTTGCGTGAGCAGCACCGCTGCAGTAAGCATCGCCGCAGCCACCGCCAAGACGGTCCGTCGGTGATCGAGCGCCCAATCGAGCACCGGATTGTAGATCGCCATCGCGAGCCGCATGACCCAATTATTTTCCTCAGGATGAAAAGGGCCGCGGACGAGCGCGGCGCACAGCACCGGAACAATCGTGACCGCGAGGAGCGTAGAGCCGATCATCGCGAACGTCTTGGTAAACGCGAGCGGGTGGAAGAGCTTTCCCTCCTGACCGCTCAGCGCGAAGACGGGCACGAATGCGAGGATGATGATCGCCATCGCGAAGAAGATCGGCCGACCGACCTGCTTTGATGCGCGGAGGACGACGTCGAGCGTCTCGGCGGACGTGAGCGCGCTGCCTTTCGCACCCTCCGCGGCCTCGCAATGCCGGATCACATTTTCGGTCATCACGATCGCTGCATCCACCAGCACGCCGATGGCGATGGCGATGCCGCTGAGCGACATGATATTCGACGAAATTCCGAACTGCCGCATCAGGATGAACGAGATGAGGATCGATACGGGAAGTGGAAACGTAACGATGAGGATGCTCCGAAAATGAAACAGAAAGAGAATGTGCGCTAACGTCACCAGGATGATCTCTTCGGCGAGGGCGTGCTTGAGCGTGTCGATCGTTCGGTCGATCAGCTCGCTGCGATCGTAAAACGGTTTCACACTCACTCCCGCCGGCAGGCTCGGAGCGATTTCCGCGATCTTCTCCTTCACACGTTCGATCACCGCACGAGCATTCTCACCCGTCCGCATGACGACGATTCCGCCGACGACTTCGTGGCCGTTTACATCGAGAGCGCCGCGGCGAAAGTCGCCACCGATCTGGACCGTCGCCACATCGCGCAGAAAAATGGGCGTGCCGTCGCGTTCCGCGAGGACCGTCTTTTCGAGATCCCCTGTGGACTCGATCAAACCGAGGCCGCGCACGACAAACTCCATGCCGTTTTCCTCGATGACTTTGCCGCCGACGTTCAGGTTGCTCTGGCTGACGGCGTCCATCACCTCCTGTAGAGAAATCTTCATTGCACGCATCTTCATCGACGACACTTCGACTTGGTACTGGCGCACGAAGCCGCCGATGCTTGCGACCTCGGCTACTCCCGAAACTGCGTTGAGTTGGTAGCGCAGGAACCAATCCTGTACCGCCCTCAACTGTCCCAGATCGTAGGATCCTTTCGAGGGGTCGACGTTGAGGTAATATTGGTAAACCCAGCCGAGCCCGGTGGCGTCGGGCCCGAGTTTCGCGGTCACGCCCGCGGGAAGAACGTCGCCGAGATAATTCAACCGCTCCAAGACGCGCGTGCGCGCGAAATAGTTGTCGATTTTGTCGTCAAAAATGATGGTGAGCAGGGAAAACCCAAACATCGAATTCGCTCGAACCGTCTTCACGCCGGCCAGCCCCTGCAGGTTCACGGAAAGCGGATAGGTGATCTGATCTTCAACTTCCTGCGGGCTGCGCCCCGCCCAATCGGCGAAGACAATCACCTGATTTTCACTGAGATCCGGAATCGCGTCGACTGGCGCCCGGTTGATCTCGAAGACGCCAAGCGCAACGATCAACAGCACCGCACATGAAACGAGGAAACGATTGGCCAGCGACCATGCGATGAGGCGCGGGATCATGGCTTTACCTCCTCGCCGCAATCCGGCATTAGGCGGCCGAAATATGGATTTCGGATCGGCGCCACAAGCTGCACCCATGCGGCTTTCGCCGGAGCACCCGGGAAGGCGTCCGACGTCATCGGGCACCGGTAGATTTTGATCCCCGAAAACATCGACTCCTTCTTTCGGAGGGAGTCGGCCCAAGCTGCGAGCGCTTCACCCAGCGGTTGGAATGATTTCCGGGCCATCGCCAGGTCGTTGGCCTTCGTCAGGTTCGCGACGGTCGCGAGCCTCGCATCGGCGGCGCGAGCCGCCGCAGAGATTTGCGCCGCCTGCTCGTTAAAGCCCGCAAGATCATCGGCGGCGAGTCGTCCGGCGAGTGCGTCGGCCACATTTAGCAACGCCTCGGCCGAGGTACGCTGCGCGTCCGTCATCGGAGCATCCACGGTAACCGGGACGACCTCCGGTTCCGACGCGCCGCGATTGAGTTGAGCTTGGGCGTCGATGAGGAGGTTCCCATTTGTCACGACCGAATCGCCTTCGCTTAATCCAGAAATCACCTCGAAATCTTCATCCCCTGCCCTACCAAGTGCCACCGTGCGCGGCTCGAACACTCCGCCGCCTTTGTCCACGTAGGCCGTCGCTTCGTGACCAGAATTTAGGATGGCGGATCGGGGAACCAGCAACGTCTCGGGGGTCTCAATGTTGATGTAACCGTCGGCGTAAACATTGTGAAGCAATTCGTGCCGATGCCGCGCCGGATCGCCCACGTGCGGATTCTCGATCACGACCCGTATACGGGCAGTACGCGTGTCGGTGACGAGATTTGGGTCGATGAAGGCGATCGGTGCGGTGAAAATCTTACCGGGTACGGTTGGCGTCGAGACCTCGACCATTTGCCCGACTTTCACCCACGCAAGATCGCGCTCGTACACTTCCGCGACGAACCACATTTTCGAGAAATCCGCGATCTCAAACAGCACATCGCCCTCTTTCACGTATTGGCCTTCGTATACCTTTCTCTCAACGACCGTGCCGGAAATCGGAGCGAGCACTTCGATCGTGTCCCCCGTTTGTGTTGCGAGGGAATCGATCTGCTGGGGCAAGAGACCCATTCGGCGCAGTTTTGAACGCACTGAAGCAATGCCAGGCTCGCGCTCAGACGATGGTGGCTGCCGGAGTGCCTGGGCATATTCACCGCGGGCGACGAGAAGCTCCCTGCTAAAGAACGCGAGCAGCGGCTGACCCGCGGTGACTTCCGCACCAACGGAGTTTACAAAGAGCTTTTCGATGCGGCCTTCGACCGTCGCGGAGAGTCGTTTGTGCGTGGCGTCGTTGTCCTCGATGATTCCAGCCACATGCAGCGCACGTCGCAATGGACGCTGAACAACGGGAACCGTCACCGGGTGCAAGACGTTGATCGTGTCGGCGTTGAGCTTTACCTGATCCGGCGAGACCGAATTGATTCCAGTTTCGCCGTCGTAGACCGGCACCAATTTCATCCCGCAGATCGTGCAATTGCCGGGTTTGTCCGACTTGATCCACGGATGCATCGGGCTTTGGTAAAAGAGAACCCGTCGCTCCAAAGGCCCTCTGGCGCTTGATTCTGGCACACGACGTTGACCTGCGAACCAACCGCCGGTCGCGGCGAGTGAGACGAGGATGAGGATCAGAAATAATCTTGAAAACATGGATCGAGAGGGCCTTTCGGTGGGAGTTGACGCGTCCAACGGGACGCGGGGTAAAGGTGCCCGGATGCGGGCACACTGCGGGCTTTAAGCCCCTCTCAAATCAACCGAATGCAGGTCCGAGCGACGATGGGCAGTGCGGGCAGGCGTGCCGCGATGGTTACTACCGTCGGAAGCAGTGGGAGACGGTCGATGGGCGCCGTTCCAAGGAAAATCAGCACGGGCATGACTGCGTTCTTCACATCGACTGGAGCGACAGCCAGCGGTGGCATCAATGGCACATCGGAGTCCGAACAACAGCTGACAATTTGTTGAGGACAGCACCTCGGGCATTTCTCTACCTTTCCACAAACGCTCGCCGCGACCGGCCCGGCCGAGAGGCCCAGTAGCAGCAAGAAAAAGATGATCAAACGCCAGCGCATCGGTAAGGACATATGCGACCGTATTTGCCGTTCGTCAACGGGAAGGCAGCACACAAGGACGCGAAAGCGACATCGCGTTTCGCTCCATGCGTGCACTGCTTTCACTGGATGACAATTCGCGTGTCCCTCCAGTAGTGTATGTTTCCTCATGAAGTTTGGTCCACGGCCTCTCCCGTATCTCGTCCTCCTGTTCATCGCGTTCTGCAGTTCTGCACCGGCGCAGCTTTTTACCAAGAAGGAGCAGGTCCTCGTCACCGCGACAATCGTGGCCGATACGACCGCGATCGAGGCGGGTAAAGCATTCACCGTCGGAGTCCGAATGGAGATGGCGCCCGAGTATCACATCTACTGGCAGTTCGCCGGTGAGGCTGGCGCGCCGCCGCGGATCGACTGGCAGCTTCCCGAAGGATTCACCGCAGGCCCTGTTCAGTGGCCGCTGCCCACCGCCCACATCAGTGCCGGCGATCTGTTGACCTACATCTACGAGAACGAGGTCTTGCTCCTGGTCGAAATCACGCCATCCGCCACGCTGCCCGCAGGGGACATCGCGCTGAAAGCAAAGCTCCGGTGGTACGTCTGTAACCCGATCGTCTGCGTGCCCGGGCAGGGTGAGGTGTCCATGAGTTTACGCGCCGGGAAAGCGGAGCCGAATAAACCCGACCTTTTCGCAAAGTGGCGCGCTCAATTACCGAAACACGGCGGGATGCCGTTCACGGCGAAATGGGAACAAAGCGCGAGCGACGTAAAAATCCACCTCAGCGGTTTACCGAAAGAGTTTTCCGCCGAGTTCTTTCCGCTCCCACCCAACAAAGAAGTAAAACCCGGCCATCCCGTCGTCAGCGCCATCGCCGAAGACGGCGCACGCACGATCAGCGTTCCTCTCACCGAAGGCGGGAGCGCAGACCTCGCCTGGCAGGGCGTGCTCGCCACATCCAAAGGCGACGCACCGCGTGAAAGCTGGCTCATCGCCGCGGCTGACGACGCCGGCGGCGTGCAAGTCGCCGCTCCCGTCGTGAAACGCACGCAGATGGGCAAGCTGATCGCGACGCTCTGGGCGGCGTTCCTCGGCGGACTCATTCTGAACTTGATGCCGTGTGTACTGCCGGTCATCGCACTGAAGATTTTCGGCTTTGTGTCGCAGGCCCATGAAGACCCTCGCCGCGTCTTCCGCCTCGGCCTGGCCTTCGTTGCCGGAGTATTCGTGTTTTTCCTCGCGCTCGCCGTTCTCGTGATCGCGGTCCAGTCGGGCGGCGGGCGTCTGAACTGGGGCTTCCAGTTTCAAAACGGCACCACACTCGCGACACTCATCGCCCTCGTTTTCATCTTTGCGATGTCGATGTTCGGGGTTTTCGAGATCACTCTCGGCGGCGGCGCGGCGACCAAACTCGACGCCCTATCCAGCCGCGATGGATACGGCGGCGCTTTCGTCCACGGCCTCTTCACCACGCTGCTCGGGACATCATGCACGGCGCCTTTCCTCGGGCCCGTCCTCGGCTTCACCGTGGTCCAGTCGCCCGCCGTCGTCGTCGCCGTCTTCCTCGCCATCTCTGCCGGCATGAGCCTGCCCTATTTCCTACTCACCTGGAAGCCCGCATGGATGAAGTATCTCCCCAAGCCCGGCGTATGGATGGAGCGGGTGAAACAGTTCATGGGGTTCGCGCTGCTGAGCGTCGTCGTCTGGCTGCTCGGCGTCGTCGGCGAAAGCCGTGGCGCTTCCGCGCTCATTGCCGTCTGCAGTTTTCTGCTCGTTCTCGGCGTCGCCTGCTGGATTTTCGGCGCGTTCCGTCGGCGCGCATTGGCGTGGCCACTCGCCCTCGCCGTCGTCGCAGCCGGCTGGTTTCTCTTTTTGAAAAACACCCTCGACGCCGCTCCCGAAAGGACCGGCGCAGCCAACGGCGCAGTCCAGCCCGGCGGAATCCAATGGCAACCGTTCACGCCCGAGCGCCTGATCCAAGCCGTCCAGAGCGGTCGCCCCGTCTTTATCGATTTCACCGCGGAGTGGTGCCTGAACTGCAAGTACAACGAAAAATTCGTGATCGAAACCGAACCCGTCCGCGCCGCCTTTCGCGACAAAAAAATCGTGGCACTCAAGGCCGACTGGACCAACGGCGATCCGGTCATCACCGACATGCTGAAAAAATATGATCGCGCCGGTGTCCCTGTTTACGTTATCTACATCCCCGGTGTTTCAGAACCCGTAGTCCTCCCCGAAATCCTCACCCAGACATTGTTGCTTCGTCATCTCGCCGACATCAAAAACTGACATCGAGAAAACTTTTTTGGAATAATCCGCGGCATCCCTCGTCTGACGATGGCCGCACTCCAATGCGCCAATTTTGCCAATTCCGCGCCGCGTGTGCGGGCAGCGGTTCTGGCAGAAAACAAACCAAAAAAACAGCAAAGGCAGACATCATGAAGCGTAACTCCACCATCAAATCCATCCTCGCTGGCGCAGCAATCGCCGGCATCCTCAGCGGCGGTCTCGTCGCGAAAGTCAGCGCCGCCACCGTCAAGACTGACAAGGCAGGCATCTCCGCCGGCACGCTTGCCGACGACAAGAAGGACAAAGGCGAAACCCACGACTGCGCCGGCAAAAACTCCTGCAAAGGCAAGGGCGGCTGCAAGACTGGCGACGCTGGCTGCGCCGGCAAGAACACTTGCAAAGCCAAGGGCGGCTGCGCGGTGAAGGACGGCAAGCCCGTTCACAAGTAAACCAACGAATCGACTGCGGAGCCCCGGTCTCCAAAGACCGGGGCTCCGCTCCTCGTTCCCTCTCTCGTCGTTTCGCCACGGGACGGATCGACGAGAGCCCCGGTAACACCATGCCCGCGAATCGATTCAACAACCAAACCGCTTACGGCATCGGCATTGGCCTGCGTGTGCCGCATTACGGCCACATCCTGGGTAAAAAACCCGTTGTGGATTGGTTCGAGATTATTTCGGAGAATTACATGTGCGACGCCGGGCGTCCGCTGAGCGTTCTCGACCAAATCCTCGAGCAATACCGCGTCGTTCAGCACGGCGTCTCGATGTATTTTGGAAATGCTGCACGTCCAAATCGCGACCATCTCCGCCGACTCAAGGCGCTCACGAAGCGCACCAGCACGCCTTGGATTTCCGACCATCTTTGCTGGGGCAGCGTCGACGGTCGTTACACGCATGATCTCCTGCCGATGCCCTACACGTGGGAAGCGGTCGAATGGACCGCGCGGAATATTCGCGAAGTGCAGGACTTCGTCGAGCGGCCCGTCGCTGTCGAAAACGTCAGCAGCTACGTCGAGTTTCACGCCTCCGAAATGACCGAGTGGGAGTTCCTGAACGAAGTCGTCGAACGCGCCGACTGCGGAATCCTCCTTGACGTAAACAACATCTACGTCTCGTCGAAAAAACCACGTCTTCGATCCCTACGTTTACCTCGACGCAGTGCCGCCGGAGCGCGTCGCGCAAATCCACATCGCCGGCCACACGAAATACGAGCGTTAC
>JAYTDO010000154.1:0-4981 GCA_043735935.1 Chthoniobacteraceae bacterium
ATTCACCGGTTATTGCCGCAGTCGCCCGATGCCGAGCAAGGCGTCCTGGCTTCGTTGCTGCTCGCACCGCGTGAAGTCGGCGGATTGTGTGCCGAAAAGGGCGTCTTGCCCGCGAATTTCCACATCCCGGCCCACGCGACCATCTACGGGGAGCTGATCGAAATGTGGGATAAAAACGTGCCGATCGACGTCATCACCCTGACCCAGCGGTTGCGGGATAAAAAACTGCTCGATTCCTGCGGTGGCCCGGCCTTTGTCACCGGCCTCTTCATGTTCATCCCCACGGCGGCGAATGCGTCGTATTACGTGGAGATCGTCCTGGAGAAATTCGTCCTGCGCGAAATCATCCGCGTCTGCACCGAATACGCGGCGCGGAGTTACGAGGACCAGAACCAGGTCGAGACGCTGCTCGACGACGTCGAAACCGAGATCTTCAAAATCGCCAACGAACGCTACAAGGACAAGGCGGCCAGTCTGAAGGATCAACTCATGCAGGCGATCACGCAGATCGATGAGATGTATCACCGAAAGGGGCAAATCAGCGGGCTGTCGACCGGGCTCGCGGACTTCGACAAGATGACCGACGGACTGCACGGCGCCGAGATGATCGTCATCGCCGCGCGCCCCTCGATGGGCAAGACGGCCCTCGCGATGAACATGGCCGAGCACATCGCGGTGGAACTCGGCAAGGCCATCGCCGTGTTCTCGCTGGAAATGAGCACGCAACAGCTCGTGCAGCGGCTCCTGTGCTCGCGTGCAAAGGTCAGCGTCGCCAAGGTGCGTGAAGGGTTCATGACGGAACGGGATTTCCCCGCGCTCACCGCGGCCGCCTCAAAACTCTCCGCCGCAAAAATCTTCATCGACGACACTGCGGGCCTCTCGATCCTCGAACTCCGCGCGAAGGCCCGGCGGCTCAAAAGCCAGCACAACATCGCTGCGATCTTCATCGACTACCTCCAGCTCCTCCGCAGCACGAGCAAACGGGCGCAGGACAATCGCCAGCTTGAAATCGCGGAAATCAGCAGCGGCCTCAAGGCGCTCGCCAAGGAACTCAACATCCCCATCGTCGTCCTCGCGCAGCTCAACCGTAATCCGGAGTCGCGCAGCGGCGACGCCAAGGGCCGCCCGCGCCTGAGCGACTTGCGCGAATCCGGCAGCATCGAGCAGGACGCCGACCTCGTCGGGTTGCTCGTGCGCGAGGAGTATTACGCCGACACCGAGGAGGATAAAAAACTCGCGGAAGGAAAGGCCACGCTCATCATCGCCAAACAACGTAATGGCCCGGTCGGTGATGTGCCGCTGACCTTCCTCAAGGAGTTCACGCGCTTCGAGACCCGCGCCTACGAGGCTCCCGAGGAATAGCCCCGCATCGACTTTTTCAACCAACCCAATCCCTCCATGAACCTGCGCCCCCTCTTCGCCGCCGCCTGCATCGCCACTTCCGCCGCTTACGCCGCGGACCTTGCCGCCATCCCGGCTGAGCCGATCGCGAAAAAGAAGGAAGTCCTTTTCACCGACGACTTCGAGGGCGCAGAACCGGCGAAGGTCTGGCATAAAGTCGTGCCCACGTTCGCCGTCGAAAATGGAACGCTGAAAGGCACCCAGACCCGCGACCAAAACGTTCCCGCCGCCGATGGCAAACCAGCCGTCACAGCCCACGCGGCGGTTCACGGCCTCGAAATCCCGACCAAGGACAGCGTGGTCGAAGTGAAGATTCGTTTTGAAGGAGCTTCGATGATCGACGTCGAGTTCGATGACCGCGCTTTCACCGGCTCGCATTATGGCCACCTCTGCCGCGCGCAGGTCCGGCTCGATAAGGTCACCATGATGGACGAGCGCGACGGCAGCCAGAGCAACGCCCTGATCGAATTGCGGAAGGACGCCGCGGCAAACAAGGACGCAATCAACAAGCTGCTCGCGGCTCACACGGCCACGTTCCCGACCAAGCTCGAAACGGGCAAATGGTACACCTTCGTCGTCGAAACGGTCGGTGACGAAATGCGTGCGACCATCGACGGCAAGCCGGTGGGTTACCTGAAATCCCCCGGCATCGGCCACCCCACGAAATCCAAGATCGAGCTCGGCGTCGCCGGGAAAGACGGATTCTTCGACGACATCAAAGTCTGGAACGCGGAGCCGGCGAAGCCGTAGCGGCGTCAGTTCCCGCGCATGGTCGTGGGCGTGTAACGATCGGTCGCCTTCGGGCCGAAATCGTATCCGATCACGAGGAAGCCGATCTGGCGATCGCTCACGGAATTCATCCCGAAGAGGCACGTCAGGTCCACATGCAGGTGGTCCGTGAGCCGGAACTGCACGCTCGGACCCACGGCGAAAATGTCGTCCGGTTCGCCGCGACCGTGCCGCACGGTATCGCGATCGTAAAACGTCTCAACGCCGAGTCCGATCTTCCCATCGAGCACCGAATAACTCAGGCCCGTCGCGACCTGCAATTCCTGCTCGCGCTCGCCTCCGGTCTCAGCCTCCCACACAAAATTCACTCCCCAGTGCCAGCGCGGGGCGAGTTGATCGCCGAGCAGCACCTTGAATTCATAGACATCGGGACCCCAATGCGGGTCCGCGAATTTATACTCGCCGTAGAGCGTCGGATTTCCCCAGAGCTTCCCCCAATCGGCCAGCGCCCATCGCACTTCGACATTAAAACTCTGGTAATGAAACGCGCCGCGCTCATCGCCTTCAATGTCGTTGTAAAGATCGAGCTGAACGCGGCCCGGCAACCCGATCTCCACTTCCTCCAGCAACCGGTGGCTCAGTGTGCCGTCGCGGTGATGTTTCACACGCCACCAGCTTTCCACTCCCGCTTCCCACGGCTCTTTTTGGATGTAAACGCGCGTCCCCGGGAATCGCCGCGCGCTCGTCCATTCCGGCCGACCCGTCTCGCCGATGAGCCGCTCTTCCAGCAGACCCGATGGCGCCGGGCGCTGGGAGGTGATTCGCACCACCTCGACTGCGTCCTCGGCAAATGCCGAAAAGCTGGTCATAAAGATAGTAAGCAAGCCAAGGGAGCCAGGGAGGGACTGAAAGTTCATGTGAAATCGATAGACGTGCATCGGGTGCGGCTTCTTAGGCGGACGAGAAGAAAATTCTGGGACCATGCTCTGACAAACTTCCGCCGAAGATTCGAGTTAGCCTGCGATGCTGTAGACGCGGATGCCGGGGTGGAGATAAATGACCGTCCCTCGGTCGCGTTCGAAGATGAGTTTCCCTTCGCGCAGGAGTGATTCGTAAAACGCTTTGCGTCGGTGGAAATCGCTCTCTTCTCCCTTCTTCGGCTTGAGGCTCTTTAAGAAAAAGCGCCCGTAGTCGCTCTCCGAAACCGCCACATGCGTGATCCCCTGCTCGCGCAGTTCGCTCAGGCTCCCAAGGTCTGCGGCGAATTTCGCCGCCCGAACTTTTTGGGGGATCACCCCGGCCGGCACGCCGTCGGACTTCGCCGGATCGGGCAGCCACACGCGGCTGTCCTTCGCGATGACGGCGTCCGCCGGCAACTCCGCGCGGCACCACTCCAGCAGTTCCCGCGAGTCGTCGTTCTGGAAAGCACGCTCGTATCGCACCCACGAAGGCATTTGCCCGAGGACGAGCGCCGCCGCCGCCACCCCAGCGATCCATTTTTTCCCAAACAGCCGGGCCACGTCCGATACGCCCATCGCAGCGAGTACGGTCAAGGCGGCGGTCGCCGGAAGGAAATAACGGTCATTCGATTTCGGCGAAAACGACAGCGCCAGCGCGTAGACAAATGGAAACGCGATGAGGTGCCAGTGTGCGGGGGTGATCGCGCGCCGCTCCCGCCAACGCGCTTGCAGGAAACAGAGGAGCAGCACCCAAATGACCGGGGCGGTGTTGTCGATGAAGATGTTCCAGTACTGCGCGTGCGGGACGCTGCGGGTGCTGCCCTTCTGGCCGTTCACGACGAAATCCGTCTCGCGCGCCAGGCTCGCGCGAAAATCACCGAAGTGCGCGAGGAGCGGCCAGTTCACCAAAGCCAGCACGCCGAGGAGACTGATGCCAAATGCAACAGCGCGAGCCTTCCCGCCCGAGCGCCACAATGCAGGCCCGGCCGCGAGGAGGACGATGACGCCGATGTATTTCCCCGAAATCGCCAGCGCGCAGGCCGCGCCGAGCAGGGCCGCACGGACGAGCGACGGTGCGCGCTCGAAATGGAGCAGCGCCAGCCACGACAGGGCGAGCCCGCAGAGCAGCGCGGAGTCTTCCTTCATGTAGTGCGACAGCTCGTAAAGCTGATGGTGGAACATCAGCCCACCGCCCGCGGCCAGAGCGGCCGGCCACCCGCGCCACTGGAACGCCAGCAGCGACAATGCGACGATCGCCAGCGCGGTGAGCCCGGCCGAGACTGCGCGGCCCGTCTCCACCACGCCTTGGCGCGTCGCCGGGGTCTCCGTTGCCTCGACGACCACTTTGGACGCGGTGAGCAGCAGCAGCGGGTGGTGGTAATTCCAATCTCCGGTAAGCACCTGCCTCACCTTCTCACCTTCGTCAGGATGATAGAACCACGCGAAATCCCGATGCTGCAAATGGAGGGCAAATGCGGCGGCGAAAAGCGCCAGCAACCACGGAACCAGCCAGCGCGAGTAAGACGGCGGATTCAAGACTACAGCTTCATCCGCTGGTCGATCAGGTCGGCCAGCAATCCGATGAACAGCATCTGCACGCCCGTCATCGCG
This sequence comes from Chthoniobacteraceae bacterium, assembly GCA_043735935.1. Lineage (GTDB taxonomy): Bacteria > Verrucomicrobiota > Verrucomicrobiia > Chthoniobacterales > Chthoniobacteraceae > JANLQB01. Next base: position 4,701 of record JAYTDO010000154.1, read on the forward strand.
AGCAGCATGGCCAGCATCCCGATGTGATCCACGACGAGGTAATCCCGCGTCCCTTTGATCAGGCCGAGGAGGATCAGCACCATCGCCGGAGGGACGAACACATTGAGCGGCTTAAAATACGCGCAGATGCGGATGATCAGGATCGTGAAGTTCGTGAAATCGCGGATCGGTTTGATCGACGACTTGCCGATGCGCCGCATGTAATTGATCGGCACGAATTTCACCCGGTAATGATTCGTGAGCATCGCCAGCGTGATCGTGGTGGTGAATGAAAAGCCGTC
>JAYTDO010000155.1:0-4268 GCA_043735935.1 Chthoniobacteraceae bacterium
AGGAATCGGAATGGCGTTGGAACCATCGTCACGATAATCTCTACCTCTTCCTCCTCAAAAACCTCCGCTCAGAACCTCTCTAAAGTTCCTAAGACCCTATGGGAAATTTCGGTTCGACATGGTCCGGCGGGAGGGGTAAACTTTAGGTGATCGCGAGTACGATCCTGTGCGTATGGCCTACTTCACGAACGCTCTTAGTCAGTTCTTCGGTTCATTGCGGTATGTTTGCGACTTTTGTGCTCGCGGATGCGGGAGTCGGGCGACTTGTAGTTGCTTGAAAAAGCCGTCGTTGGACTTCGTGTCTTCGTTTAAGTCCGATGGCTTTCGTGGGATGGGTCTCTCGGAACGATGGCTGCGGTGGATTCCGATTCTCGCTACCTATCTGACGATGGCGTATGGATTCGCATTATTCGCGCAGGATTCGGCGCGCGAGTATGCAGCTAAAGCCGCTTCGCTCGTCTTGTTTCCGGATTACGTGAAATGGCCCGTGGCGGGACGGACCGTGATCACAGTGGGAATTTTGGGTGATGACCTGTTTGGCGGTGCTTTGGTTGGATTGAACGTTAAACGATCAAAACGGGTGGATGATTTGAAGGACTGTCAGGTTGTGTTCGTCTCGAAATCCGAACAGGAAAACGTCGATGCGATTCTGAAAAGTCTCGAAGGAACCAATATTCTCACTGTGGGCGAATGTGCTGATTTCGCGAAGCTGGGCGGGATCATCGGCCTAGTGATGGTGGGTGATGCGGTGCGCTTTGAGATCAACACCAGCGCCGCGCGTCGTGCGGGATTGGGCATCGACTTGCGGCTGTTAAAGCTCGCGTTTCGGGTGATCAATTCGTGAAGCGATGGCGGAGGACGAGGCACCCGAATGAGAAAGCGCATTGAGCTACCGCAGCAGGAACTCGCGTCCTTAATGGCGACTCCATACCGTCTCCATGAGAATCGGCAGAATCCAGCGCCTCCGAAATGGTTCTGGCTCAGCCTGCGCCGGTCATTCCGAAGGCGGGAGGATTTCGCTTTCTATCCGGGAACCAAAACGGCATCGTGGTAGGTGCTGCGATCGTTTGTCCCCTTTTGAACGTCAAAGTTTTATGAGCGCCTTTCCGCTGTCATTGATTCTGTTCGCAGGTGCGTTCGTATCGTTTGCGTCGGGCGCGAGGGCGGAAGAGCGAGACGTTTCGGAATACGAATTGAAAGCGGCGTTGCTCGCCAAATTCCCCGCCTTCGTGAAGTGGCCCGCTTCGCGGGGAGCCGTGACGATCGGAATTCTAGGGGATGATCCGTTTGGCGCGGGGCTAGACCGAGTTGTGAAAGTGAGGCGCTCGAAACGGGTCGAGGACTTGAAGACTTGTCAGATCGTATTTATCTCGAGATCGGAGCGGGGGAAGCTGGATTCGATCATCGAAGCGCTCTCCGGCGCCAACGTCCTGACAGTCGGCGATTCGGACGGGTTTGCACGGCAAGGGGGCGTCATTGGCTTGGTGATGGATGGCGACAAAGTCCGCTTTGAAATTAACACGGCGGCTGCGAAGCGGGCCGGGCTGACGATCGACTTGCAACTAGCTCGGCTGGCGGTGCATGTCTTCAATTCATAAGCGGACGAAACAATGGACTTCTTCCGCCACCTGCCGATCAAACAGAAGATGTCGCTTGCCGTCCTAGGGACCACAGCGATCGCTTTGCTCGCGGCGTGCGCGACTTTCGTCGCGTATGAGCGGATCACGTTTCGGCAGGCGATGGCTCGCAATCTCACCGTGCTCGCGGACGCGCTAGCCCGCAACAGCGTCGCGGCGCTTTCATTTTCCAAAATCCAGGACACCAAGGACGATGCGGCAGCGGTGCTATTGGCGTTGTCTGCCGACCCGGCGGTCCGAGCAGCGTGCCTTTACACGGACGAAGGGGCTCTCCACGCGACGTACGCGCCAGGGGGGGCGAGCACGAAATTCCCGGCGTCTCCCGAGCGGATCGGCGTACGATATGAAAACGAATACATGGTAGTAGTACGTCCGGTCAAAAAGGAGGAGGAACGGGTTGGCACCATCTATTTGCGCGCGGATCTCGAAGGGCTGAACGCCCGGTTGCGTCTTTACGCGGGCATCTCCGGACTTGTGCTTCTCGGTTCGCTCACGATCGCGCTCGCGATGTCGCTGGGCCTGCAGAGATTGCTGTTGCGGCCGATCCTTGCTTTGACCGAAACGGCGAGACGCATCGGACAGACCCGCGATTATTCAGCGCGTGCGGAGAGATTGAGTGGAGACGAACTTGGTGTGCTGACGGATGCGTTTAATCAAATGCTTGGAGACATCGAGGAGCGGACTGGGGCATTGCAGCGGGCGAATGAAACCCTTCGAGTCCAGGCGACCGAGATCACGGATGCAGCGGCAGTGCTGGCGTTGTCTGCCGGGCAGATCGTTGCCGCCATGCAGCAGTTGGGATCCAGCGCGACGGAAGCGGCCACGGCGGTATCGCAGACGACCACGACGGTGGAGGAAGTGAGACAGACCGCGCAGATGTCCAGCGACAGGGCGGAGATCGTCTCCAGTCAGGCGCAAAAAGCTTCGGGCGTCGCGCAAGACGGAAAGCATTCGGTCGCCCAGACGATCGAGGGAATGCAGGCGATCCGCACGCAGATGTCGTCGATCGCGGAGAGCATCGTGAATTTAAGTACGCAAAGCCATGCGATCGCCGAGATCATCGCGAGTGTGGATGATCTCGCGGCGCAATCCAAACTGCTTGCGGTCAACGCCGCTATCGAAGCCGCGAAAGCGGGTGAAGCGGGCAAGGGGTTCTCGGTCGTGGCGCAGGAGGTCAAACTTCTGGCCGATCAATCCAAACAGGCAACGACCCAGGTTCGCGGGATTTTGAGTGATATTCAGAAGGCGACCAGCGACGCGGTGTATGCGACCGAGCGTGGCAACAAGGCCGTGGAGGCGGGGGTTGAGCAATCAACGTCGACAGGGCGTTCGATCGCGGCATTGGCCGAGAGCATCGATGGGGCAGCGCAGGCGGCGGTCCAGATCGCGGCGACGAGTCGGCAGCAGTTCGCCGGAATGCAGCAGGTGGCGTCGGCGATGGAAAGCATCAGTGCCTCCAGCGCGCAGACCGTGGCGAGCACCCGGCAGGTCGAATCGGCGGCGCGCCAGCTCCACGCGCTCGGCGAAAAACTCAAGCAACTCGTCGGGCGGCTCAAAGTATAGACCGGAGCGACCGCGGGGGAATTCCTTGATCCGCTACCCGAGACCGAGGACCTTCATTTTGAATCCATGTGATACCATGCGCCCGCCCGAATCACTGCCGGAAATCCTGATCTTGTTTGAACTCGATGGGTTCTTTTTCGGCATCGATGCGCTCAATGTGGAGCGAGTGGTCCGGGCAGTCGAAATCGCGCCTGTGCCAGGCCTTCCCTCCGGAGTCATCGGTGTGGTTCACGTGAGGGGAAAAGTATTGCCCGTTTTTGATCTTCGCGGGCGTCTCGGTCTCGCGCCACGTGCGGTTCGAGCTTCGGACCATTTTATCGTGCTTCGAAGCGCCGGTCGGCAGGTCGCGGTGGTCGTCGACGAGGTGGCCGATGTGGTTCCTGCTTCGATGGCGGGAACGATTTCCGCGCCCGCCGTTTTGCCCGGGCTCGATTCCGTGGAGGGGTGGATGAAAATCAACGGCGAGCGGATCATGATTCACGACATCAACAAATTCCTCACGACGCGGGAAATGGCCGAGCTCGAAAACGCGCTCAAGACGACGAGCACCTGACTTATGCCAGCGACCATATCCAAAGCGCTGCTGGTTCAGCTGAGCAGCTGTCTGGATCGTGAAATGGGACTAAGCTTTCCGCAGGCCCGCTGGGCGGACCTACAGCGAGGGATACGCTCGGTGGCTTCGGAGCTTGGCTTTGAAACAGCCGAAGAATGTGCCGAATGGCTGTTATCCCGCCGTCTTTCCAAGCCGCAACTCGAACTGCTGGCGGCCCACCTGACCGTCGGGGAGACGTATTTTTTTCGCGACCCGGCGGTATTTGAGTTTTTGGAGCGTCGAGTGTTGCCCGATCTGCTCCGGTCCCGGAGGGCGAATGGCAGGCAGTTGAGAATTTGGAGCGCGGCCTGTTGTACGGGCGAAGAACCTTACTCGCTCGCGATCTCGCTGAGCCGTCTCCTGCCGGATATCGCGGACTGGCGGATTACGTTGCTGGCGACGGATGTAAATCCCCGGTTTTTGAAAAAAGCTTCCGAGGCGCGTTACGGAAATTGGTCGTTTCGAGGAGCCTCGAA
>JAYTDO010000156.1:0-8042 GCA_043735935.1 Chthoniobacteraceae bacterium
AGCTACCTCTCCGTCATCGGCGTCGTCAGCCCCATGATCGGGCTGCTCGGCACCGTCATCGGCATGATGGGTGCGTTCGCGGTGCTGGCAGGCAGCGGCATCAGCGATCCGCGGGCGCTTTCCGGCAAGATCGGCGAAGTGCTCCTCGCGACCGCGAGCGGTCTCTTCATCGCGATTCCCGCCTTCGTCTCCTACTACATCTTCCGCAACGTCTCCCAGATGTGCATCGTTCACGCCGACGACGTCGTGAACAATCTCCTCATCGACATTCCCTACGATGAACTCCTGGGCATTCATATCGGCGAAAACTTCGACGCAGGCGCCCCGATGGTCGGCATGAGCGGCGGCGCGCGCAAGGTCTCCATGGCGCTCACGACGAACTGCCCCGTTTGCAACGGCGCGGTCACGCCGGGAGTCAATCCCTGCCCACACTGCGGTTCGACTCTCGACTGGGCGGCTTAAGCCACGCCATCCCGCGTCATGTCCCACGCCACTTCCGCGAGTAAAAAACGAGCCTCCACACGACTCGCGCCGGAGGAAGATCCCGAGTTTCAGATCGCGCCGATGATCGACATCCTGCTCGTGCTGCTTGTGTTCTTCATGTCGATCAGTTCGACCGAAGTGCTCCAGGTGCGGCAGGACATCACCCTGCCCGTCGCGAAGGACGCCAAAGCCAAAAGCGCCGACACGACGAACGGCCAGGTCATCCTCAATGTTCTTTGGAATGAAGGTGTCGGCACGACTGGCGGCACCGTGGATGTCGATGGTACTTCCTTCGCCAATCCCACCGCGATCCAAGGCTCCCTCGAGGCCAAGGTAAAACGGCAGCCAGAGGTCCGCGTGCTCATCCGCGCCGATCGCAAGGTCCGCTACGAATACCTCCGCACCATCCTCCAGACCGCGGGTGCCGCGGGCGTGGCGAATGTGACTTTCTCGGTCACCGACAAAGATCAAAACGGCGGAACAGCCCCCTAACTTTAACCACACAACACGACATGGCCGGATCAGTAGGTTCAGACGACGGAGATATTGGATTTCAGATCGCGCCGATGGTGGACGTGGTCTTCGTGCTCATGCTCTTTTTCATGGCCAGCGCCGGATCGCAGGTCGTCGAGAAGGAATTGAACATCAACCTTCCCGCCGGCAAAGGCTCGACCAATAGCGGTCAGGTCACGCCCATCATCATCGACATCGGGCCGGACGGCACGGTCTCGATGAACAGCGAAGTCTATGGCAAGCCCGAGGAAAAGAGCCTGCCGCGGCTGAAGGAGTGGCTGAAAAACGCGAAGGAGACCTTCGGCGAAAACGATCCCGTCATCGTGCGCCCGAATCCCGATACGAAACACGATCGTATCATCGACGTGCTGAATGCCGCCGCTTACGCGAAGATCAAAAACCTGACCTTCAGCTAAAGCGCGAGGATCGCGTCCAAGGCGCGCGACGTGTTGTGGATCAGCACCTCGGGCGCGTGTTTGTAAAACGGCTTCGGCGGAATCATCTCAGCCGTCGCCCACCCATCGTAACCGGCGGCCCGCAACCCGGAAATGACCGCGGGCCATGCGACGTCACCGGAGAGCAACTCCACGAAACCGGCCACGCTCCCCACCGCGCGCCGGTAGTCCTTGAAATGCACCCGGCAAATGCGCGGACCGAGGATCGATATCCAATGTTCGGGGTAACCCGTCGCCAGCGCATTGCCGATGTCGAAATACGCTCCCACCCATTCGCTGCCAAAGGAGTCGATGAAGTCCCGCATCTCCAGCGGACTGAGCAGGAACTTGTTCCAAACATTTTCGATCGCGATCGTCACGCGGTGCCGCTCCGCAAGCGGCAGTGCGGCCGCCACAAACGCCCGCGCCCGGTCCCACGCCAAATCATACGGCACCACCTCGCCGTCCGGGACAAAATCCGCCCCTACGACACCTGGGACTACAAGAATCGCTCCGATCCCCAGCGCCGCCGCAAATTCAATCTGCCGCCGAAGAATCCGCGTCGCGCGCGCACACACCGCCGCGTCGGCGCTGGCAGGATTCGCGCCCCAATATAGTCCGCTCGCCAAACCGCTGAGTTCGAGCCCGGCAGCTTCCGCCTCCCGGCGGACGCGAGCGAGGTCGTCCGGCGAACTGTCGAGATTCACCGCGCCGCCTTCGCTAAGATCGATTTCAAAGCCAGCGAAGCCGGCCTCGCGAGCCGCAAGCAGTCGCGCCGCCAGAGGCCAGTCATCGGGAAACGACCAGGTATTGATCGACTTCCTCATGCTGGGTCGATCGCTGGCAAAACCACGGTGCGTCCGGTGCGTGCAGATTCCACTTCGAGCAGGACCGTCTCCAAAGATTCCGCCGCCTGGTGCAACGTCGCCAGTTGCGGTGCCTCCCCGCGCTCCAGGCAGTCCACGAAGTACTTGAGCTCGTTAAAATAACCCCCGAGCGAAGAGATATTCCCGACTCCAGCCGCGGACTCACCGGCATCCGGCTGTTCCACATCGAGGGGCGTCGGCTCCGCATCGCCGATGGTGACGGTCGGTGGACACTGCGTCCGCGAATCGAATTCAATCGCCCCTTCTGCAAACACCGCCTGAAACGCCATCTGAAATCCCCAGCGTGGTGGATAATTCCAGCCTCCTTCCGCCGTCACGATCACGTCTTCGAAATGGTAGGTGGTGAAGATATGGCTACAGCCGCTGAAATCGAACGTCGCGCGCGAACTCACGGCCTGAGGACGTCCGAGCAAATGATGAACGAAATCCGTATCGTGAATATGCAAGTCCAGCGCCGCCCCTCCGGACTTTTCACCTTGGTTCAGCCAGTTTGAAATGCTGTATGCCGGGCGCGCGGCGCGCCGCTGAAGCGACAGACTCAATAACGTTCCCGCTCGGCGAGATTCGACGAATTTCGCGAACGCCACATATTCGGGCCAGAAACGAATGCACTGACCCACCTGTGCAAAGACGCCCGCCGCGTCCGCCGCCGCGATGATCGCGCGGGCGTCCTCGGTGTTCAGCGCGAGTGGCTTTTCGCAAAACAGGTGTTTGCCGGCCGCGATCACTTTGATCGCAAAGGACGCGTGCAAATCGGTCCTCAGGCAAATATCGACGAAGTCCGCTTCGTGCGCCGCGAGCGCAGCATCAAGGTCGGCGAAGACGGGCGCATCGATCCCGAGGCGATCGAGGTCCCCACGAGCCCGGTCCAAATTATCATTTACCACGGCAGCGATCCGCACATTCGGCAGCCGTTGATACACTTGCGCGTGCATCAGGCCCATGAATCCGAAGCCGACAATGATCACGTTTTGCATGCAGCGAGAGTGAAGCGCGCCGGAAAACCGCGCAATGCGTTTTTGGCAATAAAGGACTCCATGTTGACTAAAAAGATGAATCGCGCAGGTGTCTGCCAGGGCGCTTTCGGAGGACTTGAAGCGCCTCGGCGACCACGCTCACGGCGATCTCCGTCGGCGATTCGGCACCGATGTCGAGCCCGATGGGCGCATGGACCCTGGCCAGCGATTCCCGCGTGAAACCGCGATCCAACAGCGCGTCAAAAACACGCCGCACCTTCCTCTCACTCCCGATCATGCCGAGATATCCGATGCCGACCTGACCGAGCGCCGCTTCGAGCGCATCGCGATCGATTTCGTAGTGCCGGCTCACGATGACCAGCGCTTCATCCTCGCGCCATGGGCGGCCCGAGATGAACGCAGCAGGGCTACGGTCGCCGACCTTGGTATGCGCGTCCTCAAACTCGCCCAGCACCTCATCACGATCGTCGATCGCGGTAACGTGCAGCCCGCATTCCCTCGCGAGCTTCGCGATCGCCCGCGCGCAATGACCGGCACCGACAAGAAACAACGCTTCCTTCGTTGTTTGCGGTTCGATGAGCACGGTCGCTTCACCGCCACAGATCGCACCGAACGAATCATCCGCGCCTTCGTGCAGCGGAAACGTCTTTAGCACCGGGACCTGTCCGAACATCGCATCCAGCGCCTGTTGCACGACCAACGACTCGAATTTTCCGCCGCCGATCGTCCCTGAGATTTTTCCGGAACCAAAAACGAGCATCTTTGCCCCGGCCGCCCTAGGCACCGAACCCGTCGTGGCGGCCACCGTCACGATCGCGCACGGCTCGCGCCGCCTGCGCGCCTCGATCAATTCGCTCAACAGCTCTTCCGTCATGCGCGGGCGACCGTCGCTTCGATTTGCCCGTGCGGTTCATCAGTCGGGACGAACAGTTCGTTTTCGTTTTCCACACCGAACCTCGAGAGGTCGAGCAACAGACAGTGTTTATTCGGTGCCGAAAGATGGACCCGCGTGATCTCGGGGCAGGCCGCGAGAGCGGCTTCGCCCATTTGGAAAAGCGTGGCCTGCACACTAGGACTGTAATTCTCCGCGAACGGAGCGAGCAGCGCGGCGAGGATGAGTTGATTCGCCGCGTTGTAGTCGGCGGGCTCGCCACGCCACGTCCAAGTCGCCGTCAGCGAAGTCGCAAAGATCCGGTCGTTGGTTTCCGGGAGCGTCGTGAGGCGGCAGCGCGGGTAACCCTCGAATCCCGATCCGGCGGACTTGAGAATCAGCAACTCGCTGACACCGGATTCCAACACGAACCCTCCATCCGCGACGATCGCCCGCGCGAATGGACGACAGCGCTCAGAGCTCGAAAAGCTGTGTGGGTGCGGTTTCCCGTCGATCGCGAGCGGCTCCCAACAACGCTCATGCGCTTCCACCGTGACCTCGGACACCTGCGGGTATTGCTGCGGAAAATGCCGCGTCAGCCTCGCCACGAAACGCTCCGTCTCCCTGCCGAGACGCTCCTTCGCCAACACGTTCACCGTATTCTTCATCGTATCAGTCGCGACGACCTTCGAATTATCTCCCGCCGCGACGGTATACGAACTCTCAAAATCCCCGCGCAACATCACCGACACGTCGAGTTCCTTGATGGTGTGGCGGGCTCCGTCGCGCAGGACTTTCATCACCCGCACGTGCGACTTCCCGTAGCTGTGGTCGACGAGTTCCGCGCTCACAGGCTTGCAAAGCAGACGTCGAGGACTTCGAGCAGAAAATCGGCGTCCGCTTTGGTCAGGCACATCGGAGGTTTGATCCGCAGGACGTTTCCATGGAAGCCGCCTTTGCCGATCAGCAATCCCAAGTCTTTCGCCATTTCAAAGACCCGCAGCGTCTCTTCCTTCGCCGGCGCCTTCGTTCCGCGGTCTTTGACCAACTCGACACCGAGCATCAATCCCCGGCCACGGATGTCGCCGATGATCGCATGTTTTTCCCCGAGAGCGCGAAAGCCCGCCTGCAAATGGTTTCCGATCGTCAGCGAATTCGCCTTGAGGTCCTCGCGATCGATGACTTCAAGCACCGCCTTGCCCTGCGCGCACACCACCGGGTTTCCGCCGAACGTGTTGAAGTGAATCCGCTCGGAGAGCACTCGGGCGATTTGCGGAGTAGTCACGACCGCCGCGAGAGGCACGCCGTTGCCGATCCCTTTGGCCATCGTCACGATGTCCGGGATCACACCCTGCGTTCCAAAGCCCCAATAGTGTGAGCCCGTCCGCCCGAAGCCCGACTGAACCTCATCGGCGATACACACTCCGCCAGCGGCGCGGACGTGTGAATACGCCGCGCTCAGATAGCCATCGGGAAACACCACCGTCCCGCCCACGCCCTGAATCGACTCCGCGATAAAACCCGCGACCCTACCCGGCGTCGCGTAATCGATCACACTTTTCACATCGTCGGCATATTTGCGGGCCGCGTCCGCGTCGCCGGCGTACACGCCGCGATACATGTCCGGCGCGATCGCGTGATGAACCCCGAAGCTGTGCGGCACGTTGAATTTCCACGTGGAATGGGCGGTCAGTCCCATCCCGCTTGAGTTCCCGCCGTGGTAGGCGTTGCGCAGCGCGATCATGTCGAAGTTTCCCGTGAAGGCTCTCGCCATCAGCATCGCCAGGTCGTTCGCTTCGGAGCCGCTGTTGACGAAGTAGCAGACCTTCAAGTCGCCCGGCATTTTCGCGGCAAGCGCCTTTCCATACTCGGCGATATTGGGGTGAAGATAGATCGTCGTCGTGTGCTGAAGTCGCGCCGTTTGGGCCTGCACCGCCGCCAACACATGCGGGTGGCAATGACCCACGCTCACCGTCACGATCCCGGCGAACGCATCGAGGTATCGGCGGCCCTTTTCATCGAAAAGATACTGGCCTTTTCCTTCCACGATCATCACCGGGCGCTGGTAATATGCGAACAGCGCCGGGCTGAGAAATTCCTTCCTCATCGCGAGCACCTCTTCGGCGGTCGGACCCGTGTACGGCTGCGGCTGATGAGCGAAGGGCGGGAGTTGCGGCGCGTTCATAGTGTCATTTAACCGAAATCTTCCGCAGCGCGAGATACACGATGAAGGCCACCGCAAATCCGATGAACCACGCGTAGTCGTAGCTGCTGACGAGCGCCGCGGGCACCGCGTCCTTTCGAAGCCATTTCACATTCACTAAAAAGCCGGGGAGATTAGGCAGGATCGCGACGACAAGCGCGGCGAGGCCCGCGATGCTGTATCCGTTCGTGAACCGATATTCGCCATCGGCGCGGTAGAGCGCGGCGAGATCGAGTTGAGTGCGGCGGAGGACGAAGTAGTCGGCGATGAGGATGCCCGCGATCGGCCCGAGCAGCGCGCTGTAGCCGACGAGCCAGGTGAAGATGTAACCGCTCGGATCAGCGACGAGTTTCCAGGGCATCATCATGACCCCGATCACGCCGGTGATGTAACCCCCGGCGCGAAACGAAATCCGGCGCGGGGCGAGATGGGCAAAGTCGTTTGCGGGACTCACGACGTTTGCTGCGATGTTAGTCGCGAGCGTGGCGATGCACAGCGAGATCATGGCCAGCACCAGCACCGCCGGATTGGTAAAGCGCGTCAGCACGTTGACGGGGTCCCAAATCGTCTCCCCATAGATGATCGTGGTCGCGGACGTGACGGCCACGCCGATGAAGGAATACAGCGCCATGGTCGGCGGCAGGCCGATCGCCTGTCCGAGCACCTGGTCGCGCTGCGTGCGTGCGTAGCGGGAAAAATCCGGGATATTCAGCGAGAGCGTCGCCCAGAATCCCACCATGCCGGTGAGTGCGGGCACGAAGAAGGCGAAGAACTGCCCGGCCTTCGGCTGGCCGACATCGAATGCGGACGGTTGCGCGAGGATCGGCCCGAAGCCGCCGGCATTCGCATTCGCCCACCACAACAGCACCAACCCGAGCGCAACGAGCAGCGGCGCTTTGATCGAAAGCAACACGCGGATCGTGTGAATGCCTTTGTAGATGACCCACATATTGATGCCCCAGAAGAAGAGGAAACAGACAAGCTGAGGCATCGAGATGCCGAGCGCGCCGAGCGGCTGTGCCTTCGCGAGCGCGGGCAGGAACACAGCGAGGATTTGAAAGATCGCGTTCCCACCGATCCACGTCTGAATGCCGAACCATCCACAGGCCACCAGCGCGCGAAGCAGCGCGGGCACATTCGCGCCACGGGTGCCGAACGCCGCGCGGCAATAGACCGGGAACGGGATGCCGTAACGAGTCCCGGCGTGCGCATTGAGCACCATCGGGATCAGGACGATTACGTTTCCCAAAAAGATGGTGCCGATCGCCTGCCACCAGTTCATGCCGCCGCCGATGAGCGACGATGCGAGCATGTAAGTGGGGATGCAGGCCGCCATCGAGATCCACAGCGCGGCGAAATTCCACATCGACCACGTCCTCTGATCCGGCGGCACCGGCGCGAGGTCGGCGTTTTCGAGACGTTCATTGGTGCTCGCGTCGGGCATCGGCGGAGCCTATTCCGCTCTTCCCGATTCCAGCAACTCCCCAAACCGCAAAGCGCGAGCCGAGTTGCGGGTCTATAACGACAGATGACATTCCTCCGCCCGCACTTCCCTCAGATGGTCGCGCTCGCGATCACCGCAGGCCCGGCCTTTGGCGCGCCGATCGACGCTGGTGGGGACTTGTTCTTCGAGCAAAGGGTGCGGCCGATTTTTGAAAAGCGATGCTTCGAGTG
>JAYTDO010000157.1:0-20984 GCA_043735935.1 Chthoniobacteraceae bacterium
AGCACGCGGGCCATTTCGGCGAGGGCGCGCGGCCATGATTCCATATTTCGGAGCCCAAAGGAGATGGTGAGGGCGTCGAAGGTGGCATCGGCAAAGGGCAAACGCAGGCCGTCCGCGGTGACGAGGCGATCGAGGCCTTTACGCTGGGCGACGAGTAGCATGGGGTGGCAGAAATCCGCGCCGACAAGTAGAGCGTGGGGACATGCGCGGCCGAGGTGAAGCGCGAGGTCGCCGCTGCCCGTTGCAAGATCGAGGATGCGGGAGGGATTCCACTGCTTGACGAGCCGGGCGGCCGTCTTCCACCAGTGCGTATCCATTCCGGCGCTGAGGAGGTGGTTTGCAAGGTCGTATCGGCCGGCGATGGCCGAGAACATGGCACGGACACGGGCGCCATCGCGGTCGGGTGGAGGGACGGGATTCATGCCTGGATTTGGTGCGGCTTGAAAAGCACCCAAAAGGCATAACACGTGCTTTTCTGCTGTCGACCGTTCACCACGTCTTTCCCATTTTCCAATGTCGAATCCTACGCTTCACAATGCACGCGTGCTCATCGTTGATGATGAGCCGTCGAACGTGCGTTTGCTTGAGCGCATTCTGGAGATGTTCGGGACGGCTTCGGTCAAAAGCACGACGGATTCGCGGCGCGCATTACCTCTTTTCCTGGAGTTCCAGCCGGACATCGTGCTGCTGGATTTGCACATGCCTCATCTCGACGGGTTTGCCGTCATCGAACAAATCAAGACGGCTATTCCCGAAGGGGATTACCTGCCGATATTAGTGCTGACGGCGGATGTGACGGTGGCGACAAAACACCGGGTGCTTGAAGCCGGCGCGAAGGATATCGTGATGAAGCCACTGGATCATTTCGAGGTCGTCTTGCGGGTCAAAAATCTGATCGAGAATCGGATTCTCCACCTTGAATTGCAGAAACAGAATCAGAGTCTGGAGGAGCAGGTGCGTGAGCGGACCGTGCAGTTTGAGGAATTGCTCAACGAATTGCGGGCGACGCAGGATCAAATCGTGAAGCAGGAGCGGTTGCGTGCGCTCGGAATGATGGCCGGGGGGATCGCCCATGATTTTAACAACGCCCTGACGATGGTGCTGGGATATGGCGAACTGCTAATGCCTCACGTCATGGAGCACGCGCCGGAACGCGAAATCGCCTACCTTCGCCACATGGTCGCGGCAGCTCAGGACGCCACGCATGTCGTAAGCCGGCTGCGCGAGTTTTATCGGCCGACCACGTGCAACGATGTGCGGACGCCGGTCGACCTGAACGACTTGGTCGAGCAGGTGGTGTCGTTAACTTCGCCGAAGTGGAAGGCAAAGTGCCGTGCGGAAGGTGTGCAGATCGAAGTGGAAATCGAACTGCAAGCCGATGCGCCCGTGGCGGCCAGCGCGTCGGAACTGCGCGAAGTCCTGACCAATCTGATTTTCAACGCCGTCGATGCGATGCCGACGGGCGGGACGATCCGGGTATGCAGTGGAGCCGTCAACGGTGAGCAGTTCTTTTCCGTGGGAGATACCGGCATCGGCATGAGCGATGACGACCGGGCGCGTTGCTTGGAGCCGTTTTTTACGACGAAAGGCGAGCGCGGGACGGGCTTGGGATTGTCGGTGGTGTATGGGATCATTCAGCGCCATGGCGGGCGGATCGATATTTCGAGTGAAATCGGACGCGGCACGACCTTCACCGTGTTCCTTCCGATTGGAGCGCTTCCGGCGGTTGAAGCGGTGTCGAGCAAGGACACCCGGGTGATCCAGCCCTTGCGGATCCTTGTCGCGGACGATCAAGACATCATCGGAGAGCTCCTTGCCGAGTATTTGACGAGCGATGGGCACCGAGTGGTGGTGGCCGGAGATGGGACCGCGGCGCTCGCGCAGTTCGAGGCCGGCGATTTCGATCTGGTCATCACCGATCAATCGATGCCGGGGCTCAATGGCGAACAACTCGCGATGGCCATCGCCGCAATGACTCCAGGGATGCCGGTGATCCTATTGACGGGATTTGGTGATGAAATGCAGGAACGCGGGACGTTGCCGGAGGGGATCAGCCTGATCGTCGGCAAGCCGGTGACTGCGGCGGATTTGCGCCGGGCGGTGCATGAAGTTTCCTCGATTGCCCGGGCGCCACACGCCGCCGCGGCTTAGACCGGGGAGCGCTTCCGGGTTCACGTCAAATTTGGTGCTCACGAGAGGACTCGAACCTCCACGGGTTGCCCCATACGGTCCTGAGCCGTACGCGTCTGCCATTCCGCCACGTGAGCAAATTTGCGACCGCTTTTTTATCAGCGGGCGAGACGATTCGCAGAACCATCGGGCAAACGCAACGGGTTTCTTGCGCGGGCCAAAGGCAAGATGACCGCCTCGAACCAGACCGAGCCCGCGTTAGCTGATCCGCATCGGCATCAACACGTAAAGGAACGGCGTGTTGATGCGAATGACGCCCGGGCTCATCTCGTCGATGAGGTCGAGAAAGACCTCGTCGTTGGTCAGATTCTTCAACGGCGCCATGAGAAACTCGGGATTAAACGCAATCGAGAAATCCTTGCCCTTATAAGTCACCGCGAGTGATTCGCGCGCTTCGCCGATATCCGGCGTGTTCGCGCCGATCTCGATGTTGTTCTTAGTGAAGGTGAGTTTGACGGAGTTGGATTTTTCACTCGCGAGGAGCGAGACCCGATGGACCGCATTGAGGAATTGTTCCCGTTCCAGCGTGATGCGCTCTTTCGTCTCGTTCGGGATGACCTGGCGGTAATTCGGGTAATTTCCTTCGATCAGCTTGGAGATGAGCAGCGTTCCGTTCACCTCGAAGGCCACTTGATTGTCCCCGACACTCATTTTCAGGTCGCCTTCACCGCCGAGCAACCGCGCGAGTTCAGTGACGCATTTCGTTGGCACGATCACGTCGGCCTCCTGGCTCCTCGGGAATTCCAGCTCCAAGTCGACCAGCGCGAGTCGCCGCCCGTCGGTGGCGACCATCGTGAGTTTGTTATCCTTGAAAGAGAATAGGATGCCGTTGAGGACGTAACGCGTTTCGTCGGTCGAAATGCCGTAGGCGGTTTTCTTCAGTCCATCGCGGAGTTGGGCCTGGCTGATGGTGAATACTTTCGCGCCGTCAAATTTCGGAAGGGGCGGAAACTCCTCTTCGGGCAATCCCAGGATCTTGAAAAAACTCTGTCCGCAGCGGATCGAAGCGACGTTTTTCGAGTCGACATCAATGATGATTTCGCTGGCGGGAAGCTCGCGGACGATGGTTGCGAGGCGACGGGCCGGGAGGGTCGTTGCACCGGGCTTTTCAATCACGACGTCGATGGATCCGGAAACGCCGACATCGAGGTCCGTGGTCGTGAGTTGTAATTGCCCGTCGCTGGCGCGGAGCAGGACGTTCGACAAAATCGGCAGCGTTGTGCGCGTGCTGACGACATTTTGTACGGTCTGCAGACCTTCGAGGAGCTTCTCTTTGCTGACGCTGAATTTCATACGGTTGGGGCTGGTGTAGATGAATGATTGGCCGGAGTGACGCAATCATTTTTGCTAAATCCAAATTTCGATTTGTGCGCACGATGATGCGCCCGGACCGCAATTCGGCTGCTTAGCGGTTGAGTTGGCTGTCGAGGTAGGTGACGACCTGGCGGACTTTTTCCTCGTCGCGCATCTTCGTCTTCACAAGGCGGTGCGCGTGAAGGACGGTGCCGTGATCGCGCCCGCCGAAGGCGTCGCCGATGTCGGCGAGCGAACCCTTCGTCAGTTCACGCGCCAGATACATCGCGATCTGGCGTGGAAAGGCGATGTTTGCTGGGCGCCGCTTGCTGGTCATGTCAGCGAGCCGCACATCAAAGTGCTCCGCCACTCGGCGCTGGATCTGGTCGATGCTGATTGCACGACGCGCCTCTTCCTGGAGGATGTCCTTGAGCAGGTGCTCGACTTTTTCGGTCGAGGGTGTCCCGCCACTGAGCGAGGCGTAGGAGGCGACGCGCATCAGGGCGCCTTCAAGGCGGCGGACGTTCGTCCGGATTCGCTCCGCGAGGAATGTGAAGATCTCCGGGTCGAGTTTGATTTCCATCTGCGCGGCCTTTTTGCGCAGGATTGCGACACGGGTCTCGACATCCGGCGGCTGCAGTTCGGCGGTGAGACCCCACTCGAAGCGGGAGACGAGCCGGCTCGAAAGGTCCGCAATTTCGGCGGGCGGGCGATCCGAGGAGAGGACGATCTGTTTGTGACCGTCGAAGAGGGTGTTGAACGTGTGGAAAAACTCCTCCTGGGAGCGTTCCTTGCCGGCGAGGAACTGAATGTCGTCGATGAGCAGCACGTCGGCGAGCCGGTAGCGTTTGCGAAACTTTACGAGTGTCGAATTCTGGATCGCATCGATGAACTCGTTCGTGAACCTCTCGCTGGTGATGTAGACAACCTTCGCGCCCTTCTTGCGCCCTGCGGCGTGCTGGCCGATCGCGTGCATGAGATGCGTCTTTCCGAGACCGACGCCGCCGTAAATGAACAGGGGATTGTATGTTTTTCCCGGTGCGTTTCCCACAGCGAGGCAGGCCGCGTGGGCGTATTCGTTGTTTTTGCCCACTACAAAGGAGCCGAACGAATTCCGGGGATTCATCCCGTTTGCCGCGCCGGCAGCATCGTCATCCTGGAGGTGGGCCATCGCGCTCTTCGCTGCGGACGGGTTCGGCGCCGGCGCGGCTTCGGGGGTCGGCGCGGGTTCACCGGAGAAGGTGAACCGCACGATCCGGGGTGTGCCGATGGCGAGCATGATCGCGGAGCGCAGGAGCGGCAGATAGTTCGTTTCGATCCACAACTGGTAGATGTTGTTCGGGACCCGGAGTGTGAGCTCTTCCGTCGTAAGTTCCACAAGCTCTGCGTCCTTAAACCAACGCGCGAACGTATCGACGCTCACCTCGGCTTTGAGGGCGTCGGCAATGTCTCTCCATGTGGAAGTCAAATCGTGAAGGGGCAGGGATTTATCCACAGTGAATATTGGTCGATCGCGGCACGGTGTTGATCCCCAAAGAAGCGCAAAGAATTGCGCGCCCATCGCATTTCCAAACTCGATCGGTCTGAGAAACGAAAACTACACACCCGCGCAAAGCCTTGTTGCACAAGCATTTATCAACTAGAGAAACGTGGAACATAGAATCCATCGACATTGCCGGAATCAACGGTCGCTCAGCCCTCTAAAGGAGCGGCGCCGGAATGGCAGGTCGGTAGTTTTGGGTTTCTATTCACAAGTTATTCACAGCGGGTATTCTCTCACCCCCGCCGAGCGGCGGTAGGTTATTTCCATCCCCGCGAGCCTCAAGAAAAATTGTCCTCCGGCGCCCAACTATATTTTCCTGAGAACGATAATTTCCATTGACGCTCCGAGACCCTAGAAATTGTGCGGGTCTGCGCGGAAACTACGCATGCGTAGCAATGTCCGCCCGCATTTTATCGAGCTGTTCGGGCGATGTGCGAAAGGCGATGGCGACGGAAAAAGTCACTACGGTGCCGAACGCGATTCGCCACGGAAACTCGATTACGGGGAGCCAATCGGGCTGTTCGTAAAGATGAGCGCCGAACATTTTGGCGACATCGTTGGGCAGGCCACTGAGGATTGCGACGACGGCGAATCCGACGCACATCGCAAACAAATTGCCTCCGCAGGAGCCTCGGGTCTTCGTCGTCATCCCCACCAGAAAGATCCCAAGCAGGGAACCATACGTGTAGCCGAACGAACCAAGAACGATGGGGATGATCCGAATCTCCGGGTGGGTGAGTTTCACCCAGGCCGTGCCTACGCCGACGCCGGCGAGCAGGAGCGCAAAGATGGCGGTGCTCCAGCGGGCGGCGGTCATCTGTTGGCGGTCGGTGGCGTCCCGGCGGAATACGCCGAGGTAGAAATCGCGTGTGAAGCTGGTGGCCAGTGCGTTCAGGGCGGTGCTGAGCGACCCCATCGCCGTCGCGAACAGGCCCGCGACCATCACTCCGCGGATGCCGGGAGGCAGTTCGCGCAGGATGAAGTTGACGAAATAGTCGCCCTCCGGACGGCGTCCAGCATTCGCCGGGAGCTGGTAGTAGACCCACAATAGAACACCGATAAATGTGAAGGACAGTGCGACGGGAATGTCCGCCAGGCCGCTCAAAATCAAGCTTCGCCGGCTCCGGCGGATATCGGGAGCGGTGAGCATCCGTTGCACCATATCCTGATCGGTGCCGTGGGTGGCCATGGTGACGAAGACGGAGGCGATGAAGGCCGAGAAGATGGTGTACTCAGTTTCGAGCACGTTTTTGACGTTTGCCCAAAAGCCCGCGCCCGAGATGAGCCCCATATCCCAAAAGGCGAGGGCGTGAGCGGCGACTTCCTCCCCTTGCGCTCGCGCGACCGCTTCGCCCTTGCTGGCGACGACCGCGGGGTCGAGTACGACCCGGTGCGTTTCTGCGACGACGACGCTCCACCCGCCGACCGAATGCCAGAGCGTCCACATGGCGTAGGACATCGCGCCGAACATGAGGAAGACCTGGATGAGGTCGGTCCACACGACGGCCTTGATGCCGCCGAACGTGGTGTAAAAGGCGGTGAGCAGGACGAGGAAACCGACCGCACCGACGTAGAGGAGCAGCGTTTCGTTCCGGTTGGGGTGGACGTCCTTGATGATCTCCCACGCCACGACGAGCAGGATCGCCGGGACAAACATGCGGGAGCCGCTCGCGAGCGCGCGGGTGACAAGGAAGAGGGCGGAGGACGAAAGTTTGGTCGTGCGGCCAAAGCGCGATTCGAGAAATTCGTAAATCGAAACGACGCGCAGTTCGTAAAATTTCCGGATGAACACGTAGGCGACGACGATGCGGGCGAGCACCGTGCCGATCGCGAGTTGCCCGTAGGTGAAGTTTCGGAGGCCGTAGCCTTCGCCCGGGGTGCCGAGAAACGTGCCCGCGCTGACTTCCGCCGCGAGGATCGACGCCAGGACGGCCCACCATGGGATGTTGCGATTTCCGACGGCGAACCCTTCCATCGTCTTGAGTCCGCGGCCTTTGTAGAGGCCGATCCCGACGACGATGACGAAGTAGGCGAGGATGACGACGACGTCGATGCCGAAGCCGTTCATACGCGGGGATTCTCCGCCGGTGCGAAAGCGATGGTCTTTTGGAGGACTTTGGAATTCCGTCCGCTGAGGTCGTATTTCTTCCTGCGTTCGGCCGGGAGCGCATCCGCGGTCACCTCGATGTATCCGCCCTTTTGCTGAAAGTAGTTAAACGCTTGCGTCGAGAGCGCGAAGATGGATTTCATGCCCTTGTCGGCAGCGACCTGCTCGGCGAAGGCCATCAGCTTGCGGCCGTAGCCGAGCCCCTCGTGGCCTTTGGCGACGTAGAGGCAGGCGAGTTCGGCTTTTTGCGCGTCCGCATGAAGATGCAGCGCGACGCATGCGACGAGGTTCCGATCGAGCTCCATGACCCAATAATCCTCAAGATGCGCGAGGATGTCCGCCCGGGTGCGCCGGACGAGTTCCTCATTGTTGACCGATTCGCGGATGAGCGTCATCACCGCGCGGACATCCTTTTTGAAGACGCGCCGGATCTGTTGGTATTCGTTCGAGTACACCATCGTGCCGATGCCTTCGTGGCTGAAGACTTCGCTCAGCAGGGCTTCGTCCAGCAGCCCGTTGAGCAGGTGGACCCGGGCGACGCCGAGCCGGCAGGCGCGGGCGGCGTGATCGAGCTTCGACGCGGTGCCGACGTCGAGCGGGATCTTGCGTTTTTTCAATAACTCTTCGGTTTCGACGATGGAGAGTTGTTTGACGATACCGCCTGCCGTGGTGACGCCGTCGCCGGCGGAGAGGAAGATGATTTTCATCGCCTGCATCGCCTCGGCGACTTCGAGCGCGATGCCGTCGGAGTTGACGCGGAACGTGCGGCCTTCGCCATCGAATCCGATCGGTGGAATGACGGGAGTGATGCCTTCGTTCAAAAACAAATGGAGCGACTTGATGTCCACCCGCTCGACCCGGCCCGTGTTGAGGAAGTCCACTCCGCCGAGGATGCCAGCCGGATGCGCGATGATCGCGTTCGCGTATGCGGCGCGCAGATCCACGGATGTGAGGCCCTGCATGATTTCGTTCATGACGTTTGTCGCCGCTTCGAGACTGAGTTTGAGCGTGAGGTCGTCGGTGATCCCGGTTCCGTCAAAGTTCGAGAGCGTCGCCGAACGCTCCGTGGCGAGCTTCGCGATCTGAGCGCCGGCGCCGTGGACGAGGATGATCTTGATGCTCAGTGAGCGGAGAACGGCCAGATCGAGAAGGATGTTGGCGAAGTTGGGCGAGGCAATAATTTCGCCGTCAACGGCAACCACGAAGATGCGATCCCGGAAGCGAGGAACGTATTGCAGGATGCCGCGGAGATCGGAAACTTTCATCAGGATTTCGGGGCGCCACTAAGAACGCATTTGCCGCCGTGAGCAAAGCGCAAAAGGAGTGCTCGCATTTTGGAGGCATTCGGATTTTCATCCGGGGCATCGACCCTTCGGTCCAAATGAACCCCGAGACCAATTATATCCTCATCGCGGAGGACCATCGCGTCTCGCGGCACTTGCTGGAGCGGAACTTGAACAATTGGGGGTTCCGAACCGTCAGCGTCAGCGACGGCGAGGAGGCTTTGAAGATCCTCGAAAGCGAGGACGCCCCGGCGATCGCGATTCTAGATTGGATGATGCCTAAACTCGAAGGCATCGAAGTTTGCCGCCGGGTGCGTGCTTTGGTCGACCGGCCATATCTTTACGTCGTGATGCTCACCGCCCGGGGCGAAAAGGAAGCGATCGCGGAAGGTCTCGAAGCGGGTGCGGATGATTACGTGGTGAAGCCTTTCGACCCGGACGAACTGCGCGCCCGGTTAAAAGTCGGCCAGCGAGTCGTGCAACTCGAACGTTCGCTGGCAAAGAAAGTCGCCGATCTGGAGGCGGCGTTGCTGGATGTAAAGCGCGTGAAACGCCTTTTACCGATCTGCATGTATTGCAAAAGCGTCCGCGACGATAATGCGTACTGGCGGCAGATTGAGGAATACATTCACGCCGAGACGGGGACGGATTTTTCTCACGGGATCTGCCCGGATTGCCTCACAAAACTCAAGGCGGGCGAAGCATTCACGGATTAGTGGGCCGATATTCTTTCTCGATTTGATCGAGATACCGCGAAATTTCGGGCGATGGTTTCAGGTCCGGGTGAGCCATTTCCTCGGCGGCTTTGAGATAGCTGTCGAAGTCGCTGCTCCGGGTGTTCAACTGGGTCGCTTCGTACCAGTTGAGATAATCGGTGATGGCGCCCATGCGGTGCAGGACGACGGTTCGAAATTGGTCCGCGCTCGCGATGCGCTCGGCGATGTGGCGGGTCTTTCCGCGGGCGAGGAGCGAGAACATCTCCGAGTACTCGGAGATGACGGGCTGAAGGAGCGCGTTGGCCTGGGTGCTGAGGGCGACGAGGGCTCTTTGCTTGGATTCCAATTCCGCCCGGGCGCCGGGGAGCTTTAAGTATTCGGCGAAATCGCCGGGAGCGAACTTCTTCTTCGTAGCTGCTTTTCCGACCGTGACTTCGAGGCTCAGGATCGCGGTAAGCTGGCGATCGGTCTCCTCGGTTGAGAGTCCTTTGTAGCGGTCCGCTGCGCCGAAGCGCGCGAGATTGAGCGTCCACCATTTCTGGAGCGCGCTGCCACCGCCGGCGAGCGCCGGGAATTCCTTGGCGAGAGCCGTGATCGGATCATCGCCATTGTCGGGCCAGTGGCGAAGGAGGTTGGCAAGATTTGTGCGGCCGTTCGGTTGGTCCACCAGCGCCTGCACGAGGGCCATCGCAAACGCGGAGTCGATGGCCGCGGCGGTCTCGCCGATGTTGCCGTCGCGCAGTGCGAGAAAATCCGCGATCGCGGGAAGCTTGTTGTTTTCCACGAGACGCTGAAACAGGTCGGACGCGACGCCGCTGTCGCGCCGGCGAAAGATTTCGATCGCGCCATCGACCAGCCACCATGGCGCCTCCCGGTAAGTTTCGCCGGCGCGGATCGGAGGTCGGTCGCGATAGGCAAAATCGAGGAGCACGGCGCGGACGATTTGTTTGCGAAGATTGATCGCCGCCGGGTCGTCGCCGATCTCGGCGTTGATCTCGATTTTCGGGCCCTCGGGAGTCGCGATCACCTGAAACCGCACCGGGGTGGCCTTCGTGGTTTGCGCTTTGTCGACCGTGATGACGACGGGGATCTTCGAGCGATTGAGCGTCTCTCCGAGCAGGCGGAATACGTCGAGTTTCCACTCTTCCACGATCCCGGTAATGCGCCCGCGCAGTTCCGGATCGGGGCAATAAACGATGAATTGCTTCGATCCGCTGACACTGCGCGTTTTTGGATCGACGGGAGCCGCGTTCACCCGCACCGCGGTCGCCGTGAGGGCGACTGCCAAGAGCAGGGTGCGCGGGATCATGGGGCGCGCGGGCCGCCTTTGGTGACGAGCAGGATCGTCCCTTTTTCCACCCGCACCTGCTGCATCCGGTCCATCTGCGAGTGCTCGCGTTTCAGCGCGGTCCAGAGCGGCTTGAAGGCGATGGTGAGGTATTTCATCAGGAGCGGATGGACGGCGATGCGCCCGAAGTTTCCGCCCTGGTTGTTGGAGAAAAAGGCGCCCTCCTTGACTCCCAACTCATACTGCGCTCCGGAATAAATGGAGTAACCCGCGATGGATTGTTCGAGGCCGATGTAGATGGAGCCGGGCAAGAGGCGCACGAAGGCGCGCTCGAATTTGCAACCCGGGAAGAGCCCGGGAGCTTTCGATTTCAGCGACGAGCGCAGGTGATTGTTGATCTCGCCCTCGGTGAATTGCACGGCCCTGGGTTGCGTCGAATCGACTGCTTCCGCCATGTCGCTGGAGACCATCCGGATGCTCAATTCATCCGGTTTTGTGGGCGGGAGATCTTCCGGTGCCCGGACGAATTGCACCACGAGCGCGACGATCACCGCATAGACGATCACGTTCGCGAAGGTCTTCACTTCGTTCATCGGTTTGAACCCACCCGGATTCGTGATTTTTTGCACCCGCCGCCGGCTTTCCTCGTGGGACTCCAAGGCGGTCTCCTCCGCTTTTGGAAGCAGGGTGCGGTCGAGCTTCGCACCACAGTTGTGGCAGTAGACGCGCTCTGCTTCGTTGACAAAACTGCACTGCGCGCAGGTCAGGGAGGGGCCGGAAGGAGTAGAGGCCATCAGTCTTTCTTTGGGGTGGATTTCGGGGTTGCGGGTTTGGCTGGTTTGCTCTCGGGCTTCGCCTCGCTCTTCTTTGAATCGGTGGCGCCAGAGTCACTCCTCGCGGCGCTCTTGTAGCCTTCGCTTCGGTAGTCGGTGATGTAGAATCCGGAGCCTTTGAAAATGAGGCCGGCGCCCGTGCCGAGGAGCCGCTTCACCTTCCCTTTGCCCCAGGTCTTCCGCGGGCAGCGATCTTTAGGGCACGTCTTGAGCGCGTCGTCTTTCATCGACTGAAAAAGCTCGAAGGCGTGGCTGCATTTCTCGCACTGGTAATCGTATGTCGGCATGGTCCGGATCCGCTGGGAAAATTGGTTTGTGGCTATAGCAGACGCGGCGCGCCGCCGCAATTGATAGTTCCCCGCCTACACTGCAACCTTGACGCTCGGAGAGGGATGGTGAACATGTGTCGGCTTCAAATCAGACCATGCCTACCATGCGATCCTTCGGCCTCTTTCTTCTCTCCGTCGCGTTCTGCCTGAGCGGATGCAAAACCAATGATCCTCGTTTCCGCGACGACACGGTCTACATCGGCGGCTACCGAGGCAAGGCCAAGGAGCAAAAGCGCGCGAATTTTGACAACGTCTCTTATTGGGATGGCGACCACGCGCAGGGCGCCCCAGCGATCAAGATCGAGTTAAGCGAACAGCGCGCCTATTTTTACAAGGCCGGAGAACTCGTCGGCGTGTCGGTGATCTCCACGGGTCGCGAAGGATTCGGAACGCCGAGCGGTGCCTACAAGATCCAGCAGAAGGACATCGATCATAAATCCTCCCTCTACGGAGACTACGTCGATGCCCAGGGAAACGTCCTTAAGAAGGACATCGACACCTCGAAGGACAAGAAGCCGCCCGGAGCGATTTTCGACGGCGCGAAAATGCCGTACTTCATGCGCATCGCGGGCGGTGTCGGGATGCATGAAGGATTTCTCCCTGGGTATGCCGCCTCGCACGGTTGCATCCGGATGCCGGGGTTCATGGCCGAGGCATTCTTCAGAAACGTCTCCGTCGGGACGCCGGTCACGGTCAC
This sequence comes from Chthoniobacteraceae bacterium, assembly GCA_043735935.1. Taxonomy (GTDB): domain Bacteria; phylum Verrucomicrobiota; class Verrucomicrobiia; order Chthoniobacterales; family Chthoniobacteraceae; genus JANLQB01. The sequence goes on from JAYTDO010000157.1 coordinate 12,280, forward strand.
TCCGTAACCGCGCGTGGAAGTCCCGGAAATCACGGTCCAGGAAGCGAAGCGGCTGCTGGACTCGCCGCAACCTCCGCGGCTCATCGATGTTCGCGAAGCCGACGAATGGGAGACCTGCCGGATCGAGGGCGCCGAATTGATGCCACTCTCCGAGTGGCCGGCGATCGTCGTGGGAAATTTGTCCGAACCGGGGCAGCCGATCCTGTTGCAATGCCACCATGGTGGTCGTTCCGCCCGAGCCGCGGAGTTCCTGCTGCGCAGCGGTTTTACCAATGTCACCAATCTCGCCGGTGGCATCGATGCGTGGTCCGTCGTGATCGACCCGTCGGTTCCACGTTACTGACCCGGCGCCGCGGCCCTCGCGCCCGGCCTGCGAATCATGCGCCTTCTCGTCACCGCGATCATCCTCGGCTTCGTCCTCTGCATGCCGTTCGCGATCTGGGGTGACGATTTCATGCGCTGGTTCACCGGCGATGCCGCCATCGAATGGATTCGCTCCTGGGGTACGTGGGGATGGGCCGCAGTGATCGCGCTCCTCATGTCCGATCTTTTTTTGCCCATCCCAGCCACACCGGTGATGTCCGCCGCGGGATTTCTTTATGGAACGCTCATCGGCGGAGTGCTCAGCGCTGTGGGCTCGTTCGCTGCGGGCGTCTGCGGTTACGCGCTTTGCCGCAGCTTCGGGCGCGGAATTGCGCTGCGGCTCACAGGCGAGAAGGAATTGGCGGAAAACGAAACGCTTTTCCGCCAAAGCGGCCCGTGGCTCGTCGCGGCGTCGCGCTGGCTTCCGCTCCTTCCGGAAGTCGTCTCCTGCCTTGCGGGGCTCACTCGCATGCCACTGCGCGTCTTCCTCGTCGCACTGGCCTGCGGCTCCATTCCGATGGGTTTTGTCTACGCTGCGATCGGTGCCGCCGGGCAGGAGCGCCCTGCGCTCGCCATCGGTCTCAGCGTGCTGGTGCCGCCGGTCCTCTGGCTGTTCGCGCGGCGTTGGTTTCGCCGCTAGAGAGCTAGCGCCATGCTCGGTCAGGCGCTCGAGCTTCGCGCTCGCGGGCAGCGCCATCCGTGCGTTGCTCGATCTCGCGCCCGCCACGGCGCGGATCGTCGAAGGCCGGTGCCGAACACGAAGTGCCGCTCGATCGCGTGACGGTCGGGGCGTTTCTCCGTGTGCGGCCTGGCGAGAAGGTGCCTGTCGACGGCGTGATCGTGGACGGTTAGTCGAGTCTGGATGAATCCATGCTCGCCTGCGATCATCCGGACACGGCCGCGGCGGTGGCAGCGACTCTCGATATCGATGCGAGGCGGGTGAATCCCTAAATGCGGTTCAGTCGTTCGGAGTCCCGTTCGGCGGTAGACCGCCTTCCAGCGGGGATTCGCCGGTCCAGTCCGGGCCTCGGAGGGCGCTGAGGAAGGCTTTGTGGAGGAGCGAACGCGCGCGAACGCGCTTGAAAACGACGGCGAGCGGACGAACGAGTTTTTCGCCCGCGAGCGGGACAGCGGCGAGGACGCCGGTGCGGACTTCGGCTTCCACGGTGTTTCGCGGGACGAGGGAGACGCCGCTCTCGACTTCGACGGCCCGTTTCACCGTTTCGATGCTGTCGAACTCGATGGTGTGTTGCAATTCGACGCGGTGGGCGCGCAGGTGTTTGTCGATGACCTTGCGTGTCGGAACGTCGGGCTCGAAGGCGATGAAACGTTCGCCGTTCAGCGCGGAAAGTTCGATCGTGATGTTTTGGGCGAGGGGGTGGTTCGGATGGCAGATGAGGACGAGTTCATCTTCCTCGAAAATCTCGAATTGAAGGCCGGGCCGATACTGCGGGTAAGCGACCAGCCCCAGATCGACCTCGCCGGAGAGCACCTTCGGGTAAACTTCGCTCGACCGGCTGTACTCGACGTTGACCTCCACGTCGGGGAATTCCGCCCGGAATTCCTTCAGCCGAGGCGGCAGTTCGTGCAGGCCGATGCTGTAGATGGATGCGACTCGAAGTTGTCCCGCGACGACGTTTCGGAGCTCGTGCATCCGGTCGCCGAGCGAATCGTACACGTCGAGGATTTCGCGGCTCGCCTCGAGAAAAGCGCGGCCTTCTGGAGTGAGTTGGCAGGCCTTCCGGCTGCGTTCGATCAGGGTGACCTGAAATTTCAGTTCCAGCGCCCGCACCTGCTGGCTGACCGCGCTTTGGGTGATGTCGTTGGCTTCGGCGGCTTTTGAGAAGCTTTTGGTCTCCGCAAGATCGCAAAACACTTTGAAAGATTCGATATACATGAGCGAAGCTGCGGGATAATCAGCGTGCCTAATGACGATGTCAAAGCACGCGCAACTTTCTGATGCCTGAAATCGCGGAAAACCTAGTTTCGATCCGCGCTGTCATAGCCGACGCCGCAGCGCGTGCGGGCCGGCACCCCGACGAGATCGGACTGGTGGCCGTCTCGAAAATGCACCCGCCCGAGGCCGTCCACGAGGCGCTGGATGCCGGTCAGTCGATCTTTGGGGAAAGCCGCGTGCAGGAGGCGCGGGCAAAAATCCCACTGCTGCCTGGGCGCGCGCGGTGGCATTTCATCGGGCATCTTCAAAAGAACAAAATCCGTCACGCCTTGCCGCTGTTTGAACTTTTCCACAGTATCGACACGCTCGGGCTCGCGCAGGACTTCGATCGGGTCGCGGCTGAAGCGGGCCTTTTTCCAAAGGTGCTCATCGAGGTGAACGTGGCCGGCGATTCGAGCAAGTTTGGGTTTTCACCCGAGAAGCTGCGCGCACAAATGGAAGACCTGCTCGCGCTCGATCGCTTGCAGATCGATGGGTTGATGACGATTGCGCCGTTCGCGACGGAGGCGGAGGCGTCGCGCCGCCATTTTGCTGCGCTGCGGACGCTGCGCGATCGGCTTCAGACGGAGTGCCGGGTTCCCCTGCCACAGCTTTCGATGGGAATGAGCGGGGATTTTGGCGTGGCGGTGGAGGAAGGCGCGACGCTGGTGCGCGTGGGGACGGCGATTTTTGGGACCCGGCGCGGCAAAGGCTGGCGCCCGACCGCGGGGCCGGGCACACTCGACGACTGACACATGCCTGCTCGATTGCTCCCCACATCCATCCAAGACATCGGCGACGAACTGGCCATCGCTTGGAACGATGGCGCGGAAACCTTCCTCCCGCTTGAAGCGCTGCGCCGCGCCTGCCCATGCGCGGGCTGCGGCGGCGAACCGGACGTGCTCGGAAACATCGATCGGCCCGACGTCACTTACACGCCGCAGAGTTTCGAGCTGCGCGGCTACCAGATCGTGGGCGGATATGCGGTGCAGCCGACCTGGGGCGACGGGCACGGGACGGGCCTCTATACCTTTCCATTTCTGCGGCGCCTCGGCGCGCCACCCGTGGCGCCATGAGTGCAAAGCATCGTGTCGGCCTGATCCTGATCTTCCTCGGTATCTGCGGGGCGGCCCTCGTGGCGGAGCGTCTTTTGGAATTGCGGCGAAACAGCGTGCGACCGGGCGAACTCTACGAAGTCGTCCGGCTGGAAATCGACGCGGTGCGCGAGGCGGATTTCCCCAGGGCTTATCAGCAGGTTTCGACCGGGTTTCAGGAAAAGTTCAACGTCGAGGCATTCGCGGAACTCGTCCGGTCGGACTATCCGGAGATCCGCTCGGCGGAACGGATCGAATTCGGCAGGGTGGTGCATGATGGGCGACGGGCGGTGGTGCAGGTCTTTTTCACGATGCCCGACGGCGACGTGATCCCGTGCGTGTACTCGCTCGTGAACGAGGAAAACGCGTGGAAGATCGACTCCGCGCGCGTCCAGACCCGCTGGCCGGCGGGTCGGCGTCTGGGCGGTCTGCGCAGTTAATCCTGTGCGGGGATGGTCGTCCGGAGCACGACGGCGTCCGGCGAGGCCGCTCGGATTTGGCGATCCGCGAGGCTCGGAGGGACGAGAAAGAAATCACCCATCCCAAATTCGCGCCCCGCGCATTCGACGCGGCCGCCGATGACGGCGAAGACCGCGAATCCTTTGCCTGAGCCGCCGCGCGGCCTATCGAGCGTCCACTTTTCCACGCGGAATTCGGGACATTCGACGACGGTCTCGCCGTGCTGCTCGACGACGCCGGGTTCGGGGTCGTCGAAATTGATGGACTGCAAACTTTCCTCCACGTGCAACTGGCGCGGCTGGCCGTCGAGCCCGAGCCGATTCCAATCAAAGACCCGGTAAGTCGTGTCGCTGTTTTGCTGGACCTCGAAGATGACGTTCCCCGCGCCGATCGCGTGGATGCGCCCGCTCGGGATGAAAAACGCGTCGCCAGAGCGGGCCGGGATGTGGTGGATGAGGTCCGCGACGTGGCCCTCGGCGAGAGCTCGAACGAAATCTTCGCGTGTCACGCCGCGTTTCAGCCCGGCGTAAAGGTCGCTGTCCAGCAGGGTATCGATGAAGTACCACATCTCGGTTTTCGCCTCGCCGCCGAGCCGCGCGGCGACTTCGATCGGCGGGTGGACCTGAACGGAGAGCCGATCCTGCGCGTCGAGCAGCTTAAAGAGCAGGGGAAACCTCGCGGAGTCGGCGAGGCCGAGCCCGAAAACTGGCTCGCGATATTCGGCCCAAAGCTCGTGGAGCGTGCGCCCGCGAAGCGGTCCCTCATGGACGACGCTCTGTGCGTCTGCCCGATCGACGAGTTCCCAGGATTCGCCGATGCGTTCCGCGTTCGGGAGGCGTTTGCGTAGCAGAGTCTCGAGGCGGCGCCCTCCCCAGACCCGCTCCATGAGCAGGGGTTCAAAGACGATGGGTTGAGTGAGAGTCATGGAAAGTTGCCGACACGCTCGCTCACAGATTCTGCCGTGACGATGCGCGGTGCCAATCCTCTTCGGTATCCACATCGCGCAGCTTCGGCAACAGATGAACTCGAAGTTTCGCTTTAGCCGCGCGGGCCAAAGTGTCGGCGCAGACGGCCGGCGTGCTCCATGGGATCTTTTTAAACAAGGCGGGACAGGGGCCATTGAGCGCGAGGAGGTAGTAGCCGCCGTCCTCGGTCGGGCCGAGCACCATCTCGTGCGAATGGAGCGCCGCCCAAGTTTCATCGAGGATCCGCCCATCGATCTCGACGCAATCCGTCCCGACGACGGCGACTCGCTCGTAGCCGCGAGAGAACGCTTCGGTAAACGCCCTGTCGATCCGGCATCCGAGGTCGCCGGCGACTTGTGGGATAAAATGGTCAGCCATGTTTCCCAGCCATCCCTCGATCTCGGCCCGTTTTTCAGGCGGATCAAATACCGCCACGATTTCCGCATCCCCGCGGATTTGCCCAAAGACCGCGAGGGCGAGTCGGCGGTAAATCGATGCGGCCGCGTCGAGTCCGACCGTGGCCGCGAGGCGCGTTTTCACGCGGCCCGGCTCGGGGTGCTTCACCAGGACCAACACGGCTTTCCGCATGTGCGCGCGTCGCGGCTAGTCTTCGCCTTTCACGATCGCCTTGTTCATCTCCCGCGCCAGATTTCGGATCAGCTTTACGTCGTCGAGCGACATCGGAGTGTCCACGGGGCGGGTCGTCATCGCCCGGATGTCCTTGAGGTTCTTTTCGATGATTTGAATCGGTCGGGTTTTCTTCAGGGTCGGGTTCAAGGTGTTCGTTCGTTCGATATAGTAATCGAAAAGCTCTGGCTGCACGAGGCGGCCCGCGCGTTGCGGGGTGTAACCTTCGACCACGATGGTGGCCGTGATCTCGAGGCCCCGCAGCCAGCCGCCGAGGCTCACGAGGTGGGCGATTTCCTCGTCCTTCAGGGCCAACATGCCGGCTTCCGTGTCCGCCTGGGCACGGACCAGTTCGGTCTTCACATTGCTCCATTGGTTCTGGAGCGCCTTTTCCAGGATGCTCCGGCTGTGTTTGGTGATGTGCTCGCCCACACCGAGGCCTTTCGCGAGCTTGAGCAGAGTGCGTCCGACCGACTCGATGCGGGATTGTTTCTCCGCCGCCACCGCCAGAAAGCCATCCGCGATGACCCCTCCGGCCGTCATCGCCAACTGCGCGCGGCTTTGGGGCTGGGTATCCGGTAGATCCCGCCAGACTTTATCGAACGGGATCGGCTTCAGATCATTGAGCTCCGTGAACAGCAGCTCGATCGACGGCGCGGTGAACTCGTTGACGCCCAACTCTTCGCGCATGTGCTCGATGGAGGCGGCCTCAACCGGTGTGCTGGCCTTCTGCGCAACGGAGGCCAATGGCAGGATGAGCGAAAAAATGAGGGTAAGGCACCGGCAACGGGCGAAATCCATGCCCCGTTTTCAACGAAAACCAACGGAATTGCAGCATGAAAATCGCGCTCATTTTCCCGCGCGCGTGTCGCCACTTCCGGTCCATTTTGGACGGGTCTTGGCGGCGCGATTTCCCGCTTGACCCATCATTCGATCCCGCGATGATTCCGCGCTTGATCTCGCCGGAAACGGCAAAAATTCTCTATGCTAGGAAGTTTGGGAAACACCATTTGGACATTTTGTTACTTTGTCGTCTTGTTCGGCTTATCGCTCTACGGGCTGCACCGTTACGTCATCGTCTACCTGTTTTTGAAGAACCGGAATCGGGCCCCGAAGCCCCTCTCCACGTTTGACCAGTTGCCGCGGATCACCGTGCAGCTGCCTATCTTCAACGAACTCTATGTGGTGGAGCGCCTCCTGAAGTCGGTCGCTGCACTCGACTACCCGCGGGACCTTCTCCAGGTGCAGGTGCTGGACGACTCGACAGATGAAACCGTGGCGATCGCGCGGAAGATGATCGGGGAACTCAAAGCGGCCGGTCTCGACATCGAGCACGTCCACCGGACGGACCGCACGGGATTCAAAGCCGGCGCGCTCGAAGCAGGGATGCCCTCCTGCAAAGGCGAGTTTGTGCTCATTCTGGATGCCGATTTCGTCCCTGCACCCGACATGCTGCTGGAAACGATTCACTACTTTACCGATCCAAAGGTCGGCATGATTCAAACCCGCTGGGGCCATCTGAACCGGACGTATTCGTTGCTGACCCGGGTCCAGGCAATGTTCCTCGACGGCCATCTTCTGCTGGAGCAAACCGCGCGAAGCCGCAGTGGTCGATTCTTTAATTTTAACGGGACCGCCGGACTCTGGCGGCGCTCGTGCATCGCCGATGCCGGCGGATGGCAGCACGACACCTTGACCGAGGATCTCGACCTCAGCTACCGCGCGCAGCTCAAGGGCTGGCGCTTCATTTTCCTGCCGGACCTCGTCACCCCGGCCGAACTGCCGGTGGACATGAACGGGTTCAAATCGCAGCAACACCGTTGGACGAAGGGCTCGATCCAGACCTGCATGAAGCTCCTGCCCGCGGTCTGGAAGGCCGAGCTCCCGATGTTGATCAAACTTGAAGCGACAGCGCATCTCACGGCGAATTACGCCTACCTGCTTCTCTTTTTTCTCTGTGTGCTCATCCATCCGTCCGTCAATGTCGGCCATTATAGCGCCTGGCGGATGTTTCTGGTCGACATGCCGATTTACCTTTCGGCGTCTCTGCCAGCCGCCGTCTTCTACATCTGCGCTCAACGCGAGCTGCATCCGAAGTCGTGGCTGAAGGAAATTATCCTTTTGCCCATGGTGCTCGCCCTCGGAGTCGGGCTGGCGATCAATAACGCCCGTGCCGTGCTCGAGGCGCTTTTCGGCCACCAATCCGAATTCACCCGCACTCCGAAATACGGCATCGAGCGGCGGACGCAGTCGTGGAAATCCGCGCGTTACATTCCGATCAAGACCGTCCTTCCGTTCATCGAACTCGCCTTTGCGGGGTACTTCAGCTACCTGCTCGCCTTCGCGATCATCAATGCTCAGTGGCTCAACGCCATCTTCCTTTCGCTCTTCCAGGTTGGCTTTGGATACGTCGCCCTGACGTCCCTCGCCCAGTGGGTGCCATGGTTGCGTTTTCCAGGTCGTGACAGTGGTGAAGCGCTCCCCGCTTGAAGGCTGCTGGCACCGTCCCTGCTTGTAAGTGGGAATGAACCGATTCTTTCAACTCCAGTTCATCCCGACCGCCCTCGGCGCCATCGGACTTCTGCTCTCTCACGCGTCCGCCAGCGTCTCAGTCGTCGTCAGCGTTCCGGAACAGCGAATGGCGTTGATGGAGAACGGATTGCGGATCGCGGATTTCCCCGTCTCCACATCAAAATTTGGAGTGGGGGACCGGCCCCGAAGTTTCGCCACGCCGCTCGGTTCCATGCAGATCGCCGCAAAGGTCGGCGCCAATGCGGCGATCGGGACGGTGTTCAAAAATCGCCGCCCGACTGGCGAAGTTATTCGCCCGAACGCGCCCGGTCGCGATCCGATCGTCACGCGAATCCTGCACCTTCGTGGCCTCGAATCTCAAAATTCCCGCGCCTACTCGCGCGGCATTTACATCCACGGCACCGCCGAGGAACGGCTGATCGGACGGCCTGCCAGCTACGGCTGCATCCGCATGAAATCGCGGGATGTGCGGCGCGTTTTTGATGCGGTTGCGGTGGGCGCGCGCGTCGAAATCGTGAATACGACGCTGAGCCGTGCGCTGCCGTCCCTAGTCGCAGGGCTATAAACCGGCCCGTCGAGCCAACAAACCGGGCAATTGGGGCAATTGGGGCGTATCAGCACTTGCCAGTACGCAGAATGCCGCCATAGTCCGGCCACTCGTTCGGGGTGTAGCTTAGCTTGGTAGAGCGCCTGGTTTGGGACCAGGAGGTCGCAGGTTCGAATCCTGTC
>JAYTDO010000158.1:0-15464 GCA_043735935.1 Chthoniobacteraceae bacterium
ACCCTCGTCGACTGCCTTTTAAAGCAAGCCGGCACCTTCCGCGCGAATGAAGCGAAATCCTCCGAGGAGCGCATCATGGACTCGATGGACCTTGAACGCGAAAAGGGCATCACCATCCGCGCCAAGAACGCCGCCTTCCGCTGGCACGACTACCATATCAACATCGTCGACACCCCCGGCCACGCCGACTTCGGCGGTGAAGTCGAGCGCATCATGAAAATGATCGACGGCGTGCTACTCGTCGTCGATGCGCACGACGGTCCGCAGGCGCAGACCAAGTTCGTCCTCAAAAAGGCCCTCGACAACGGCGCAAAGCCCATCGTCGTCATCAACAAGATCGACCGTGAGAACGCCCGGCCCCACAAGGTCCTCGATTTCATCTTCGATCTTTTCGTCGAGCTCAATGCCACCGACGCCCAGCTCGACTTCCCCGTCATCTACGCCTCGGCCAAGCAGGGCTACGCCATGAAGGAGATCCACGAGGAAAGCACCACGATGGAGCCGCTCTACGAGGCCATCGTCAAACACATCCCCCCGCCGCCCCCGAGCGACGTCGCCTATTTCCAGTTCCTCGTCTCGAATCTGGACTACTCCGACTACCTCGGCCGCATCGCCTATGGCCGCATCGTCAGCGGTCGGGTGAACCTCGGCGACACCTGCGTGCGCATCGCCAAGGATGGCAAACGCGAACGCTCCAACGTCACCGCCATCTTCTCCCACGAGGGCCTCGCCAAGGTCGAGGTGAAGCATGCCAGCGCCGGCGACATCGTCGGCATCTGCGGTTTCGAGGACGCCTTCATCGGCGAGACCATCACCGACACCGAGGAGCGGCTCCCGCTGCCCTTCATGGACATCGATCCGCCCACCATCTCGATGAAAATCTGCATCAACGACGGCCCGCTCGCCGGTCGTGAAGGCAAACTGCTCACCGCCCGCCAAGTCCGCGAGCGCCTCATCCGCGAGACCCGCACGAATGTCTCCATCATGGTCGCCGATACCGACATCGCCGGCCATTTCGACATCAAAGCCCGCGGCGAAATGCAGATCGCCATCCTCGTCGAGCAGATGCGGCGCGAAGGTTTCGAAGTCCTCGTCTCCCGCCCGGAAGTCATCTTCCAGCGCGACGAAAAAGACGGCCTCCTCGAACCGTACGAGAGCCTTTATGTGGACGTCCCGAACGAAAACCTCGGCGACATCCTCCAGAGCCTCGCCTGGCGCAAAGCCGACATCTTAAATATGGAGCACCAGACGGCCACCGTCACCGTCCAGGCCACCATCCCCACCCGGGGTTTGATCGGCTTCGAGACCGATCTCGTCAACTGCACCAAGGGGCACGGCATCATGTCCCATCTCTTTAAAGAATACGGCCCTTACAAAGGCGAAATCCCCACGCGCAACAACGGCGTGCTCGTCGCCATGGAAGGCGGCATCTCCACCGCCTATTCCCTCGACACCATCCAGGAGCGCGGCCGCCTCTTCATCGGGCCGCAGGCCGAGATTTACGAAGGCATGATCATCGGTGAAAACGCCCGGCCCGACGACATGCCGGTGAACCCCTGCCGCGCCAAAAAACTCAGCAACATGCGGAGCACCGGCGACGGCAAAGGCATCTCCCTCGCCCCGCCGCTCGTCATGACGCTCGAACGTTCGCTCGAATACATCGCCGCGGACGAGTATGTGGAAGTGACGCCGAAAAGCTTGCGCCTGCGCAAGAAGCTGCTCGACGCCAACGCGCGCAAGCGGGCCTCGCAAAAGGTCGGTTAACCCGCCGTCGAGCGGACTGGGAGAGTCGAAAAACGTCCGGAGCACCCCCGGGAGTCCGCGCGGACCTGTGCCAGCATGGCCCGGGAGGGGGCGGACTTGCCCTGGAAACCCTGAAAGTGGGGAAAATGTCCAATTTATGTCGTAAGGAAGCGAGAATAGGCGATAAGGAACCGACATGAGGCAATAAGGAAGCGACATAAGGCGGTAAGGAGACAACATGAGGCTCTAAGGAAGCGCGCACAGGCGGTAAGGAAGCGACATGAGGCGATAAGGAGGCGAGAGCAGGGCCCTTTTTCGGCTCCTTTTCGCCTGATGTCGCTCCCATGGCGGCATTTTGCGGAGGCGGGGCGGCTTACGTTGGCTCCGGGGCGCCCCCGTTCCGCTCCATGCCGCCGGATGCCCGCTCCGCGCCGCGGGATGCCGCTCTCGGGGTGGCTCGGTGGGGTGCTGCGACCGCTTGGTACACCCCCGGGCGGCCTGATCGGGGTCCCTTTTCGCCTGATCCCGGCTCCGGGCCGCATGGGTGCCGGGGGATGCGGTCGATGGATGGAGGACGAGCGCTTTTCTCCCGATCCGCGCCGCTTGTCGCGGGGCGTCGGGTTTGGTGCGGCGGTGGCACATCGGTTGCTAATCTCACCGCATCCGCGACCTATGGGCACCTCAAACCAGACCGACTCTCCACGTTCATCCGCCACCTCCGCAACTCGGGAGGAGCGAGATCCATCGGCAGAAGTGCGGGCGCTCATGGCGGAACTCGGGATCGGGGGGGAATCCGTCGTGGGTGGGGTGCCGCTGACGGCGGACGAAACCGCGCAGTTGGAGGAGGATCTGGAGGTGGCCATCTACGGGGTGAACAAACCGAAGGGGGCTTCGGTGGTGATCGGGGCGGCGGATGCGGCGCTACAGGCGCGGATGGAGGAGATGAGCAAGGAACTCAATGAGGTGCGGGCGGAACGCGATGAACTGGCGCGGCGTTCGGTGCCCGAGGCGCGCTCTTCGGACTCGGGTGCGGCGGCGGTGGCGGAGATGGAGAAGACGTTGCTCGCGATCCGGCAGGCGCGGGACACGGTGCTCTCCAAAAACCGCGAGCTGACGGACAAACTGGCTTTTACCGAAGATCAACTAGCCGATGTGAGCTACGAACGTGAGGTGGCGGAGCGGGAAAAGAATGAGATGAAGGCGCGGGTGGAGGAACTGGAGGCGGCGCCGCCGAGCGGCGAGGGCGATGGGCGGGCGGTGGAGGCGGTGCTGGAGCAGCTGGCGCAGATGCAGGGGGATATGAAGGCGGCGTGGGATCGTGTGGCGGAGCTGGAGACGGAGGTGGGTGTGCTGCGCGAGGCGCCGAATGCGGGGGAAGCGATGGTGGAGGAGGTGGAGGCGCTGCGGAAAAAGCTGGCCTCGATGGAGGCGCGGGCGGAGCGCTCGAAGGGGCAGCAAAGGAAGAGTATGGCGGCGCTGGTGGATCAGCTCGCGGCGGCGCATCGGTCGCGGGATCTGGCGGTGTCTTCGGTGGCGAAGGCGCAGCGGCAGATCGAGGATCTGCTGGAGGAGCGCGCGAAGGTGCGGGATGTGGCGGGGGACAACCAGACGGTGCTGGCGGCGCAAGTGGTCGCGCTCCAGGGGGAACTTTCCAAACAAAAGGATGCGGGGGCGGTGACGGCGCAACTGGAGGCGCAGCGCAGGGATGTGGCCGAGCTGGCGCAGCAACTGGCCGAGACGCGCCAGGCGATGCGGGAGCTGCAAGAGAAGGCGGCGCCGTCGAAGGTGTATGAATTCGAGCCGGAACCGACGGCACCGCCGTTTGAGTTCAGCGATGATCCGGCGGTGGAGGCGGCGACGAGTGAGGTGGGGGTGGCGTTGACGGGGCTCCATGAGGATTTGTGGCGGCTGGCGGGGGCGCCGGGGAATGCGGAGTTCGCGGCGGAGCTGGCGCGGGGTTTCCACGGGTTTGCGGACCGGGCGCTGGCGGGCGGTTTGGAGGCGGTGCACAAGCTGGCGGCCACTTGTGAGGATATGGTGCTTTGGATGGTGAAGATGCCGAGGAAAGTGCCGGGCATGATCGCTCCGCTGGAGGAGGCGCTGGAGCTTTTGAGGGACCTGACGCGGCTGCCGGACCCGGCGCTGGTGGCGGACCCGGTGAACGCGTCGGTGTATGCGGTGGATGACGATGTGGACAACTGCGAGTGCATCGCGATGTCGCTGGAGAAGCTGGGCTTGAGCGCGCGTTATGCGGTGCGGCCCGAGGTGGCGCTAAAAGACCTGGAGGTGCAGGCGGTGGATTTGATCATCCTGGATGTGAGCCTGCCGGGCATGGATGGATTCGAGCTGCTGACGCACATCCGGCACCTGCCCTTCCACGCGCGCACGCCGATCATTTTTGTGACGGGGCTGATGAGCGCGCGGGAGAGGATCGACGAGATGCCGAACGATCTGCACGCGTTTGTGGCGAAGCCATATAATCTGAACGAGCTGGGGCTGAAGGGGCTGGAGATGATCCTGCGGGCGCGGATCGGGGCGCTGGAAGTGGCGCCGGTGGAGTAGGGGGTGGCGGGGCGCCGCGGCTGGGAATAAGCGGGCGGTCGTCGCCTCGTATGGGGCCGCATGAAGTTTCCATTTTCACCCCGCTCCGCGCCGTGGCTGCAAAGCCTGCGGGTGAAGATCGCACTGGCGATGGCGGTGGTGGCGCTGACGGTGACGTTGGCCTTCATCGTGCCGGGAATGGCGCTGCGGAGGCAGGCGTTGCTGAATGATTTCCAGGTATTCACGCGGAGCGCGGCGGGCACGACGGCGCTGGCGGTGGACGGGGAGTCGCTGGGGGGCATCCGCTCGAATACGGATGCGGCGGGGGCGGCGTTTATGGGAGCGCGGAAGATCCTGGAGCGGTCGCGGGAGATCAATGGGCTGGATGAGCAGGAGATTTATATCCTGAGGCCGACGGGGAGGGCGGGGGAGACGGAGTTTGTGGTGATGTTGCAGGGGAGGACGTTTGTGGGGGATCGCTACCGGGTGCCGGAGGTGAATGTGGGGGCGTTTGAGGAGATGTGGAGGACGGGGCGGGCGATGAGCACGGGGATTTACCGGGATGCGCACGGGCAATGGATCAGCGGGTTTGCGCCGGTGCATGGGGCGGATGGGGCGCCGGTGGCGGTGGTGGAGGTGGATGCGGAGATCAGCCGGTATGTGCGGGAGCTGGAGCGGACACGCTGGATGGCGGTGGGGCTGGGGGCGGGGGCGCTGGTGGTGGGCATGCTGCCGGGGCTGTGGCTGGCGCGGGGGATCACGCGGGGGCTGAACCGGCTGACGGCGCGCATGGATCGCTTCCGGGCGGGGGAGGCGGATGTGGAGGCGGGTGAGGTGACGGAGGATGAGATCGGGCGTTTGAGCGAGGCGTTTAACGATATGACGGAGTCGCTGCGGGAGAAGCTGGCGCTGCTGCCGTATGTGTCGCGCCTGACGGCGGAGGCGGTGCAGCGGAGCCGGCGCGATCCGGCGTGGCTGACGGGGGCGGAGCACGAGGTGCTGGTGTTGTTCGCGGATATCCGCGGGTTTACCCGGTTTTGCGAAGATCGGGAGGCGCAGGTGCTGGTGCGGGAGCTCAATCAGATGCTGGCGGTGCAGGCGGATGTGGTGATCTCGGCGGGGGGCGACGTGGACAAGTTCATCGGGGACGCGGTGATGGCGGTGTTCCTGGATGATACGGACACGCCCGAGCAGGTGTATGGCTGCGCGAAGCGGATGATCGAGCGGATGCACGCGGAAGTGGCCGCGCAAGGCTGGCCGCTGGCGCTGGGGATCGGCATCCACCGGGGCCGGGCGATCGTGGGGTCGATCGGATCGGAGACGCGCCGGGATTTTACGGCCATCGGCCACACGGTGAACCTGGCGGCGCGGCTGTGCGAGAAGGCGGGCCCGTGGGAGATCCTGTGCAGCGAGGCGTTCCACGGGGCGCTGGGGCAGGCGTCGCGCGAGGGTTTCCGCGTGACGGAGCCGATGCACTTTAAGAACGTGCAACAGGTGGTGACGACGTATTCGTGCCTGGTGCCGGTGGGGTGAGGAAAAAAGCGCGGCACATCACGCGGGGCGATGCTAACTTCGGGCCTCTTTCCCATGCTCCCCCGCTCCCGAATCGTCGTATCCGTGCTCCTCGCCGTGCTCGCGCTGCTGCCCAGCGGCGGACGGGGGGAGGCGATCTTGCAATACTTCAACACGTCCTGGAAGGAGATCGAGCGGCGCATCCCCGAGGTGGCGGAGGCCGGCTACACGGCGCTGTGGCTGCCGCCGCCGGCGAAGGGTTCTTCGGGAGCGTATTCGGTGGGCTACGATCCGTTCGACCGGTTCGACCTGGGGGATAAGGATCAGTCGGGATCACTGCCGACGCGGTACGGGACGAAGGCGGATTTGCTGCGGATGATCGAGGTGGCGCACCGGTTCGGGTTGCGGGTGTATTTGGATAATGTGATGGCTCACAACGCGGGGCCGCTGGACGATGTGCCGGCGGGCACGCTGTTCCCGGGGATGCCGGGGTTTGTGCCGCAGGATTTCCATCTCGTGAGGAAGAGTGGCGGGGGCTGGCGCAAGGCGACCGATAGCATCGACTACAACGACGAATGGCAGGTATTGAACCGGAATCCTTTCGCATGGGACATCGCGCAGGAGGACCCGAACACGAGCTTCGACGCGGTGGGGCAGACGGAGGGGCTGGACTACCCGAAGTGGATCGGTGTGCGGCACCCGGGAAAGACATGGCTTTACCCGGACAACGATCTGCCGGGGGTGACCGATCAGAACGGGGAGATTTTCCGCCCCTTCGCGGACAAGGAGCCGTACGTGGACACGAATGGGAACGGGCGCTTCGACTGGACGGACACGAACGGGAACGGGCAGCACGATGCGGGGGAGGCGAGCGAGACTTTCACGGACACGGGCGTGGACCCGACGAACCCGGCGCACCAGACGGCGGCGTGGGGATACGGCGACGGGCGCTACAACATGGGCGATCCGGTGGCGGAGGACGTGAACGGGCTGCTGATCCGCTCGATCCGGTGGACGATCGACCAGACGCACTGCGATGGATTCCGCCTAGATGCGGTGAAGCATGTGCCGAGTTATTTTTTCGGCCAACAGGCCGGGAACAAGGACCCATCAAGCGCCGGTTACCTCGGACGGGCGCAGGCGCAGTTCAATCTGACGCACGGTTATTCCGATTGGGAGAACCATCGCAACTCGACGTATTCGACCGACGCGGTGCGGAACGACCTGATGCTCTTTGGCGAGCACCTCGGCGCGCCGCCGAACCCGAACGATTACCTCGCGGCGGGGATGCGGATCGCGAACGATGATTTCGCCAACAACGTGGGCGGCTTTAACGGGATCGGATCGAGCATGGTGGGCTTCGACAACCCGGGGCAGTTCACCTTCGGGGTCGGCGGCGGCGTGATGTATTGCCTGAGCCACGACAACAACTACATGGCCGACAGCGAGCGCGCGGCGGCCCACCAATACATGCTCACGCGGTCCGGCGTGCCGATCGTTTACACCGACGGCTACAACGTTTCCGGCGGACCGGACTACTTTCCCAAGCCCTCCTACATCCCGTTCCTCGGGCAGTATGGGAAACGGTACGTCACCGGCACGCTGCCTGTGCGGCGGGACTTCATCCGCGGCGACCAGATCGCCCGGTGGTCCTCGCAGAACTACTGCGCGTGGGAGTTTCGGGACTTCAGCGAAAACGCGGGCATGTCGAACGCCGACGCCACGACGCTGGTGGTCATGCACGCGCGCAATTACGTCGGCGGCCAGCAGATGCCTTTCACCACGACCTTCCCCGCCGGCCTGCGGCTGAAAAACTACTCGCCCAACAACGGCGCCTTTTACGTGACGGTCGGCAACGACGGTTACCTGCGTGGCGACGACAACAGCATCGTGATCGTGCCGAGCGGCGGTTATTTCGCCTTTTCCTTCGACACACCCGACCTGCCCAACCTGTGGCCCTCCAACGCGCCGGTGCATGCGATCGACATCACGGAAAATGGCGTGCCCGTCCCGACGATCGGCGTCCTGCGCAAGGACGGCGCCAACGGCGACACGAACTACAATTACACTGCGCAAATCCCGCTCGTGCGCGACGCGACGAACCTGCGTTTCATCGCGCGCGCCGACGCCTCCGCGGAAGACATCCTCATGGCGCTGGATGGCGGCACCGACCTGAACTCGCAGATGGGCGCAGGCTTCACGGCGGGGCGGGACAAGCTGCCGGGCTCGACGACGGATAGCTTCGTGGGCTTCGAGAAGATGCGTTTCCTCTCGCGGCAGTATGGGGAAAAATTCGCGGCCATCGACACGACGCGGAACAAGTTCGCCTCGCCCGGCGCGGAGACGTATCGGACGACGATCGGCAGTAATTCCTTCAACAATGTGATCGGGCCGCTTTTGGCGAATGATTACAATACGGACGGTGGTTTGAACGCCTCCTTCCTCTACCACGACCCGGCCCAAAATGTGGGCGGAATGACCACTCCTCCCAAGCAATACGTCGAGAACTCCGGCAACATCACCTTTTGGGGAAAACCAAATAACGTCGGCTCCGGCTGGCGCGCGTGGGTTTATTACACGGTGGACGGCACGAACCCCGAAGGCGCGGGCGGCATCGGCATCGGCACGACGAAAACCGTCGAGATGCATTACGACCACAACGAAGGCACGCCGAATCCCGGCGACTGGTGGACCGGTAGCATCACGCCAAAACCCTCGGGCGAACTGCGCTACAAACTTTCCATCTACAAGGACACGACAAACGGCGCGACTTCGGTGCCGAGCGTGTTTCCGGGCGACGCGGCGGCGATCACCCGCAAACAACGCGGGCTCACGACGTTTGAAATCGCGAACTTCAACGCCACGACCGCGACCGTCTTTCCGCACGACGATCTCGGCGAGCGGCGCACTGGGTTGAGCGAAGGGTTCCATTTCCTGCGCACGCGCGCGTTCATCAGCCACAGCGGCAAAGCGTCGATCTTCAAGACGAGTTCGCAGACGTTTTATTACGACACCGTGCGGACGACCGGGCAGATCTCGTTCCCCACGCAGAACGCGACGATCGGCGGCTCGACGTATGGCTTCGTCGTGCTCACGGATGCCAGCGTCACGGGGGTGAAATTCAACATCCTCGACTCCAATTCCGCCAACGATTCCCTCGCCAATGGGAATGGGGCCGGCAATTGGGCCGTGGCGACGGAAGTGACGCCGAGTCAGCTCAGCGCGACCGGTTTGGCCCGCGAGTGGCGCTTCGATTTCAAGAACATCCCGACGAGCGGCACGGCCATCGTGGCGGTGCGTTTGCGGGAAGCATCGTCCTCTGCCAATGACACGCTCGACGATGCGACCGGCTGGTTCACCACGCTCACGCGCAACGTCAACACGGGTTATCCCGTCAACTACCGCATCCAGTTTCCCACGACGAACGGGACGGTCGTGGACTCGAATTACGTCGCGAAGATCTATTTCGACAAGAGCCTCGGGTATATCTCCGGCAATCCGGTCAGCGTCGCGCAGATGGTCGGCGAATTCACCGTCACGCTCGACGGCAGCGTCATCCCGCGCGCCGGCTACACGTTCGTCCGCGATGAAACCGGCGCCGACAGCGCGCTGACGTTCCACTTCCCGAATTTCTACACGGGCAACCCGGACGACTTGCATGAACTCCGCGCGACCTGGCAGCGCGCGGATATTTCCCTCACCGACACGCGCGACGTGAAGGCCGCGCCCGGCGCCATCCTCGACAGCGACGGCGATGGCTTGCCGGACTATTGGGAAATCCAGAACCGTCTCGACGCGAACAATCCCGACGGCGACGAAGGCGCCTACGGCGACAAGGACGGCGACGGCATCCCGGCCATCATGGAATTCCTCGCCGATACCAATCCCGGCAATCCGAACGACGGCGCGAGCCTTCAACCGATCATCGCCCCGATGGGTGGAACGTGGCGGCTGCAATTCCCTGTCATCCCGAACCGGCGCTACCAGGTCATCACGAGCTCGGACTTCACCGCGTGGACGAACCTGGGATCGAGCTTCACGGTCACGACCGCGAATCCGATGTATCAATGGCTCGACCCATCGCCGGTGACCGGGCGGCGATTCTACCGGGTGTCGATCAGCCTGCCGTAGGCGAGACGCTCACCTTTGGGCGGGAGGCGCCGTCGCCGCGCCTTTTTCTTGCCTTGGCGATGGCGTTGAACTCGTATGCGCGCGTTCCGAGTCACGCTGATGAAATCCATCTCCGCTTTCGCTTCGTCGGGCCGAGCTTCAGAAGCAGAATGTCGGGATGGGTTAATTCAAAGGCGTCAGCCAGGTTGGTCGCGTCGATCTCGATCCGACGCCGTGATTTTTTGAGTGGCTGGGGAGCGGTCCGAAATCGAAACGCGGCTTGCGGGGGCGCGCTGGCGGGTTAGGCTGCGCGGCCCATTTTGAACGAGGATACCTTCCAATTCGCCATCGAACACACCGAGGTGCTGTGCGCTCCCGAGCGCCGCATCGCGACCTTTGGCGAGACGACTTTCCGCTTTCACCTCGTCGCCGAACTCATGGACGACCCGAGTCAGGTCCGCATCCGTGCCGGGGAAATGCACGCGGAACGACCGCAGCTTCTGGCGCCTGACTACCTGCGAAAGACGCTCCTCGATGGGTTTGGCGAGCGCGCCGAGGCGTTCGTGAACTGGATGCGTGAAAACGCGCAGGATCTCGCTCTGCTCAAATACGGTTTCCAGCTTCGCAAAACCAATGTGACCGAGTGGATCGTCGCGCGGCCGCTGGAGAGCGTCGTCGCCGAGTTGCGTGCGGAGATCGAGCGCGAAGAAGATCCATTGCGCGCCGTGGTGCTGGGCGTGGATGAAGGCTGGGAGGTTTGTCTGCTGAAGTTCGCCGCGGACCTCATCGAAGAGTCGGCGGGCGACAACGTGCGGGATCTCAAGCGCCGTGGTTTGTTTTAGCGCCCCGCGCGGGCGGCTTGCGTGCCGGCGTCCGAATGCGCCATCTTCGGCTGTCCCATGGTGAAAGCCCTCATCATCCTGATCCTAGCCGCCGTGATCTTCGGCACGACCTACCACTATGTGGACCGGCTCTACCTCGCGCCGGCGCGGGCGCTCACGGCGGAGAAGGAGCGCGGGCCCGAACCGGCTCCGCCCGACCCGGCGCTACCGGAATTCTTCGCCTGCGTCGCCGTGAAAAAGCAGGGGGACCTGCTCGCAGCCCGCAAGGCCTTCGAGGCGTTCGTCGATCATTACCCGCACTCGTCGAAGCTCGACGAGGCCCGCGATCTCCTCGGCGAGATCAACGCCGACATCCTGCTATCCCAGCAGCCGGCGCCGGAGAAGCTCATCTACCTCGTCCAGCCGAACGACGTGCTGACCCGCGTGGCCATGCGCACCCATTCCACCCCGGAGCTGCTCATGCGCTCGAATAACCTCAACGGCATCATGCTCCGCATCGGCCAGAAGCTCGTCGTCCAGTCCGTGGATTTTTCGGTCTTCATCTCGATGAAAGAGCAGCGCGTGCGCCTCTACAACGGCAAGCGTTTCTTCAAGCAATACCACATCGTTGCCATGCCCTCCGGGCACTCGGCAAAGAAAGGCGCAGCCGCTCCGCCCGCGTTGAAACTCACCGGCCGCGTCGTCGATAAAATCGCCACGGATGCCACCGGCGTGCGCGTGAATTTCACCGACAAGGGATACGCCGGTGCCACCCATAAAATCTCCTTCTCGATCCCCGGTCACAGCCTATACACCGTGCCACCGGCGTCCGCCGACGGGAAGCCAGCGCCCGGGCAGAGCGGCATCGGCCTCAGCGCGGACGACATGGGAGAAATCTCGGTCTTGCTGACCAAGAACAACCCCGTCACCATCGAATAGCCCATGAAGCATCAGCCGCTCGAATTTGAAAAACCCATCGTCGAACTGGAGGCGAAGCTTGACGACCTGAAGCGCAGCTCCCGGGAGACCGATGTGGACATCGAACGGGAAGTCCGCCGCATGGAGGCCAAGATCGACGAGACCAAAAAGCACATCTATTTGAACCTCACCGCCTGGGAGCGCGTGCAGATCGCCCGGCATCCCGCCCGTCCCTATGCCCTCGACTATTTCCAGCTCGCCTTCGGCGAATTCACCGAGCTCCGCGGCGACCGCGTCTTCGGTGAGGACCGCGCGATGCCCGGCGGCCTCGCCACCTTGATGGGGCGAAAGTGCATGGTCATCGGCCACCAGAAAGGCCGTGAGTTGAAGGAAAACATCAAACGCAACTTCGGCTGCGCGAACCCCGAAGGTTATCGCAAAGCCCTCCGCCTCATGAAACTGGCGGCAAAGTTCAGCCTCCCGTTCGTCTCCCTCATCGATACCCCCGGCGCCTATCCCGGCATCGGCAGCGAAGAGCGGCACATCAGCGAAGCCATCGCCGTGAACCTTCGCGAAATGATGGTCCTTCGCACCCCGACCGTCGCCGTCGTCATCGGCGAAGGCGGCAGCGGCGGCGCCCTCGGCATCGGCGTGGCCGACCGCGTCCTCATGCTCGAGAACGCGTATTACTCAGTCATCAGCCCCGAGGGATGCGCCGCGATCCTGTGGAAACATCGCAAGTTTGCTCCGGAGGCGGCCGCCGCGCTCAAGCTCACCGCCCGCGATCTTCTCGATCTGAAGCTCATCGACGAAGTCATCGCGGAACCGATGGGCGGCGCGCACCAAAACCACGGCGCCGCGCTCGATGCCGTCCGGGAAGCTGTATCACGCCATCTTGACGATCTGGTCGCCATGCCGATGGAAAAACTCCTCAAAGAGCGATACGAAAAATTCCGTCGGATCGGTGAGTTCGCCGGCGACAGCGCTTAGTCCTTTTTTCCGGAGCGCACGGTGGATTCCCTAGCGCCATCCGACCGGCGCTCGCCGGCCGTTTTTTTTAAAAAATCCCGTTTCCGCGCGGCGCATTCGACGTTCATCATACCAGCCTTATGAAATCTCCTCTTTGTGCATCCATCGCTCTTTTGCTCACGGCGTTTTGCGTCGGTGCCGCCGAACCACGCCCGATCCGCGTGTTGTATTACGACGCGCAGGGAGCCGAGCAGACGAAGGCGGGCGTGCTCCGCAAGGCGATGGAAGCGCTCGGGCGCGACGCGATTTATTTCGATTACTTCACCGCCGAATCCGGCCTCGATGCCAAGCTCGCGGGTCTGTATGACGTCGCGCTCGTGGCGGGCAGCGGGGACGCCGCGGCCCTGGCTGCGTTAAAAGCGCAAGGCCGCGTGCTGCCTGTCGCGGATACCGATGAACCGGCGAAGATTCGTGCGGGGGTCGTCGGCGCTCTTGATGCAGGAGTGAAGGCGGAGTGGGAAAAATTCCTCGCCCAGCGCGAGCCGGAAAAGCGCGAGAAAAACCCGAACGTCGCCAACTACGAAAAGCGCCCGGAGCCAGTCACGTTTCAGTTTCCGATGTCCGTGAAAGGCGCCATGGAGCGCACGCAGGTCCCGGCGGACATGAAGCTCGTCCTTTTCGCGAGCGAACCCGAAATCAATAAGCCCATCGCCTTCGCATGGGATGAACGCGGGCGGCTCTGGGTCGCCGAGACGCGCGACTACCCGCACGGTATCAAACCCGACGGGATCGGCTCGGATTCCATCAAGATCTGCGAGGACACGGACGGCGACGGCAAGGCCGACAAATTTACCGTCTTCGCCGACAAGTTGAACATCCCGACGAGCCTCGTCTTCGCGCGCGGCGGTGTCATCGTCGGCCAGGCGCCGCGGTTGCTTTTTCTCAAGGACACCAACGGCGATGACAAGGCCGACGTGCGCGAGGAACTGATGACGGGTTGGAATCTCGGCGACACGCACGGGCAGGTCGGCAATCTTCATTACGGCTACGACAACTGGATTTACGGCTCGGACGGTTACGACGGGTTTAAGGGCACCGTTGGCGGCAAGGCGCTCGACTTCCGGATGGGCACGTATCGCTTCACAGCCGACGGGAAAAATCTCGAATTCCTGCACCAGTTCACGAACAACACCTGGGCGCACGGATACAACGATGCGGGTGACCAATTCGGCGGCACCGCGAATGGAGCGCCGATCTTCTTCGGCGGCATTCCGGCGTCTCGCTTCCCGGCCGGGATGCGCGGGATGAGCGCGAAGAAAATCAACGTCGTCAACGAAGCGCGGCCGATCACGCCGAACTACCGACAGGTGGACGTGATGGGAGGCTACACCGCCGCCGCCGGTTCTTCGTTCGTTTATTCATCGCGTCTCCCTGCGCGGTATCAGGGCAAGGCGCTCGTGTGCGAACCGACCATGAAGCTGGTCAACGTCATGGACGTGCGGCCGGATGGCGCGGGATTCACGGCGCTCGACGGCATGCCGATCTTCGCGAGCACCGACGAGTGGACCTCGCCGGTTTACGCCGAGGTCGGGCCCGACGGTGCGATCTGGGTTGCGGATTGGCAGAATTTCATCATCCAGCACAACCCCACGCCGAGCGTTGAACGCGGCGGTTACGCGGCCAAGACCGGCGTCGGCGGCGCGCACGAAAACGATCTGCGCGATCACTCACGCGGGCGCATTTATCGCATCGTGTGGAAAGACGCGCCGACGGAGAAGGTGAAGCCGCTGACGGGATCGAGCGCGGATCTCGTCGCCGCGCTCAACTCGGACACTCAATACTGGCGGCTGACCGCCCAGCGCCTGCTCGTCGACGGGAAGAAAACCGATGCGGGCGATCTTTTGAAAAAAATGGTCGTCGCGAATGCGGGAGACGTCGGCGCGATCCACGCGCTGTGGTCGCTGCAAGGCCTTGGGCTGCTCGACGACGCCACGCTCCAGGCCGCGCTCCATGCGAAGGACGCGCGGCTCCGGCGCAACGCGGTGCGCGCGATCGGCGACGACGCGAAGTCGCAGGCTGCGTTCTTCGGCAGCGGCGTGATGAGCGATGCGGACCTCACCACCCGGCTCGCGGCTTTTGTGAAGCTGAGCGAATTCCCGACCACGCCCCAACTCCAGACTCTGGTCAGGAAACTCGCCGTCGATTCCGTCAACGTGAAGGACGAATGGCTGCACGAAGCCACGCGGCTCCTTTCGAAGAAACACCAGGCGGAATCCTTTACCGAAGGGCCGAATCTTCTCCCGAATCCAGGCTTCGAAGCGGTCGGGCCGGACGGTCTGCCGGTCGGATGGACTCGGCGCGACTACGGGAAACGCGAGCCGAACGACACGGCGAAATGGGAAACGGTTTCCGGTCCAGGCCAGACGCACAGCGGCAGCAAGGGTGTTCGTTGCATCACGCTGGGGGATGCCGACACGAGCCTGCACGCCGATGTGCCCGTGAAACCAAACACGCAGTACCGACTCTCCGGCTGGGTGAAAGCGCACGCCTTGAAAGGCAAAGTCAGCCTCAACGATCACATCGGCCGTGCCGAGACGGAGACTCTGTCGCGCGACGCCGATTGGACGCGAGTCGAGGTCGTTTTCAACAGCGGTGCGCGGACCCAGGCCAGCATCAACATTCTCCATGTCGCGAAAGGGGACGGATTTTGGGACGACGTGAATCTTTGCGAACTTCTTCCCGCAACGGATGCGACCGAGTTGCTCAGTGCCGGCGACGCGAAACGCGGCGAGGACATCTTTTGGAAACATCCCGTGGCCGCTTGCATGAACTGCCACATGCTCGGAGGCA
>JAYTDO010000159.1:0-1573 GCA_043735935.1 Chthoniobacteraceae bacterium
CACCAAGATCCAAGTATTGCTCCAAGCCATCGGTGGCACGGAAATGCCGGCGCAAATCTCCGCCCGTCCCCTGCCCGGGCAGGGTTCCAACCGCGGAACCATCGGTCTGGTGGTGACGGACATGACGGAGGCAAGGCGCACCGAGGAGATGCTGCGATCCTTGACGCACCGCGTGGTGCAGGTGCAGGAAGCCGAGCGCGGACGGGTGGCGCTCGAATTGCACAACCACATCACTCAGCTGCTCTGCGCCGTGCTCGTGCGCTGCCAGACGCTGGCGGATCAACTTTCGCCGCACGACGGGATGGCCAGGAAGGAGGCGATCAAACTCCGTGAGCTGCTCGGCCAGGCGGCCAGCGAAGTGGAGCGCATCTCGCGTCACTTACGGCCCAGCATTTTGGACGAGCTGGGGCTGGTCGCCCTCATGCGCGACGTGAGCACGGAGTTTGCGGAGCGGGCGGGCGTGGCGCTGAGGCTGACCAGTTTGCAGTTGGACAGGCGTCTGCCGTCCGACATCGAGCTGACGCTTTACCGCATCCTCCAGGAGGCCTTGAAGAATGTGGGGCAGCACGCCCGCGCCCGTCACGTGACGGTGCAACTGACGAAGCATGGCGGCGGCGTGCAGTTGACGATCAAAGACGACGGGATCGGCTTCGACCCGAAGAAGAATTATCCGAATACCCAGAACGGGAAGGCTGGCCTGGGCTTGCTCAGCATGCGTGAGCGGGCGAGCTACGTGGGCGGCACGCTCAAGGTCACCTCCGCGCGCCGGGCCGGCACGGAGATCGCCGTGAGCATTCCGCTCGGCCAGACTCGTGCGAAGAGGGCATTGAAGAAGTCCGCAGCAACCAAGAAAACTGATTAGGATTGTGAGTCACTTTCAAAATTCCATGTGGGTAGGCGCTGCGAATCATCTCACCCCTCACCCCGGCCCTCTCCCCGTTGAGGGGAGAGGGGGCGCGGTGGCAGCGCGTCGCCGCGTTGGCACCCTTCCGGCCTGCTCTGCTCAAACAACCGAAACGATACGAACGCGGCGCAGGGTGTCATTTGGAACAAAACCTACTGTCGCGACTCCCTCTCCCCTCAACGGGGAGAGGGCCGGGGTGAGGGGTGAGGATATCCCAGACGCGGAGCATATCGCAGGTTTTTCCTCATAATCTTAATCCTAATCTCACTCGCCCCTAAACCTGAACCGACTTATGAAACGAATCACTGTGCTGCTCGCCGACGACCATACCATCGTGCGCGAAGGCTTCCGCAAGATGCTCGAACTCGAGGCCGACCTCGAAGTGGTCGGCGAAGCGGCGGACGGCCGCGCAGCCGTCGCCCTGGTGAAGAAGCTCCGCCCCGCCGTGGTGTTGATGGACATCGCCATGCCGCTGCTCAACGGACTGGAGGCCACCCGGCAGATTGGCAAAAATTTTCCCGCCACCAAAATAATCATCCTCTCCGCGCACAGTGATGACGCGTATGTCACCAACGCCATCGAATCCGGTGCGGTGGGCTTTCTGCTCAAGCAAACCTCCGCCCAGGACGTTTGCCAGGCGATCCGGGAGGTGCAGAAGGGAAACACGTT
>JAYTDO010000160.1:0-24522 GCA_043735935.1 Chthoniobacteraceae bacterium
GTGCGCGGCGGAGTGGACGTGTTTCGCCGCGACTGGCGTGGTGAGGTTGCTGTACGTGAACGAGACGGTTGCGATCGTTTCGTCGGCGCTCAACAGCAAGGTCCCCGTGCCGTAGCCGTTCGTCACCGACTCGCCTTGCGCGCTCATGCTGGTCGTGTAAAGCGTGCTTTCGCCGGACTGCGCGACAGGTTGCACCCATGGCGATAACGCGTATCCGGGCACCACTTCGCTGGCCACCGTCCCGGTTTGTCCGGGTTTCAGCCACCCGACGGAGACATGTCCATCCGCGCCGACATCCGCATGGCGGACTTCGATGTAATAACGCAGTCCGGCCTTCAGCCAGAGGAGCGCAGCTTTGCCCGCGTTCACATTCGCCCATTCGCGGTAAGCGGTCGGGCCGGACGTTGCGGCTCGTTGGAAAAGGTTCGCCGGGTCGTCGTCATCGGATATCCACAATTCTGCGGCATCGGATGCCGCCAGCCAGAATTGATATGCACCGGTGACGGGCGCGGTCACGTATCCACGGAGACGGGAGCCGTAATCGCCTCCGCCCGGATTTTGCGGACCTTCGAGCGCGGTCAGCAAAGTCGTGGCGGGCGTGGTCGCCAGAGGAAGAGCCGCGACGCTCGAATATGTGCCGGCCCAAACTTCGCGGGTGATCGCGCCACCGGTATCGATGACGGTCAGATTCAACAACGCCGCTCCCGATCCGTTCGCGCTGGTCGCACCCATCGGGATCTGCCACGCCCCGACTTCGGTCGGGCTGCCGCTGATGATCCCGGTGCTCGGATTGAATGTCCAGCCTGTGGGGAGGTTCGACGCGCTGAAGCTGGTCGGGCTGCCGCTCGCGGAGATTTGGTATGAAAACGCACCGCTATTTTTCAAAAGGACCACTTCCGTCGCGCTGAGGATCTGCGGCGGCATGTTCGGGAAAAGGCGGCTCGCAGGGACGAACTCCTTCGCTTGATTTGCGCTCGACCAGTAGAAGTAACAGCGGCCGCCACCTCCATCCTGGTAGTGTTCCAGCACGATCGGATAACGAACGCCGGCGACCAATTCGATGGTGCCGGCGACCTGGCTGCTCGATCCGTTGCTCACCGATGTGGTGCCGGAGGATTTAATGACCGTGGTCGGGGGCCAGTTGTTGACCACGAGTTGCCCGCCGACGTACAGGCGGCCGGCAAAATTGGTTTCGAGGAAGAAGGTGTAAATCTGCGAAAATGCCGGGAGCACTTCGCCGGTCCAGCGGCTGGACCAATAACCATCCGCGCCGATCGTCGGGACGGGCTTTGCGCC
Organism: Chthoniobacteraceae bacterium; assembly: GCA_043735935.1. Taxonomy (GTDB): domain Bacteria; phylum Verrucomicrobiota; class Verrucomicrobiia; order Chthoniobacterales; family Chthoniobacteraceae; genus JANLQB01. Next base: position 1,297 of record JAYTDO010000160.1, read on the forward strand.
ACTGGCCCAAAAGGTATTGGTATCATTCAGGCCCGCAAACAGGGTCGGTGCCGCGGTCGTCCCTGTAAAGCCCGGGAGCACCGTTTGGCTGAGCACCGTCGAGCCCTCTTCCCAAAACTGTCCCATCAGTCCCGTCCCGTTCGGTTGCACATTATCCGCGATCAGCACCGCGGCGATCGCCGGAAATCCGACGGTATACGCTGCGTTTGCAGTGACTGAAACGATCAGGGACTCGGTCGACTCGTTCACGTTGTCGAACAGCGGCGTCACTTCGATGGTCGCCGAGCGTTGCCCCATGCCAAACGCGACGGAGCCGCTCAATGCCACGTAATCGCTCCCGGGTGTAGCCGATCCGCTGACGGAATAAGTCGCGGTGATCGCATTGAGGTTTCCTGCCCGCGTGACCACGAACGTCGCGCGACCGGTGCTTACGTTTGCCGCGGGCGGTTCGGCGACGGTGCCAACCCCCGGTGTGATGCTGATGACATTGACGGCCTGTAGTGCCGTCGTCAGCGTAGTCAAATCATCGGGCGCGCCGGAGCCATTGGAGTGGGAGTCGAACGGGTCGAATCCGAGGGCCATTTCTTCCCAATCACTGACGCCATCATTGTCGGAGTCGGCGTCCTGTACGTAGACGTGGTAAAACCTTTGTGTTGCTCCAGTGCCGCTCACGACGGCGATCACATCGCCGTCGGTGCCGGAGATCAGCGAGCCTTCGTTGGTCCAGACCGGGGTCGAAAGCGAAGGCGAGCTTTGCACCACGTAACGTTTTCCCATGAGAGTGGGGAAGGACAGGTGCAAGCCGTCCACTTCGAGTGACATCGCACTGATCTTGATGAGCGCACCCGCGTCGAGTGGGTTGGTGCCAGCCATGGCCTCCGCGAGGTTTGTTTTCCCGTCACCATCTGGGTCTGCATTCGGATCGAGTGCTGCCGGACCGTATTTCATCGCCCAGATATCCGGGATGCCGTCGTTGTTCAGATCGATGAACGCATTGGCCGGCACGGCCCACGCCAGTGCGAAGAAAATGGCGGTAAGGCAGCGCAATGGGAGGAGGCGCAATTTATTCATGAGGAGTTTTATGGACGGATGGAGAAAAAACGCACAGTCCTGAATCGGATTCGGTCTTAAGGGGGGCCGTGCGCCGAAGGGCTCCGGTAAGTCGCACGGCGTCTGAAGTTTGGCAAATGCTCAAATGTTTAAACTGCGGGTGGACTTTCCGGACAAGGGCCGAGGTGGATTGAGCGGAATCCACTCTGAACGAACGCCGCGATGTCGTCGCCTTTGAGGGCTCGAATCGTCCGCTCCTGAGCAGTGATACGGCTCGATTAAGCGAATAGGTCCCCGTTGCGTTTTGGCATGCTCACCCCGAGTTTTGCGTAGGCGGCGGGTAACGCGACTCGACCTTGCGGGGTGCGTTTAATGTAGCCTTGCATGATGAGATACGGCTCGTTGACGTCTTCGAGCGTGCCTGCGTCCTCGCCGATGGCGACGGCCAGCGAACTGAGGCCGACCGGGCCGCCGCTGAACTTGTGGATGAGTGCCTCCAGGATGCGCTTGTCCATTTCATCGAATCCATCTGCGTCGATGTCGAGCATGGTGAGGGCGGCGTCGGCGACGTCGCGCGTGACGCGATTGCCGGCGCGGACCTGGGCATAATCGCGCACCCATCTCAGGAGATTGTTCGCGATGCGAGGTGTGCCGCGCGAACGGGCGGCGATTTCGAGGGCGCCGTCGGCCTCGATGGCGATGTCGATGAGACCCGCGCTGCGAGCCACGATCGTTTGCAGCTCACCAGCGGTGTAATAATCAAGGCGGCAGTTCATGCCAAAACGCGAGCGCAACGGCGCGCTGATCATACCGGCGCGGGTGGTGGCTCCGATGAGCGTGAATTTTGGCAGATTCAGCTGGATGCTCCGCGCCTGTGGTCCCTGGTCGATCATGATGTCGAGTTTGTAGTCTTCCATCGCTGGGTAGAGATACTCCTCGATCGCGGGTTGGAGCCGGTGAATCTCGTCGATGAACAGGACGTGCCCGCGTTCGAGCGTGGTCAGTAATCCGGCGAGATCGCCGGCCTTCTCGATCGTGGGACCGCTGGTGTTCTTGATGCCGACCCCCATCGCATTGGCGATGATGTGGGCGAGTGTCGTTTTTCCGAGGCCCGGAGGGCCGCTGAGGAGGATGTGCTCCAGCACGTCGCCGCGTTGTTGCGCGGCTTGCACCATTAATTCGAGTCGCTGGCAGACCTTTTCCTGCCCGGCGAACTCGCTGAACATCGGTGGTCGAAGCGAGACGTCGAACGGCGTGTCTGGTGTGTCAGGGATGGAGCGGATGGGATGATCGGGCACGAAGACATTGAGAGCAGGAAAGCCGGCATCAGGGAAACAACGAACATCGCGAAAAGGCGGGCGGGGTCCCTCCACCCGCGGCGAACGCCGGGCAATGGCGCCTGCGCTACTCGTCAGCGGCGTCTTCGCGCAACTCTTCGCCGCGGGCAGCTAGCATCTGCTCATGGACGGCTTCGTCCATTCCTTCGGCATAGAGCTCTGCGACGATGTTTCCGGCGTCCTCCGGCAGCATATTCTCGACGTGATGGCCGATGTCGGTGACCACGCCATCGTGTTCCGATACGAGGATGACCATCTCATTTTCATCGTTCTCGGAGGTAGCGGGGTGCCCTCCGTGGAGCTCGACCTTCGCCTGTCGCCAATCTTCATCCGTGAACTCCTCCCGACCGGCGAGGTAGGCAAGCTCCTTGGCTCGTCGCCGCACTTCCGAAGCGCAGGGGGCGCCTAGACCCTCAGAGTGCTGGATGATCTTGGCAGAGGTTGGACGCAACGTGCTCATACTTACAATTGCTACGTCCACAGCGAGGATCGGCAAGCGCTGAATTGCGGTCGTGAATTAATCCAAATCCGCTGCCTTTGAGGCGTGCATGCTGCTCTCTCTGGATGGGACGTCGATATGAAACAGATCAAGCTTTCCGGCCGCGAACGCACGGTCTTGCGCGCAATTGATTTTTCCACCGGCACCGCTGGATCGGAAGTGATCGAACATACGAAACTGGCTGCCGAGGATTTGGTGGACATTCTCAATGCGCTCATGGATGTCGGCTTTGTGGAGGTCGTGCCGTATGCGGACGCGACGACGCTCGGCACATTTGCTGCGTCGATGTTTGAGGTGAACCCGTCGTATGCCCAGGATTTACGGGCCGCGATGATTCGGCGTTTCTAGAGCCCCGCCTGATGGTGAAAAAGCTGCCGGATGATCTCTTCGACCGGGAGCTCCTTCACGCTGATGTCGGTCACCGTGCATCCGGCGAGGAGCGCGCGGCAGGCCTCTGTCACCTTCACCCGCGGCACCTTCAGTCGCACGCTTTGCGGAGTTCGTTCGAGGATCTCGCCGAACGGCGCGAAGTCGAAGGAGTTCGTGCCGGTGAAGGTCAGATCGAGGATTTTATGAGTGGCAAAGCGGTCGATGATGGCGTCGAGCGGACCGTCGAAAAAGATGCGTCCGGAGTCGATGATGATGACTCGCTGGCAGAGCTCCTCGATGTCCTGCATGTAGTGGCTCGTGAGCATGGTGACGATGCGGTGGTCAGCATTGTAGAGGCGCAGAAACTCGCGGACCTTCTTCTGGGAAGTGACGTCGAGCCCGATCGTCGGCTCATCGAGGAAAAGCACGCGTGGCGAATGCAGCAGGGCGGCGATGAGTTCCATCTTCATGCGTTCTCCGAGCGAGAGTTCCCGGACCATGACGTCGAGCTTGTCCTTCACATCGAGCAGCTCGGTGAGACCGCCGACGATGTGGCGAAACTTCTTTTGATCGATCCCGTAAATGGCCCGGTTGAGTTCGAGCGACTCGCGCGCTGGCAGATCCCACCAGAGCGCGTTTTTCTGCCCCATGAGCAGGGAGAACTGCCGCTTCATCGCGTCCTTTCGTTCCCAGGGCACAAAGCCGAGCACCTTCGCGGTCCCCTCCGTCGGATTTAGCAGGCCGGAGAGCATCTTGAGGACCGTTGTTTTCCCAGCGCCATTCGGCCCCAGGAATCCGACAAACTCGCCTTCCTCGATCGAAAAAGTCACCCCGTCTACCGCTCGCACATCCTCGTAATCGCGCCTGCCAAGCCCCTTGACCGCGCCCCAAAGGCCGGGAGCCTTTTTGTAGGTGCGATAAACTTTTGTCAGTCCCTGGGTCTCGATGGCGCTCATGCGGGGTGCGATTATGCACCACGATGGAACTGGGGGCAAAGTTCGTTCTCCGTGCGGCATCGGTGTTGCTACTCTCGTCCCGGAAATTCCGATGATGGAGCCCTGCTTCGACCGTCTTCACGTTTGTCGTCCCTTCGCGAGATCGTCCCGCACCGCTGCGGGGTGGGCGCTCGCGGAGGCGCTGGTTGCGCTTGGGGTCCTTGGGATCGGCATCGGCGGGGTGGTGGCGCTTAATTCGAGAGTCCTCCTGCAATTACGATCCACGCATCAAACAGCGCTGGCGACACACGCCGTCCAGGAGAGGGTCGACGGAATCCGGCGCGCGACCTGGGCTCAGATCACCGACTCTGGCGCCATCGCGGCGGCGCTGCTGGTGAACCCAAATACGGCGGGAACGACGCTGCCCGGCTTCGTCGAACAGGTGAACGTGGTGGACTATCCGCCGACAGGCGCGGCCAGTAACAGCGTTCGCCGGAATACCAACGGCTCGACGACCGTTCTTTCCACAAACACGACGCAGCGCACCGAAACCAATGCCGTAGCCGTCACCATCCGAACGCAGTGGACGGGAGCGAACGGGAGCACGCGCATGCGCGAGACTTTAACCATCATGGCAAAGGGAGGAATCGAACGATGAAAGCCGCTCATCGGGATCCCCGGTCGTGCGCGGGTTTTACGCTCGCGGAATTGTTGGTCGGCATGGCCGTATTTGCGATGGCGATGAGCGTCCTGGTGGTCGCATCGGTGGCGATGCAAAAGAGCCTATGGTCGGCGCGCGGCTATTCGGCGGCACTCAACGCCCAGGTGCGAATCGCGGATTACATTCGACGCGACCTGCGAAACGCTCTCGATGTAGCCGTCCTTGGCGGCGGCACTCAGCTCCAGATCGATCTTCCCGCCGATTACGCTCCTGCGGGAATACCAGTTGATCCCGCGGTCACGGCGGCGCGCACGGTCGTTTACGGCGCACCCGGTGACCGCGTCCGGGTCACCTATTCTCTGAATGGAGCGGATTTCGTCCGGCAAGCCGGGGGCGTCCAGGTCGTGCTGGCCGAAAATGTCGCCGATTTTCAGCCGGTTTTTTCTCCGCTCCTGGCAGGCACGACCCTGCGCGCGGTGCGACTGGACCTCACTTATGCGGGCCGCTTCGGGATGGGAGCGCTGACTGACGCCGACGGTCGGTCGGCCACAATCCTGAGCACCGAAATGGCCCTCCGGAACGCACTCTCGCCGCTCCCAGTCGGTTCGACTCCGCCGCCGGTGATCACGATGACGGGCAGGCGCACAGGAAGATGAAAACACGTCGCGAATCATCATTGTCTGGCAGCGCCTTAATCACGGCGATGATGACGATCACCGTCCTCGCACTGGTCGCGGCTGGTTTGATCGCGCTCGTCGCCGATCGTCATCGAGCGACGTTTCAATCGGCAAGTTGGAATGAATCCATCCTCGCGGCTGAGGCCGGCGCGGATCTCGCGGTGCTTCAACTCCGTGCGACCCTCCCGACGCATGCCCTCTGGAGCGATTCGGAAAACGCGCTCACCTCGCCAAATGCTGATTGGACGCCGAACTGGGGCGTGCCGATCGATCAAGACGGAAACATTTACGGCTCGTTTGCCCCGGCCACGGGGACGGATACGGGGGCTGGTGGGGTGGTGACCGCACGTTGGTTTCGTCCGACCGAACCCATGCTCCAGCACGGGGGCGAAGGTGGCACGCATCTCTACAGCGACGTGACCATCGACGCGCCCGCTTCGCTGAAGACGAGTGCTGGGACTCAGTGGTACCGCATCCGCTCCGTCGGGATGGCCGACCTCCCGATGCGCCGTGTCGGCACGGATAAGTTCGACAATGCGTTGCGCCAACTCAGCTTGAATTGGAACCGGAGAGGCGGTGCTGCCGCCGCACCGTTTGCATCGAGGCTCATCGAGGTGGTCGTCAAGCCAGTCACGGCATTTTCCGCCGCGATGATCGCCGCGCAGGACGTTTCGGTGCCCGGGAGCGGCGGTGTCGTCGATAGCTTCGACTCGCGGGATGCGGCAAAGTCCACGGGTGGAATTTACGACGTTTCAAAACGCCAGACCCACGGAGACGTCGCGACCAACGGCACGGTCTTCGGCGCCTCCGGCGATATCTACGGAGATGTCGCTACCAACGGGGGAAGCGTTGCTCCTGCCGGAAATCTTCACGGCGGTATCCAAAATGACATCGTACAGGAACTCCCGCCGGTGCTGGTTCCGACGTGGTCGCCGTCTCCTTCAACGCCCGTGACCTGTGTCGCGAGTGAAACCATCACCGCCGGTTCCGTCGGTAGCCCGACGCGCGCGAAACTTGCGCAACTTTCGGGCAATCTCACCATCAGCCCCGGCGCGGGAGTCGGTTCCACTTATGCGGAAATCTGGGTGCCGGGGCAAATGACGGGAACGATCACCGTCATGCCCGGCGTCGTGGCGAAGTTTTACCTCGAAGGCAGCCTTTCGATGAAAGCGAGCGACATCGACAATCAGAACAATCGGGCCGCGAACGTTCAGATTTACGGCGTCAATCCTGCGATCGGCGTCACACGCACCATCGATATTGCTCCCCCCGGGACGATCATGTGCACGATCTATGCGCCGGGGCACGATCTGACCGCGCACTCCGGCCCGGAATTGGTCGGATCGTTTATCGCGCGTACCATCTCGGTCACCGGCAGCGGCGGCATCCACTACGATGAAGCACTCGCGGACAACGCAGACTTGATGTCCGGCTTTAAGGTCGTGAATTGGCTCGAAGACGTCCGCTGATCGGCGGGGCTTACTCCTTGGGCGTCACCACGACGAAGCGGCTCACGCCTTTGGTCGAAACGCGCAGCAACACCTTCTTCTCCTTTTTCACTTTCTCGCTCAGGTCGACGGCCTGTTGCTGGTTGGTGACGGGTTCGCGATTGATTTCGTGAATCACATCATCCTTGCGCACGCCGGCAGCGTAGCTCGGTGACTCAGGATCGATTTGCGTGACGACGACGCCGGACGTCGTATCGGGAAGGGCGAGCGCCGTGCGGGATTCCTTGTCGAGGTCGGCGACGGTCACTCCATCGAGCACGTCCGGATCGTCACTAGCGGGTCCCGCCTTCGCGACTTCATTTCGGGAAGGGCGTTCACCGAGCTTTACCTTCACATTCTGTTCCTTGCCCTCGCGCAGGTACTTGATCTCGACATCGGTGCCAGGCGCATAGCCGGCCACGGCGAGTTGCAGTTCCCGCGGGTCGGCCACCTTCTTTCCGCCGACCTCGATCACCACGTCACCACTCTTGATGCCGGACTTTTGCGCCGGGCTATCCTTCGTCACGTCGCCGACGAGGGCGCCTGTGTCGCCATCGAGTTTGAATGCTTTTGCGAGATCCTCGCTCAGCGGTTGCAGCGAAATCCCGAGAAAGCCGCGCACCATGCGGCCATTTTTCAAAATGCTATCCATCACGCTCCGAGCAAGGTTGCCCGGGACCGCAAAACCGATGCCTTGATTGCCGCCGGTGCGGCTAAAGATGGCAGTATTGACCCCGATGAGGCGGCCTTCCGCATCGACGAGCGCGCCGCCGGAGTTGCCGGGGTTAATCGACGCGTCGGTCTGGATGAAGTTCTGGTAGTTCAGATCGAGTTCGCGCACGCCGCGCCCGAGCGCGCTCACGATGCCCATCGTCACCGACTGCGTAAAACCGAATGGATTACCGACGGCGATGGCCACGTCTCCCACGCGCACCTTGTCGCTGTCGGCGAAGGTGATGGCGTGCAGATCCTTGGCGCCTTCGATCTTCAAAACAGCGATATCCGCATCCGGGTCGGTCCCGATTTTTTTCGCGATATATTCGTGGTTGCTCGTCCCGATCTTCACCTTGATCTCATCGGCGCCTTCCACCACGTGGTTGTTCGTCAGGATGTGACCTTCCGGGCTCACGATCACGCCGGAGCCGAGTCCGAGATCTTCGCGATGAGGTTTGTCAGTCTTATCCGTCTTGTCGGATTTCGGGCGGCGTTTCGGGGTCGTATCCTCCTCGTCACCGGAATCGGGCAGGCCGAACCAACGCCGGAATTGCGGGTCGTTGAAAAGCGGATTTCCGCGGGTGAGCGGTGGTGTGCCGCCTTTCACCATTTTGGTGGTCGAGATCGTGACGACACTCGGCGACACCTTGTCTACGATCGGCGCGAAGGACGTCACAAATCCCAACTGCGGAACGACCGGAACCGGATCGACCTTCAGCGTGGGCTTTTCCGCGTCCTGCGCCATGGCGGGTAAGGCGAGGAGGATTGCGGCGATGGTGGTGGCGAGGGGTTTCGGGAAGGCAAGGGGTTTCATGTTTGATTGGTGGGATAAGACAATTGGCCCCGTTTGTTGTTCAAACGAGTTGCCGTGGATCGTGCCGTGCCTAACATCCGCGCGCCATGTCTATCTCCTCCCACCTCCGCCCCCTCGCTTCGTCCATCGCTGCGCTTCTCGCCGGGTCCCCGCTGCTTTCGGGCGCCGAAATCTCGGCCGCCGCTCCGGGGAAGACGGGATTGAAGGCGCCCGAGCGGGTCCCCGCGCCCCATCTCGCGCCCGCGTCCGATGAGCCGGAAAAGGCGATGAAAAAGTTCCAGATCCCGGCCGGATTCAGCGTCAGTAAATGGGCAGCGGAACCGCTTCTCGGAAATCCCGTGGCGTTTTCCATCGACGAACACGGACGCCTGTTTGCCGCCGAGACCTATCGTTACCGGACGAGCACGCTCGATATCCGGCACTACATGTTCATGCTGGAAGACGATCTCGCATCGCGGACGACCGACGATCGCATCGCGAGCATCAAGAAAAACTTCCCCGACGAGTGGCAGAAGCTCCAGATCGAGACGGAAGTCATCCGACTCGTCGAGGACAAGGACGGCGACGGCAAAGCCGACACTTCCAGCGAATACGCCGCCGGCATGAACACCTTGCTCGACGGCATCAACTCCGGCGTGCTCGCGCACGATGGAAAAGTCTGGTGTACGAACATGCCAAACCTCTGGCTCTTCAACGGCACGACCAAGGACGGCAAAGCCGAGAAGCGGGAGTCGCTCAGCTTCGGCTACGGCGTGCGTTTCAGCTTCACCGGGCACGACATGCACGGGCTGATCCTTGGTCCCGATGGACGGCTGTATTTTTCGTTCGGCGACCGTGGCGCCTACGTGAAGACCAAGGAGGGCAAGACGCTGGCCTTCTCGGATGAAGGCGCGGTTTTCCGCTGCGAGCCCGATGGCTCGCACATGGAGGCGGTATATCGCGGGCTTCGGAATCCCCAGGAGTTGGCCTTTGACGATCAGGGCAATCTTTTCACCGGAGATAATGACTCCGACCAGGGCGACCGCGAACGCTGGGTTTACATCGTCGAGGGCGGCGAAAGCGGCTGGCGCGTCGGCTGGCAGCACAACCCGGTCGGCAAGGATCGGAACCCGTGGCTCGCCGAGAAAATCTGGGAGCCCCGCAAGACGGGCACGCCCTATTACGTCCTCTCGCCCATCATGAATATCCCCGATGGCCCGAGCGGCGTGGCGCATTATCCCGGCACGGGCCTGCCCGCCGAATATGCGGACACCTTCTTCGTGTGCGGTTTCAAGGGATCGAGCGCTCGAAGCGCGATCACTTCGTGGAAGGTGAAACCGAACGGCGCGGACTTTTCGCCGGACGGGCAGCAGAAGCAATTCGTCGGCAGCGTCCAGGCGACGGATGTCGATTTCGGGCCGGACTCGAAAATGTATTTCAGCGAATGGGGTGAAGGTTGGGAGGGCACGGGCCGCGGGCGCATTTTCCAGATGCAACACGCCGAAGCTCTGCAGCAGCAGGCGGCGCAGGTAAACGAAGTGAAGAAGCTCCTCGACGAAGGCTTCAAGCAACGCAGCAGCGCCGAACTCGCCAAACTGCTCTCCTATCCCGACCAGCGCATCCGTCTTCAGGCGCAATGGGCGCTCGCGGCCAAGCCCGACGCGCTCGGCCAGTTCCTCGCGGTCGCCGCCAAAGGCACCGACCCACTCGGACGCCTTCACGCGATCTGGGGCGCGGGACACGTCACGCGGCTCGCCGCCTACAAATCGGCGGCGGCCAATGCCCAACTCATCCCGCTCCTGGCGCTCGCCGCTGACAAAGACGCCGAGGTGCGCGCCCAGACCCTTCGGATTCTCGGTGACGCAATGGTAGCCAAGGCTTCCGACGCGTTCGTGAAAGCGCTGAAAGACGAGAACCTGCGCGTGCGCTTTTTCGCCGCGATGGGCCTCGGAAAATTGGGCGACCTCCGCGCCGCTTCACCGCTTTTGGAAATGCTGCGCGACAACGCGGACAAGGATCAGTTCATCCGGCACGCGGGCGTCATGGCGCTCGTCGCCTTCAACGATGCAAAACTGCTCGCCACCGCCGCCAAGGACGAGTCGCCGAGCGTTCGCCTCGCGGTGCTGCTCGCCGAGCGGCGTTTGGAAAAACCCGAAGTCGCACAGTTCCTCGCCGACAAAGATCCGCTCCTCGTGAAGGAAGCCGCCCGCGCCATCAATGATGCCGGGATCAGCGGCGCGTATGGCGATCTCGCCAAACTCATCACCACGCCCGACAAGGACGAGCAACTCATGATGCGGGTCATCAACGCGAACTTCCGCGCCGGCAACGCCGCGGCTCTCGCCAAATACGCCGCCGACGAAACGAACCCGGACGGCCTGCGAATCGAAGCGATGAATTTCCTCGCGTCCTGGCCAACGCCCACCCCGCGCGACCGTGTCGCCGGTGTGTTCCGCCCGCTGCCCGGCCGGGACGCCGCGGTCGCTGGCGCCGCGCTGAAGTCCGTGCTGCCGAAGCTCCTCACCGCCAAATCCACCGACCTCGGCATCGCCACGATCGACGCCGTTTCCGCGCTCGGCATGAAGTCCGAAGGCGCGCAATTGGTCGGCCTCGTCGGAGACTCGAAGGTCGCCGCCAAGATTCGCGCCAGGGCGCTCGAAACGCTCTCGGCTTTCAACGATCCGAAACTCTCCGAAGCGATCAAACTCGTCCTCACGGACAAGGACGCATCGTTGCGTGTCGCGGCGAGCACCATGCTCGGCAAGCTCAATCCCGACGAAGCCGCCGCCCAACTCGCCGGCGCATTCGGCGATGCGGCGATTCCCGAAAAGCAGGCCGTTCTCACCGCGCTCGCCAGCTTGAAAAGCGCGGCGGCCGACAAGGCGCTCGCCGGTTTACTCGACGACTTTATCGCGGGAAAAATCCCCGGCGAAGTGCAGCTCGAACTGCTCGAAGCGGCCGAGCAGCGCAAATCGCCCGAAGTGAAGGCGAAGCTCGACGCCTATAAGTCGGGCCTGCCGAAAGGCGACCCGCTCGCCGCGTTCGCTCCGACTCTTCTCGGCGGGAACAAGGAGGTGGGCGAGAAGCTGTTCAAGGAACACGCCGTCGCGGCCTGTCTTCGCTGCCACAAAGTCAGCGGCAGTGGCGGCGACGCGGGCCCGGACCTCACCGGCATCGCTTCGAAAAAGGATCGCAAGTATCTCCTCGAATCGATGATCGCGCCGAACGCCCAGATCGCTGAAGGATTCCAGTCCGTGCTCGTCACGCTCAAGAACGGCGACATGCAGGCGGGCGTGATCAAGGCCGAGACCGCCGATCAGGTCACCTTGCAATTGCCGGTGCCCGGCGTCGCTCCCGTGACGGTCGCCAAGGCGGAAATCAAGTCCCGCGAAATCGCGCCGAGCGGAATGATCCCGAATTTGGGCGACCTCCTGACCAAACGCGAAATCCGCGACATCCTCGAATACGTCGCGAGCCTAAAGGCGCCGTAGCGCGGCTCAGTCGAGAAATGCCTGCCGCGGATTTTCGCGGAGATATTTGGTGATCGCGTCCATGAACTGCGCGCCGAACTCCTCGAGCTTTTTTCCGCCGACGCCGGTCACATTCGCGAGCGCCCCCTCGTCGGTGGGATAGTCGCGCGCCATTTCGCGGAGCGTCACGTCGCCGAAGATGACGTATGCCGGAACGTTCCGCGCGTCGGCGATTTCGCGTCGCAGCTTGCGGAGTTGCTCGAACAGGGCTTCGTCGCACGCGATTTCGCCCGTGCGCCTCGCGCGTCGCGTGCCCGGCGTTTCGTCGCGACCGGCGCGGCCTTTCGCGCGCACGGGCGGGCGGGTGAGTTGCAAGCTGCGCCGCTCTTTCAGCAGCCGAAGCCCTTCCTCGGTGATCTCGACAGTTGGGAATTCGCCGTCGGTTTGTCGCAGGAATCCGAGGCGGATCAGTTCGCGACCGATCGCCTGCCAGTCGAGGCGCGAGTGTTCCTTTCCGATGCCGTAGGTGCTCAGTTGTTCATGCCGCCACTTGCGGATGCGGTCGGTGTCGGCGCCGGTGAGGACTTCGATGTGGTGGTTCAGGCCGAAGGTGGCGCTTTTCGTGAACGAGGCATCGCGGGTGCGCCAGACGTTCGAGAGAAATTTTTGCGCGGCGACGGTGCCGTCGAACGTCTCGCGCGGGGCGAGGCAGTTGTCGCACGAACCGCAGTTTGGCTCAGGAAAAACCTCGCCGAAATAGCTCAGCAACTCAGCGCGCCGGCACAGCGCGCATTCGGCGTAGTGGACCATTTGCTGGAGCTGCGCGCGGGCGATTCGGCGCTCTTCGTCGGAGGGCTTTTCGTCGATGAAATGCGTCTGCTTCACGGCATCGCCGGGATTGAAAAGAAGCAGGCAATCGGCCGGCAGACCGTCGCGCCCGGCGCGTCCGGTTTCCTGGTAGTAGCCTTCGATGTTCTTGGGCAGTTCGTAGTGGATCACGAAACGCACGTTGGGTTTGTTGATGCCCATGCCGAAGGCGACGGTCGCGCAGATCACGCGCACCTCGTCCCGCAGGAAAAGTTCCTGGTTTTCGGACCGCACCGTGTCGCTCAAGCCGGCGTGGTAAGGCCTCGCGGCGATTCCGTCGCCGGTGAGCTTTTCCGCGAGTCCCTCGGCACTCTTGCGGCTGAAGCAATAGACGATACCGCATTCGCCCCGGCGATTGCGGATAAAACGCAGCGTCTGGCCGTAGCCGTCCTCCTTCGGCAACACCCGGTAGGCGAGGTTGGGGCGGTTGAAACTCGCGACGTAGCAGCGCGCGTCCTGGAGATGAAGTTGCTCGACGATGTCCGCCCGTACGCGGTCGGTGGCCGTAGCGGTGAGCGCCATGAATGGCACTCCCGGAAGCTGTCCGCGCAGCGTGGCGATCTGCCGGTATTCGGGGCGGAAATCGTGGCCCCATTCGCTGATGCAGTGCGCTTCGTCGATGGCGACGAGCGTCACGTTCCACTCGCGCAATCGTTCGAGAAAGGTCGGCGCCATCAGGCGCTCGGGAGCCACGTAAAGAAGCCGGTAGTCTCCGTTATACAGGCCGCGCAGTCGTTCCTTCGACGCCTTTTCCCCGAGCGTCGAATTCAGATACGTCGCCGAAATGCCGGCGGTGACGAGCGCGTCGACTTGGTCCTTCATCAACGCGATCAGCGGCGAGACGACCAGCGTCAGGCCATCGCGCAAGAGGGCAGGGAGCTGAAAACAGAGCGATTTGCCGCCACCGGTGGGGAGCAGCGCGAACACGTCCCGGCCGGCGAGCGCATCGTTGATGATCTCTTCCTGCAACGGCCGGAAGGAATCATATCCAAACGATTCTTTGAGAGTGACGAGGAGCGTGCTGCGGGCCATGGAAAATCCGATCGAGGTCAGGCTCGCCGCCGCGGCGCGCTCGCGCGGCGAGAATCGATTTCCCTCATGGCCCTCGTCAATGCCGCGGCGGCGGAGGCACGAGGACGTATTGCATGCCGGCAGCCTTGGCGGCGGCGATGCCGGTCGCAGTGTCTTCAAAAACAAGACAACGCTCCGGTTGCACGCCGAGCCGAAGGGCGGCCTCCAAAAAAGGATCGGGCGACGGTTTTCCGCGTTTGTAATCTTCTGAAGTGACGATCGCCTGGAAGAGGTCGGCGATGCCGATCGCGCGAAGCGTCTTCATCACGATGTGCCGATGTCCACCCGAGGCGACCGCCATCGGGAGCCGGCCTGCGATGGATTTCGCGATCGCGACGACGGGCTCAATGGCCGCGATCGAAGGGCTCAACTCGAGGAAGATGGACTCCTTATGGTTGACCGTCTGCTCCACCGGCAAAGACAGGCCGTGGCGTTCATTGATGATCTCCACGATGCGTGCAGTGGGGACGCCGCCCAGTTCGTAAAACATCGCCTCCGTAAAATTCTCGCCGTGTTCGCCGAGGGCCGTCCGCCATGCCCGGTAGTGGGTGGGCATCGTGTCCGCGAGCGTGCCGTCGCAGTCGAAAATGTAGGCGGAGAAGTTCCCCTCGGGCAATTCGAGCGGGAGCCCGCCTAGGTTGGTTGGTACAATCACGGCGCGGAAACTGGCGGGGAAATCCCGCGGTGCCAAGCGGCGATTTAATTCTTCCTTCCCCCTCCGGTGTCCCGATGCTAGCTCCATGTCCTGCCGGACCACCCGGCCCTTTCCGCTCTTATATTTCTCTATGGCCGACATCAAATTCGAGTGCCCCGAGTGCAAACAGCGCATCGCCGTCGATGAAACCGCCTCCGGGCTGGAAATCGACTGTCCGACTTGCCGTAGTTCGCTGGTCATCCCCGCGACTGCTGGCGCCGTGCCGAAGGTCCTCGTGCATCGAAAGCTCGCGGTGGATGCCGGGAGCATCGAGCGCACGGCGGCGGAGCTGACCGAGGCGAAGTCAGCGTCCGAAAAGTTGAAGGAGGAGGTAAAGGCCTTGCGGGCCGAGAGTGAGGTCTCGAAAAACGCCGCTGCTGAACTCAAACGACAGCTCAATGCCGCGACCGAAGCGAAGTCCGACGCCAAGCACTCACGCGAGGAACTGGAAGCGGCGCAGAAACGCTGTGTCGACCTCGATTCAAAGCTGGCCGCCAGCATTGCCGCGATGGCGAATCACGCCGCCCTTCAGCGCGACCTCCAGTCGATCCGCGGCGAGTTGTCGGCGCGGACGGAAGAGCGAGACAAGCTCAAGACGGCGCTCGAAACCGTGAAGGCTGGCGCGAAGAGCAAGGCGACTTCCGAAACGGCCTTTGTCGAAAAGATTTCGGCCTTGGAGCGCGAGCGCGACGCTTTGCGGGCTGAGATTCATCAATCCAGGCAGTTGCTCGAAGAGGGTGAGCTTTGGAAACTCCACACGGAAGAGGCGCGGGCAAAGGTGGTGACGCTGACGGAACAAGTGACTGCGCTGAACGCCGAACGCGCCGCGCTCAAGGGGGCCGGCCAACAAGGAGAGGCTGAACTGGCCGCCGCGAAGTCCGCAGCGGATTCCGCGAAAAAGGTCAGCGATGGGTTCCAGGAAAAACTCAGCGCTCTCACGGCGGAGGCTGCCGCATGGGAGAAGGAGCGGGCGGCGCTTCAGCGCCAGATTAACGAACCCAAACCGCATCCCGAGTTCGAGGAGGCCAAGGTGGAGCTCGCCAAATTTCAAAAGGAACACGCCGCCGCCACCACCACCATCAAGGCGTTGCAGGACGGACGCGACGCCTTACAAAAGCAGCTCGCGGATCGCGAGTCCGCCATCAACGAAGCGACCGGCGCCCTTGAAGCGGCGAAGCGCGCGACTGCCGAAGCGATGGCGGCACGGCAGGGAGTTCAGGGGCAACTCGAAGACGCGCTTGCGACGGTCAAAGGGCTGAATCAGCGCGTCGGGGGGCTGCTTGATAATCTCCACGCGAGAGAGCGCTCTGCGGGTGAGTCCAGTCAGACCATTTCCGCCTTGAGCGGGGAGCGCGATGACCTGCGCGCCAAACTAGCGAGTCGGGACGCGGCGGCGCAAGCCGCCGCCAACGCCGCCGACGGACTGCGTGCGGAGTCCGAAAAGGTGAGGGCGCAACTCAAAGCCGCCCTCGCCGAGGCTGAAGCGATCAAGGCAGGCGGTGAGGAGCGGGCAGGGGATCTGCAACGGCGGATCGAGGAACTCGAAAGCGAAATCGGTGGTGCCCGAAACGCGATGCACATCGCCGTGGCCGAGCGGGACGAAGCGAGCGGTCATTTCGCCACCAAGGAAAATGCGATCCGCGATCTTACCAACAAACTCACTCAGGCAGGCACCACCGAACACACGCTGCGGCTCCAGTTGGAGACCGCCGAGAAGAACGTCGCGATGGCAGCCGAAAAACTGAAGGCCTCCGAAGGCGAACGCGAGC
This sequence comes from Chthoniobacteraceae bacterium, assembly GCA_043735935.1. Lineage (GTDB taxonomy): Bacteria > Verrucomicrobiota > Verrucomicrobiia > Chthoniobacterales > Chthoniobacteraceae > JANLQB01. Next base: position 17,690 of record JAYTDO010000160.1, read on the forward strand.
GGTTGCAAGTCCGCTTTGAGGCGACGAGCTCCGAACTCGAGACGGTCACGGGGCAGCTCAAAGCAACGAAAACCGAACGCGATGCGGCCAAGGCGATCGCCAATTCCGGTGAGGTGGCGCTCGAAAAGGCGCTCGACCAGATTCATTCCACCGAGAGCGAACGCGACGCACTACGGGCCGAGCTCGAAGCCACGCGCGCGGGACTGGAGCGGACCAAGCAGCACGTCAACGCAATGCAATCGCGACGCGACCAAATGCGCGAGGAGATCGCCAAACTCAAGGTCCAGCTCGGCCTCGCGCCCGACGCCATCGGCTAATTCAGCGCGGTCCACTTCACCATGTCCGAGCCGACTCCCGCCGCGCGCCGACCGTTGGCCAGTCGTAACGTCCCGTTCTTCCGCCACCTCGCCGCGGCGCTCGCCCGGATGGGCGTTTCCCCGAATGCGATTTCCTTTTTCAGTATCGTCTTTGGTGTATTGGCAGGTATCTCTTTCGCCGCCACCACACACACGGACGGCTGGTTCGCGCGCGGCTGCTGGCTCGGCTCGGCGCTGTTCATTCAAATGCGGCTCCTGGCCAATCTTCTCGACGGACTCGTCGCGGTGGAAGGCGGCAAAGGCGGACCGACGGGCGATCTGTGGAACGAAGCGCCCGACCGTTTCGCCGACGCCGCCATCCTCATCGGCGCAGGATTCGCGGCGGGCGGCGATGCGATGCTCGGACTCGGTGCCGCGCTCGTGGCGGTCCTTGTCGCCTACGTCCGCGCGCTGGGCGCCAGCGTCGGGGCCGGGCAGATTTTCATCGGACCGCAGGCGAAGCCACAGCGCATGTTCATCCTCACGCTCACAGCGCTCGTGACCGCCGCCGTTCCCATGTTCCCGTCGAAGATCGGCGTCGAGCCGCTTCCGCTCATGACCGTAGCGCTCTGGCTCATCGTCGTCGGTTGTTTGATCACGATCGTGCGCCGCCTCTCACGCATTGCGACGTTTTTGCGGGGTAGGGGGAAATCATGATTCTCGGGCTGCATCCGGTCGCGTTTTGGATCGCCGCGAGCGTGGCGGGCGCGCTGGCGATCACGCCGCTCATCTTTCTCGGGCTGCAATCTGCCGGCCGACTTTCATCCGATCTCCGCGCCGACCTGTGGGCGCGATACAAGTCGTGGCTGGTCCTCGCCCCGCTCATGATCGCCCCGCTGCTCGTCGGGCGCAGCGTCGCCATCCTTGCCGTCGCCATGCTTGGCGCCATGTGTTACCGCGAATTTGCGCGTGTCCTCGGTCTTTTCCGCCATCGTGCCGTCAGCGGCGTCGTCGCGCTCGGCGGCGTGCTCATCACCTTTGCCATCGCGGACCACTGGATCGGCTTCTTTAATGCGCTCGTCTCCCTGACCGTCTCCGCCATCGTCATCGTCGCCCTTTTCGCCGATCAGCCGAAGGGGTACATCCAGCGCGTCGCGCTGGGCATCCTTGCCTTCGTCCTCTTTGGGCTCTGCCTCGGCCATTTTTCCTACCTCGCGAACGACCGCCTCGGCGCGCCGATCCAGGTCGCCATCGTGCTCTGCGTCGAGCTCAACGACATCTTCGCCTACTGCTCGGGCAAGCTTTTCGGGCGGCGTCCGCTCGCGCCGCTGACCAGCCCGAAAAAGACCATCGGCGGCTCCCTCGGCGCGCTCGTCCTGACCACCGCCCTCTTCGGCGTGATCGCCCACTTCATCTTCGCCGGCACGGCGCTGGACCGCGTGCATCATCTCATCGCCATGGGCCTGCTCCTCTCGCTCACCGGGCAGTGGGGCGACCTCGTCATGTCCAGCGTGAAGCGCGACCTCGGCATCAAGGACATGGGCACCACCATCCCCGGCCACGGCGGACTCCTCGACCGCTTCGACAGCCTGCTCTTCGTCGGTCCGGCACTCTTCCACTACATCGCCTACTTCCGCGGCGTCGGGCTCGACACCCCGGTGCGCATCTTCACCGGCGGCTGATGGACGAGTGGAAATATGAGCCGGCGAAAGACCAGCATCTTTCGCCCGACGAACGCCTCAAAAGCCTCCAGCGCGAAGCCGGCCTGCTCAGCTTCCTTGTGCAAGGCGGCTGGCGCCTCGCGGCGAAAACTTATCTCCGCCTCTACCACCGGCTCAACGTCATCGGCGCCGAGCGACTCCCTCGCAGCGCGCCGTTCGTGCTCATCTCCAATCACAGCAGCCATCTCGACACGCTGACCCTCGCGTCGGCGCTCCCGTGGAAGCTCCGGCAGCGCGCCTTCCCCATCGCCGCTGGCGACGTCTTTTTTCAAACGAAGAGCGCGTCCTTCTTCTCTGCCATGGCGCTCAATGCGCTGCCCATGTGGCGCAAACGCTGCGGCACCCACGCGCTCGACGAACTCCGCGCCCGACTAATCGGCGAACCCGCCATCTACATCCTCTTTCCCGAAGGCACCCGCTCGCGCGACGGCAGCATCGGCCCGTTCAAGCCCGGGCTCGGCCGCATCATCGCCGGCACCAGCGTCCCCGTCGTCCCGTGCCATCTCGACGGTGCCTTCCACGCGCTCCCGCCAAAGGAACGCCTGCCCGCGCCGGTCAAACTCACGCTCCGCATTGGTGAGCCTCTCACCTTCTCCGACGTGCCCGACGGGCGCGAAGGCTGGACACAGATCACCGCCCGTCTCGAAGAAAGCGTCAGAGCCCTTGCTGCGTATTCTTCGCAAAAAGCCCGGTGACGAGCAGGCCGAAGCCCAGGCCCACCAGCGCGCCGAAGAGCCCGTAAGCCATCGCACAGGAAACCAGCTTCACGATAAAATGCCCCATCGGCTCCACCAAATGGGCGGGGAGGGGATCCTCCGGCGGAAGCGGCAACTGCATCGGCACCGGCGGCCCTTTTCGATACGGGGCAAAAACCACATACAGCATCAGGAACTCGCCCAGGATGATCCCGGCGATGGAAAATGGTTTGGTATAATTGCGCCCGCGCATGGGCGCACAACAAAGCGCCTTCCCACCCGTGTGTCCAGCGGCGGGAGAAACTTGCCCGCGCGGGCAGGGATCGTGCTATTTCAAAAGTGCAGTCCTTCTCCGAGCCATGCCGTCCACATCCATCTTCCGCCTCGCCCTGATGCTCACCACCCTCGCGAGCACCGCCTGTGTCCACACGCCGCCCGGCACCTCCGTCGAGCTCGCCTTGGCGAGAAAGGCTCAGCTCATCCGCCTGCCCGAACCGCCCAAAGCCATCGCTCACACCTACGCCAACGTGCCCGCCGTCGAACCCGAACTGCCGATGGGCGATCGGGTCGAAGCCGTCGCCGACGCTTTCACGCGCGGTAAATTTGCCATGGACGACGGCAAAACCAAAGAAGCCATCGCCGCCTTTGAGGAAACCGTGAAACTCGACCCGTCCAACGCCGAGGGATGGCAGAATCTTGCCGTTCTATACGAGAAAAGTGGACAGAGCAAACAAGCCCTCACCGCCTTTCGCACCGCCAAAAAGGTCGCCGCCCAGTAGGCAGTCGGCGAGTCTTCCGGGGTCAGAGGGCCGACTGGCTGCGCCCAGCGGGAGTTGCTTCCGTTGGTGACTACGCCGGGTCTTGTGGGGTTGCGTTGGGTGAAGGACGTATCCATTCGTATCCGCGCACGATGGACCGACCATGGCGAACCTTCGTTCTTTTGAACCCGTAGCGGATCAGCATGGCCGCAAGGTCGCGATTCCACACATCGAGCACGTGGATGGTTTGAAAGGCGTCCTTGGTTGTGTCGATGAACGCGCGGAATTGGCCCGTGCCGGGCGCGAGCGCCTTGACCGACAGGAGGGTGAGGACGTCATCGGACTCGATCGCGAGCCCATGAATGCCTGCCACCGAGCGGAAGAAGGCAAATCCGCCGAACATGGCGAGCACGGTCGGATCGTCGTCTTACCGCAGGCAACCACCGAGGCGCGGACTCGCGAGAGGGTACTCTTCAAGGTTTTTCATGCGGAGAGCGGCTTTCCATCCACGCGCAGTTGATGACCTTTTCCACCAGATCGAGCGGCGTGTAGAAATACTGGTTGGACGCCTCAAAGCCGATCCGTGAGTCGCGCGATCGCAGGGCGTGCAGGCGGATGGCGAGGGTTTTCTCCCGGGCGATCTCCTGACGCAGCGCCGCGGTGTTCCCGGTATCGCGCGCAGTGACGGCGCGGGCCTGGCAGGCCACGCTAGCGAAGTGAATCGCGGCGGCTTCGGCGAAGAGAAGGTCTTCCGTCACGGCTGGAGCGGGATCGGGAACACCGGCGCGCAGTGTGGCGACCGCGTGCTCGAATCCGCCGGCGACCTTGTCCAACTGCGCCGCGAAGACGTCCGGCGGATAGACTGCGCGCCACGTGGTGAGGTCGTCGTAGCCGATCCCAACCATGGTGGCGGTATATCCGGTCGGCGCGGGCCACAGCGGGTTCGCGGGCCCGGCCTGCAGAGGCGCGTTGTAAACCACGCCGATGTGATAGGGAAACTCGCCGAACGCAGCCGAGCATTCCCGCCAAAACGCCGCCACAGGCGCGGCCACTTCCGCCCCGTGCAACCGCTTGGCCAGGGTATCGAGTGTGCCGCCAGACATCACCTCGCGCACCGCCTCCAGATTTGGGGAAGGATGCCCGCCGAGCGTCCAGCCGAGCATGATCTCCGTGACCCCGGCGTCCCTCAGAGCCGCCGCGTGGCGCGCGATATTATCGACCACGGGAATCCACGGCACGGCGGCAAGTTCCCAAGTGTTGCCGCACTGGATTTTCGCGGCAACGCGCAAGCCGCGCTTCTTGGCCGCCGCCCAATGCCGCGTCGCCCGCGGGCCGGGGCCGATGGCGCTGATGCTGTATTCCCCCACGGTCGATTTCACCCCGCCGCGTTCGATGGGCAGGCTCCATTCGCTCACGCTCAGCAGAGTGGTTTCGGACGGCAGCCTGGCGATGATTTCCTCCGCCACGGTGTCCGGCCAGCCCCAATCCCAGGCGAAATAACGCTGGCCGCCGCCACTCGCCCGGATGCCCTCGCAAATGAGCCCGCTGACATCCGCGATCACCGCCGCCGCTCCGATCGGCGCGCACCGCGGACACGCCACGCCGTGACCGTGGGACCAGCAGGAGGTGAAGTTTTCCGAGGCCGTGATGGTGAAGATCCCGCCGAGATCCGGCACTTCGCGGCAGAGGGATGCCACGGCATCGCGCAGGGCCGTGCGGATGCCGGGATCGCTCGTGCAGAGGGCGCGGTAGCCAGCTTCCTCCACGCCCCGGACCTCGGGATGCTCCGTGAAATAAGCGGAGGCGGTCGGCAGGGCGCGCGGCTCATTCAGGTAGAGAAAGATGCCGATCCCGTGCCGGGCCGCCCGCGCCGTCAGGGTCCGTAACGCGGAAAGGCGCGCCGCGATGTGTGGGTCCGGCAGCCACGGAAGCGGAGCCAGATTGCTCAACTCCACGTGCAGCCAGACGGCGTTTTCGCCCGCGGCCGCCAGGCGCGCGAGGAGGGCGTCCGGGTAGGGGTCCAGAGTCGCGTCCAGGAGTGGATCGCCGCAGAGGGCGAAATACGAATAACCCATCCGCCACGGTCCGGATGCCGTTGCCGCCGCCGCCAGCGGGGCGGCCGGAGCGGGCGTGGTTTTCAGCTTCGCTTGAAACGAATACGGCGCGTCCACCCCTTCGAGTTTTCCCCGGGGGAACGATCCGCGCACGAGTTCCGCGATTTCCGCCGCCCGGGCGCTGGCGGCATCGGTCGGCGGGGCCCACCGCAACGGTGAACATTGGGGCTTCAGGCTGCCCAGTTTTACGAAGAGGAAATCGTCCTCGCGCAGGGTGCGGGCCAGCCGCGGCGCGTCCCAATCGAGCAAGGTTAGCAATTGCTCGTAAGGCAGCAGATGCCAGTTCCGCCGGATGACGGTGAGGTGGTAGCGGCCCTCCACTTTTTCCGCTGGAAACTGCGGCGCCTCCAGCCCCATCGAGCGCCCCATCGCCACGATGTCGGCCGCCTTGCCCCCGACCACCGCTGCCATGCCCTCCGGGGCGACAATGCCCCAGTTTCGCCAGACAAAGGCGTGCAGCCGACTGGGGAACCAGGGCGTCTCCAGCGCGGCGGGCGCCCTGCCGGAAAGGAGCACGGACTCCGCGGCTGACGCACCGCCGCGCAGGGGTGGCATCAGGGTCAGAGCCGTCAGGCCCAGAGGGGTCACGCGCAGAAATGTCCGGCGGGAAAGCGGGGAAAACATCGGGGATCGCTGGTTGGGGTTAGTTGTTGGTTGGGATGTTGCGAGGCGTGGTCGGGTTCCCCCGGAAGCTTAGGAGGGGGCCAAGCTCCACGCGCCCTTGGGCGGATCCCGGTCGGCTGGATTTGCGCGGAAGCCGCCGTCCAAAGCGTCCGCCCCATCGGGCCGAGCGCCCGTGCTGATCACAGGGTTTTCAGATACTCCACTACCGCCATTCGCTCGTCGTCGGTGAAGCGGTCGCCGAAGCGGTGCCCGCCGTTGCCGCGCCCAGGCTGGGTGGTGTCATAGATGCGGCGGCGCTCGGCCGCGGGCAGACTGGGATCGGCGGGCGCCTTCAATTCTTCGACCTTCCAGCCGGCGCGGACGGGATCGTAGTCCTCCACCTCAGTCCGGAAGGTGCGGGTAAAGATGTGCGGGCGCGTCTTCGAGTCTAGGACGCCGGCGAGAGTGGGCACGGAGCCGTTGTGAAAATAGGGTGCTGTCGCCCAGGTACCGTCGAGCGGCGGGGCCTGGTAACCGCCATTGTAGCGGACGGGATACGGCTGGCCGTCGGGCCCGGTTTCGCGGGCGAACCAGCTTTGGCGATACTGGCTTTCGGCCTTGGCCGTGAGGCTCTGCACGAGCGTCG
>JAYTDO010000161.1:0-25795 GCA_043735935.1 Chthoniobacteraceae bacterium
GGCGACCATCGCGCCGGGCTACGGCACGGTCATCGTGGAGACGAAGGCGGGCGCGACGTATCAGGGCGTTTTGAAGCAGGCGAACGATGCCGGGATTCAGCTCATGGGCGCGGACGGGAAGCTCGTTTCGGTCGCGACTGCGGAGATCAAGGAGAAGTCCGGCACTGCGGTTTCGCTCATGCCGGAAGGACAGCACGCGGCGCTCTCCGTGAAGGAGTTCACCGACCTGATCGAATACCTGACGACGCTGAAGCAGCCTGCATCCACGCTCGCCGACCATCTCGGTGCGCCGGTGGAAATTCCGCCGCTCGCAAAGGCGGTGGAACTTCAGCAATTTTTTGCCGAGGCATTTCAGCTTCCGCGTGGAAAGGCGGAGACGGGCCTCAGCTCCTTTCGCCAAATCCCCGGACGCCCGAATGTGTTCCTCGTGCTGCATCAAAAGGGAGTCATCTGGCGCGTGGAGAAAACACCGGCCGGCGACGAACGCACCGTATTCGCGGATCTCTCGCTCGAGGTGTTCAGCGACCGCGGGCCGAATGGGCTGCTCGACGTGGCCTTTCATCCGAAGTTCCGCGAGAACCGAAAGTACTATTTGTTTTACCAGATGCTTGAGGACGGCAACGTCGTCACGCGCATCGTCGAGAAGCAGATGGACGCGGACTTTCGCGCGGACTCCGGCAAGCCCGCGCGCGAAATCATCAAGATCGCGAGCGTGGCCGAGGATCACAGCGGCGGTTGCCTGGACTTTGGGCCGGACGGATTCCTCTACCTCGTGATGGGCGACACCGGGCCGCACAACGATCCCAACGGCCACGCGCAGAATCTGCAGATCCTGCTGGGAAAAGTCCTGCGCATCGACGTGGACCACGCCGACGCCGGCCTCGCCTACGCCATTCCAAAGGACAACCCGTTTCTCGGCCACGCCGATGCGCGTCCGGAAATTTGGGCGTATGGCCTGCGCAATCCGTGGCGCTTTTCCTTTGACCGGCTCAACGGCGATCTGTGGCTGGCCGATGTGGGGCAGGATCGCGTGGAGGAAGTGGATATCGTGAAGCGCGGTGAGAACTACGGCTGGAACGTCTATGAAGGCTTCGAGCCTTTCTCGAATCAGTTCCGGAAAGAAGGCCGCACCTACACGCAGCCCGTCTTCGGCTATCGCCGGAAATACGGAAACTCGATCACGGGCGGGCACGTGTACCGTGGCGACAAGGACTCGTCGTTTTACGGCGTGTATGTCTGCGGCGATTACAACTCCAAGCGCATCTTCGGCATCACCCAGCGGGACGGTGCGCTGAAGGCTGCCAGGCAGATCGGCACCATCCCGCAGAGGCTCGTCTCCTTTAGCGAAGACGAGGCGGGCAATCTCTACGTGGTCTGCTACGAAGGCATGATCTACCGGATCGATTTCACCAAAGCCCTCTACGAATAACGCCATGCACGCCTTTCGACTTTTCATCCTCGCGGTCTTGTCGGTGTCGGCGCACGCGCAGGAACTCACCCGCGTGGCGCAGTCTGATTTTGGAAACGCCGCGGATGGCTCGGCGGTGAAGCTCGTCACCCTGCGGAACGCAAAGGGCATGAGCGCGCAGATCATCACTTACGGCGCGATCATCAAGGATCTGCAGGTGCCGGATCGCGACGGCAACTTCGGCAACGTGGTGCTCACAACGGATACGATGGAGAAGTTCGAGCGTTTCAATGGCCCGGCCGCGATCATCGGGCGCGTGGTGAACCGGATCGCTGGCGCGCAATTTGAGCTGGATGGAACGACCTACCATATGCCCGCGAACAACGGGAAGAATACGATCCACGGCGGGCGCAAAGGTTTCGCGCAGTCGGTGTGGACGGTCGCGGATATGACGGTGAAAGACAGCGAGTCATCGGTACGCCTCAGCTACCTGAGCAAGGACGGCGAGGAAGGCTTCCCCGGCAACCTGACAACCTCCGTGACCTACACGCTGACGGATCACAACGAACTCCGCATCGACTACGAAGCCGCGACCGACAAGCCCACCATCGCGAACCTCACCAGCCACGCCTATTTCAACCTCGCAGGCGGCGGAAGCTGTCTCGACAACATCCTGTGGATACCCTCCGACCGCTACACGCCGGCGGACGCCGACCTCATCCTCACCGGCGAAATCCTCCCGCTTAAAGGCACGCCGATGGACTTCAACGAGCCGACGCGCATCGGCGAGCGCATCGCGCAGGTGAAGCCCGGCGTGGGTGGCTACGACCTCAACTACATCCTCGCCGAGGGCGCGGGCCTGAAACTCGCCGCGCGGCTGATCGAGCCAAAGAGCGGCCGCGTCATGGAAGTGCGCACGACCCAGCCCGCCATTCAGCTCTACACTGGCAACCATCTCGGACACACGGCAGTCTGCCTGGAGACGCAGCATTTCCCCGGCGCCACCCGATACCCGAATTTCCCATCCATCGTCGTGAAGCCCGGTGAGCCGCTGCGCGAGACGACCGTGTTCACCTTCCTCACCAAGTAACCGCACTTACCCATCCCTATGAAATCCCTGCCGCTCCTGCTCGCCGCCCTCATCGTTCCCAGCATCCTCGCCCACGGCGATGACTCCGGGCTGATCGCCGACGGAGCGAAAGTGGAAGTCCTCGGCGAAGGCTACCTCTTCACCGAAGGCCCCGCCGTCGATCGCGAGGGCAACGTCTTTTTCACCGACCAGCCAAACGACCGCATCGTCAAATACAGCGCCGCCGACGGCACGCTCTCGGACTGGCTCAAGCCCGCCGGCCGCAGCAACGGTCTCTATTTCGACAAAGCCGGAAACCTCCTCGCCTGCGCGGACGGCAAGAACGAGCTGTGGTCCATCGCGCCTGACAAGAAAGTCACCGTCCTTGCGACCGACTTCGGCGGCAAACTCCTCAATGGCCCGAACGACCTGTGGATGCGCCCCGACGGCAACTTCTACTTCACCGACCCGCTCTACGCGCGCGACTACTGGGAGCGTGACAAGGCCATGCAGCAGCCGGGCCAGTACGTCTATTACTTCGACACGAAAACGAGGAAAGCCGCGCCCGTCATCACCGACCTGAAACAGCCCAACGGCATCATCGGCACGCCCGACGGAAAGACGCTTTACGTCGCCGACATCGGCGCGCACAAGACCTACTCCTACGCCATCAAACCCGACGGCAGCGTGGAAAACAAAACGCTCTTCTGCGAACTGGGCTCGGACGGGATGACGATCGACGCCGAGGGAAACGTGTATCTCACCGGCAAAGGGGTGACCGTCTTCGATAAGACGGGGAAGCAGCTCACCAACATCCCAATCCCGGAAGCCTGGACCGGCAACGTGACCTTCGGCGGCAAAAACCGCGACCTGCTTTTCATCACCGCGAGCAAGAAGGTATATGGCGTGAAGATGCGGGTGAAGGGTGCGGCTGAATAGGGCGGAGAGCCTTCGCTTGTCCCCGTCGCCCGCCTCGCCGCAAAGAAGAAATAGGCGACGGGCTTAGTTCGTGAATATCAAGAGCCGCCGTGGGAAATTGGGGCGGCATTTTTACGCGACCTCGTCAAAGAGCTTTCTCTCAAGACTCTGCATGATCACCTTTTGTTCCTCCACGTTTGGAAGCTCGAGGGTGCTGAGTTCCGCGATCTTCAACGCGAAGGTGTAGTTCACTCGATGGCGAAGGAACATGAGCTTCTCCACTTTACGACTGGCCGCAATGGCGCGGACCGCAGCGGGACGGCCTTTCCGCTGAACGCGGCGATCGGCAAGCCGCTATGGGCTGTGGACCTGCCGAGGAGCTACGAGCCCGACGTGGATTATGGATTCCCGTGGTCGCCGAAGAGATCGGCAATGGCCTGCTCGCTTGAAGCGTCGTCACCAGTCTCTAATATCCGGCGGTTTTTAATCTTCTGAATTATGTCGTCACCCAAAGGTAATGTCCTCTGCGAACCATTCGGCACCATGCCCGACGGCACCCGTGCGTCGCTTTTCACGATGGAAAGAGGGGGCGGTTTGCGCGTCGCGATTACGGATTTTGGAGGCGCGATCGTTTCACTCCTGGCGCGGGATCGCGACGGCTCGCCCGAGGACGTCGTGCTCGGATATGAATCAGTCGAAGGTTATCTTGTGGGTCGGTGTTTCTTCGGCGGGATCATTGGACGTTTTGGAAATCGGATCACGCGCGGGCGATTCGAGGTGGATGGGGTGGAGCACTCGCTTCTCTTGAATAACGGCGCTCACCACCTGCACGGCGGGCCGGATGGATTTGATCGGGCGCTTTGGCGTGCCGAGATCGGTGATGGATCGACGCTCCGCATGACGCGGACGAGCCCGGACGGGGAGCAGGGGTATCCCGGAAATCTGCGTGTGGAAGTCACGTATTCGCTCATCGGCACGGACACGCTCTCCATTCACTACCGGGCTGAAACCGACCGCGCGACACCGGTGAATCTGACCAATCACGCCTATTTCAATCTCGCGGGACATCATGCTCCCGAGATCGGCGCACAGGAACTGACGCTCATGGCGAGCCGGTTCACGCCGGTGGATGCCAGCCTCATTCCCACGGGTGAGTTGCGTTCCGTGGCCGGCACACCGTTTGATTTTCGGGAGGCGCGAAAGATCGGCGAACGGATCGATGCGGATGAAGAGCAGCTTCGGTTTGCCGGCGGTTACGATCACAACTTCGTCCTCGATCGCGACAATCCCGAGGGATTGGAACTCGCCGCCCGGGTGGTCGATCCGCGGAGCGGTCGGTGCCTCGAAGTGTTCACCACCGAGCCGGCGATCCAATTCTACTCGGGCAACTTTCTCGACGGTGTACCGACGGGAAAGCAGGGGGTCGTCTATCCCTACCGGACCGGGTATTGCCTTGAGACCCAGCACTTTCCCGACTCGCCGAATCAACCCGCTTTTCCGAGCACGATCCTGCGTCCGGGCGCGGTCTACGAATCCACCACTTACTATCGGTTTTCCGCACGATAGGTCGCTCCCATCGGCTTTCCGGGCTGATTCCGGGACTTCGGCGGGGGTGCAGGGTGAATTCTCCAATGACAGCCGCATCGTTCTGCGGAAAGTGTCGCATGAGATCCCCCGCCGAAAGGCCCTCCGCACGATCGACTGTCGCCTCGGTTTGTCGGCGTTATGTGGCAGTCCTCGTTTTCTTCTTTTTGGGATGGCTGCTCCAGATGACTGCGGGTGCGACTCTCATCGGCTATTGGGGGTTCGATAATTCGGGCAACGTCGGGCAGGACACGAGCGGGGGCGGAAACAATCTCACCTCGGCGAATGCCGCGGCATATTCGGCGACGGGACACACGGGTGGTGGGCTCGCTCTGAATGGCACGAACCAATACCTTTATCCGGCGGGCGGCACGGTGGCTGGACTGCCGATCGGAAACAGCAACTACACGGTTTCGGTGTGGTTCAAACCGAGCGCGCTTGGCGACCGCGGTTTTGTGGGTTGGGGATTGTTTGGAACGAGCCGTCGCGTCAATGCGCTGCGGCTTTTGAATACCAACGGCGGAAACGCATTTCGTCACTACTGGTGGGGCGCCGACCTCGACGCGACGACGGCGACGAATCTCCTAAACGGATCGTGGCAGCACGTTGCCGCGGTCTTCAATGGCACGACACGGACGATCTACCTTAATGGAACGCAGATCGCCCAAGACTCGCCTGGCGTGAACAATTCAACGAACAACAACTTCCGTATCGGGAGCACGAACGGCGGCGAGTATTTTTCCGGCACGCTCGATGACGTGGCGATTTGGGACAATGCGCTGTCGCAATCGCAAATCCAGAACCTTGCCGCGGGCGGTTCTCCGCTCGCGCTCGGGCCGCAGATTACGTCGTTCACCGCGACGCCCGCCAGCGCCTATGAGGGACAAAATGTGCAGCTTGCCTGGACGGTGAATACGGGCGGCGTTGCCGGGACGTATTCCTACACGATCGCGCGCGGCGCCACGCAGATCGCCTCTGGCACGGCGGCGAGCGGCACCGTGAATACGGCGATCCCCGACCTCGCGGGCGCGGCGCAGGTCGTCACGTACACCTTCTCGGCGATCGAGACGGGCGGGAATAATGTGACCAACACGGCGACGGCGACCGTCACCGCGGACCCGGGAATCCCTTCTGCCACGCCGCAATCCGGTCTGACCGTGCAGCAGCCGAATGCGCTGAACATCACGCTCGGCGGGATCGATCCGAACGGTGGGACGCTGACGTTCGCGGTCGTCGCACAACCGCTCAAGGGAAGCGTCGGAATCGCGGGAAACATCGCGACTTTTTCGCCAAACCTAGGGGCGAGCGGCGTGGATGCGTTTACGTTCAAGGTGAACGACGGCAAGTATGATTCCGCTCCGGCTAAGGTGTCGGTGACGCTCAATCCCGTCGCGGCGCCCCCGACGGGAATCACGCTCGATGCGAGCGTCGTGCCGGACACGGCAGTCGGCGGCACACTTGTCGCGAACATCGGGAGCACGGATGTGAATTTCAATGACGCGCACACCTTCACACTCGTGGCGGGAAGTGGGGCGACGGATAACGCGCGGTTTTCGGTCAGTGGACATCAGCTCCGCGCGGCGCAGAGTTTTGAGGGACTGGCCGGACAGAGCTTTTCGATCCGGCTGCGTGCGACCGATTCCACGGGCGGTATGGCGGAGCAGGTGTTCGCGTTGGGCTGCGCGACGATCACTCGCGGGATCGTCGTCAACGAAGTCCTCTACAACGGCGTGGACAACACGGTGCGTGATGAATTCATCGAGCTCTACAATGCGGGAACGACGACGGTGAACCTCACCGGATGGCGGCTCTCGAGCGCGGTGGATTTTAACTTTCCAGCGAACACGACCATCGCCCCGGGCGGCTACCTGCTGATCGCCGAGGACCCGGCGACGATCACCGCGAAGTTTGGGAAAACCGCGCTGGGGCCGTGGACCGGAAATCTTTCGAGCAAGGGCGAGATCATCCGGCTGCGCAACGCGACCGACGTCATCGTGAGCGAAGTCGATTACAAGGCGGGCTTTCCGTGGCCGACTTCGAGCGATGGCGATGGGGCGTCGATGGAACTGATCAATCCGAAGTTCGATGAGAGCCTCGGCGGCAACTGGCGCGCGGCGACAATCCCCTCGCTCACGGCGACGACGGACACCGCCACGCCTGGCGCGCAGAATCTGCAATTCGCAGCGAACGCGGCGCCCGCCGTTCGGCAGGTGAACCACACGCCCGCGCAGGCGACGACCGGCGATCCGATCGTCGTCACGGCGAAGGTCACCGATCCGGACGGCGTCGCGAGTGTGCAGTTGCTTTACCAGATCGTGGCGCCTGGGAATTTCATCCCGAGCACGCTGCCTCGCGCGATCTCTGGCGGACAATTTACGAGCACGACTCTTCCGTTGCCGGCGAATCCAGCTTTCGAGAACGCGGCCAACTGGGCGACCGCCGCGATGAACGACGACGGTCTCGGTGCGGACGTGCAGGGCGGCGACGGCATTTACACGGCGACGATTCCCTTCCAGCCGAACCGCACGCTCGTGCGTTACCGTATCGTTGCGGTGGACAATCCCGGCGCGAGCATTCGCGTGCCTTATTCGGATGATCCGTCGCTCAACTTCGCGTGTTTCGTCTATGATGGCGTGCCGGCGTACCAGGGCACTCCCGCGGCGACGCTGACCTCGCTGCCGACGTATCAATTCCTCACGCGCGGCGCGGACTACGACCAGTGCGTGGCCTACAACGCGGCGAACCAACTCACGACGAACACACCGAGTTGGACGTTCGAAAACTGGGAAGCGGCGTTCATCAGCGACGGCGTCGTGCGCGACCATATCGTCTACCGGCTGCACGGGGCGAACGGTCGCTACAGTGCGAGCGGAGTTGCGGGTGCGGCGGCGACGAGCAAACGCGCGTTCAAGTTCATCTTCAACAAAGGCGCGTATTTCCAAGGTCGCGACAACAGTGGGCAGAGCTACCCGGTGGAGTGGAAGACGATGGTGACGGAGAACTGCTGGGAGAATCGCGCGACCTACACGTTCTCGCTCAATGAGGCGGTGAACTTTTACGTTTGGAATCAGCTCGGGGTGCCCGCGCCGTTCGCGAACTTCGCGCACTTCCGGACGATCAAACAGACCGCGGAACAGCCCGACCCGTGGCATGGCGATTTTTGGGGACTGATGTTTGTGCACGAGGATTACGACGGGCAATTCCTTGACGGGCACAATTTGCCGAAAGGGAATGTTTACAAGCTGACCAAGGATGGCGTTAGCGGGCTTTCGCAGCAGCGCTACCAGGCGGCACTGGCGGTGAAGGACGGAAGCGATCACGACGATCTGCAAAACAACCTGCGCGGGACGAGTACACCTGCCTACATCACCGGGCGCGTGAATCTCGATCTGTGGGCGCGTTACCACGCCTACGCGGAGGCGATCCGCCACTACGACTACTGGCCGAGCGGCGACAACAACGCGGGCTATTATTTTTACCCGGACTACAACGCGGCCAACGCGAACAAGGGCGTGTTGTGGTATCTGCCGAGCGATGTGGACGCGACGTGGGGGCCGACCTGGAACAATGGGCGTGATCTCGTCCATAACTCGCTTTTCAACGATACCGGCGATGCCGGTGGTGACGCCTCGACGAATCCGACGCTCTGGCCGCGTTATTACAATCAGGTGCGCGAAATCCGCGACCTGCTCTGGCAGACCGACCAGATCAATCCGCTCATCGATCAGTTTGCCGCGATCATTCAGCCGTTCGTGAATGCGGACTTCGCGCGCTGGTACGGAGCGCCGAGCGACGCGGGGAATTTCAACGGCCTCGCGGGATTCGGCATGAGCAGCAGCGTCGGGCAGACTTCGCTCGCCGCGTATGTCGCGGGGATGAAGGATTTCGCCTTTGACGCCGACAACAACGGCAGCACGTGGCCCGGCGCGAATGTGGGCGTCGGTGGGCGCGCGGCTTTCCTCGATACGAAGCAGGCCGAGAATGGCGAGAGTGCGCTGTTTCCATACACGCCGCTGATCACGTTTACGGGACCGGGGACTCATCCGGTGAATGCGCTCAATTTTACGACGAGTGCCTTCAGCGATCCGCAGCCGGGAACGTTCGCGGCGGTGCAGTGGCGCATGGCGGAGGTCAATACGAGTGCGACTTACACGCCCGGTGTGCCGCGCTTGCTCGAGATCGCGCCAAGCTACGATTCCGGCGAAATCACGACGTTTGCGAGTGCTTACCGCTTCCCTGCAGTGGCGTGCCGCGCGGGGCAGACGTATCGAGCGCGGGTGCGACACAAGGACACCAGCGGACGATGGAGCCATTGGAGTGCACCGGTCGAGTTCACTGCATCGGCAGCGGACGTGAGCGCCTACACTTCGAGTCTTGTGATCAGCGAATTCATGTATCACCCGCTTTCGGCGACGGCCGGCGAGGTGGCGCAGGGATGGACCGCGGATGACTTTGAATACATCGAGTTGCGCAACGTGAGCGCGACGAGCTTGGACCTCTCCGATGTGCGGTTCACCAAGGGTGTGAACTTCGACTTCGCGCCGGGGACCACGCTTGCCGCCGGTGCCAATATTCTGGTCGTGCGGAATGTCGCTGCATTCACCTCGCGTTACGGTGCGGGCAAACCGATCGCGGGCACTTGGCTGACAGGCGATTTCCTGGCGAACAGCGGAGAGCAACTCAAGCTCAGCTACGGCAGCGGTCAGGCGATCATCGACTTTACCTATAGCGACATCGCGCCATGGCCGACTCAGGCCGACGGTTTGGGTTACACCCTGGTGCTGATTTCACCTGAAACGCGGCCGAATCCGGCGCTGGCGCAGAGTTGGCGCGTGAGCCGGGCGATCGGTGGTAGTCCTGGTGGTGATGACCGGCCGACGTTTGCGACGTGGGCGGCGACCCGCGGCGTTAGTGACCCGAATGCGGACGACGATGCGGACGGAATCTGGAACCGCATGGAGTACGCGCTCGGCGGCGACCCGCGTCGTAGCGATGGCGCGATGTTGACGACGACCGCCATCGCACCGGTGACGGTCTCCAGCGTGACGTCAAACTACCTGACGCTGACGTTCCGGCGGCAGGTTGGCGCCGAGGACATCGGTTATCACGTCGATTTCACTTCGGACTTCAGCGGCTGGAACGAGACTGCGCTGCTCGCGAGTTCAGCATTCAACGGCGACGGGACGGTGACCGAAACGTGGCGCACTCCGCAACCTGCGGCGTCCGGTCAGACGATGTTCCTGCGGCTTCGCGTGACGCCGCAGTAATCGAACGCGAGTGAAGGTTTCTCGACGCTCGGAAAGCTGAAGATGCAACGCCGATCCTTTATCAAACAATGTGCAACCGCTGCGGGCGGAGCACTCCTGACGCATCAGGCGCTCGCGCAGAATCAGGCGGTGGCGGAAGCGCGGACCGGGGACTCGATCGTGATCGATTCCCAGCCGTTGTTCGACATTTCGCCGTGGCTGCACATGCAGTTCATGGAGCCGCTCGGGTTGACCGATGCGTCGGTGGAGGGTTCGTGGGACTACGACGCGGATGATTGGCGAAAGGATTTCATCGAGACGACTCAGGATCTTGCGCCGGATATCGTGCGTTTCGGCGGGATTTACAGCCGGTATTACAAGTGGCATGCGGGAATCGGTCCCGCGGCGCAGCGCCCGCGGCATCGCAACTACATGTGGGATGGTTGGGAGACGCATCGCGTCGGCACGCACGAATTCGCCGACTTTTGCCGCCGTGTGGGATGCGAGGGATTCTATTGCGTGAATTTCCTCGGGGACGGGCGCGAGGAATATCGCAAGACGCTGGAGGGCGACCGGACTGGCGATGCACGCGAGGCGGCCGACTGGGTCTCCTATTGCAATGATCCCGACCACCGCGAGCGCCGCGCGAATGGACATGCGGAGCCGTTTAACATGCGGCTTTGGCAACTCGGGAATGAGACGAGTTACTCACCGGAGAACTTTTCGAAGGACGAATGCATCCGGCACACGATCGAGTTTGCGAAAGCGATGCGTGAGCGTGATCCGTCGCTACAGATCATCGGTTGGGGCGATCTTCCCGGTCGCGGCGAGGCGTGGGCGAGCGATATGATCGAGCGGGCGGGGGATGTGATCGACTACGTGGCCATGCACATGATGGGCCAATCGTCGCAGCGGAAGGATACGGTGCTTTTTGGAAATCGTTATCAAGCGAATCCAGAGCAGGCGTGGCAGGAGTTGGGCGGGCTCGCGGAGCGGGTCGAGCAGAGGCTGAAGCGGATGGTGGAAACGATCGACGCGAAGAAGACGCCACACGGTCTGGCGGTGACGGAGGGGCATCTGAGTTTGTCGCCACGAAACTTGAATCCGATCCTGACGGAGTGGATCACCGGAGTTTATCACGCGCGTTCCATGAATGCTTATCAGCGGGCGGGTGCGCGGGTGAAAATCGCGACGTGCGCGGATTTCAACGGCAATCGTTGGACTTCAAACGCGTTGCTTTTGCAGGTGCCGGGCCGTGTGAGTTACCTGTTGCCGGCGGGAGCGGTGATGCGCCTGTTTAAGCGTCACAACGGCAGCCAGGGCGTCGCCGTCAAATCCGCGCCGAGCAGTCTCGATGTCGCCGCGAGTGTTTCGGGAAAGAGGGTTTTCTTGCATGTCGCGAACACGGAGTATGCCCGCGGCGTGGAGGTCACCTTCGCGGTGCCGGGCCGGACGATCACCGGTGGGCGCGTGATCGCGATCGCCCCGGAATCGATCCGCCAGGACGTGAATGAAAACACTCCGCGCGCTTTCGCCCCGCAGGAGCATGTGCTGGCCGCCGGGGACACGTTTCGTTGGCGATTCCCTGCCGCCTCGGTGAGCGCGGTGGAACTCGATTGCGCGTGAGCGCCTCGCACGGAGGCGATTTGGTTTAACGCTTGCGCTCCATGGCGCCGCCGAGGGTGGGGCGAGTTTGTGCCTGCTGCAAATGCTGCACCTCGGCGCGACTGGCGGTGAGTTGCGCCTGGGTCGTGGCGGCTTCGTTCTTCGCTTGCGTCAGGGCTGCTTCGGCTGCCGCAAGTTTCGTCTTCACCTCTTCCAGTTCGGTGGACTGCTTCTTTGCATCGTCGGCAGTCGATTGGGTGACCTGCTTCATGCTTTCCTCCAGCTTCGTCTGCAATTCGGCGAGTTCCTTCGTTTTAGCCTCCTCGACGTTGGTAATGTAGTCGGTCCGGTCCCGGAGCGTGATTTGCAGTTGTTTGAGGTCGTCCCGTGCCGAATCCCGTTCCGTTTCAGCCACTTCGAGTTTTTGGATCGCGACCGCGGACTCAGCGACGACGACCGCGCGCTTCTGCTGATCGAAATACCCGAAAACGACAATGCCGATGGCGAGCGCCAGGAGGAGGAAGAGCTTCATCATGGAAGTGCGTTTATCGACATTTGCCCGAATTGCAAGGCGCCGCCCGCGAACTGGCGTGGGAACATTCCGTGATTGAAATCAGCCGTGGTGGTGCGACGTGTGCGGTGTATGCGCCCCCGATTTCTCCCCGCAGTACTCACCGTCATCGCCATTTGCGTCGTCGCGTTCCTTCCGGAGGCCCGAGCGCAGGTGTATATCTCGGAGTTTCTTGCGGAAAGCCAACTCAACGCCCAGGTGGACGAAGATGGAGAACACTCCGATTGGATCGAACTCTGGAACTCGGGTTCCAGCGCGGTCAGCTTGAATGGCTGGTACCTGACGGATGATGCGAACGATCTGCGGAAATGGCAGTTTCCTACTACGACTCCAGTCGTAACGATCCCTGCCAATGGGCGCTTGCTGTTGTTTGCGTCGAGCAAGAACCGGAGGTTGGATGCGGCGAAACTGCACACGAATTTCAAGTTGGATAAGGGGGGAGAATATCTTGGATTGGTGAGAGCGAACGGTTTGACGGTCGAGCACTCGTATGCGCCGACGTTTCCGCCGCAGGTGCAGGATGTTGCGTATGGGATTCCGGTTTCGACCACGCTCACGACGCTGGTGCCGGCGGGCGCCATGGGCCGGGCGAAGGTACCGTTGTCGGCGGCGGATATGCCACTCGGTTGGAACGCATTGGGGTATGACGATAGCACGTGGCAACAGGGGGCGACCGGTTTTGGTTTTGATACGGGAACGACGTTCACCTCCCTGATCGGCGCCGGGGCAAATCTGCAGGCTTCGATGTATAACGTGAATTCGCTGGCGATGGTGCGGATCGTTTTTAACGTGGCCACCCCAGCGTCCATCGCCTCGCTTAAGCTCTCGATGAAGTATGATGACGGGTTCGTGTGTTATCTGAATGGGACCGTCGTCATGCAACAGTTCGCGCCGGGGTCGGTGGTGTGGAATTCCGCGTCGACCCTTGACCGGAATGACGGGTCGGCCCTCGTCTATCAAACGCCCGCGTTTTCGGTCGCTAATGTCCAAAACTATCTCCTGCAGGGGGACAACGTGTTGGCTTTCCAGATTCTGAATTCCGCGGCCACGAACAACAATGCCGTGCTGCTGCCGCTTCTCGAGGGGACCGTCAGTGCCGGAATCGCTCCGCCAAATTATTTGCAGACCGCGACTCCCAACGCGGTGAATAGCGCGGTGCGGGCAACGCTCGGTCCTAACATCAGCAAGACCACAGGAAAGTTGCCCGGGCAATCGACGTCTGTGTCGCCGCGACCGACTGGCGATGTGTCCAGCGTGCCCATCATCGTGACGACGAAGATCGTGCCGACGCTGCGACCGCTGGCGACGAGCAATCCGGTGCAATTGAAATACGCCGTCATGTTCAACGCGGAGAGCTCCCTGAACATGGTCGACGACGGCACCAATGGCGATGTGATCGCCGGGGACGGGACCTATACGGCGCAGATTCCGACGATCAACGCCGGAGTGGGCCAGATGATTCGTTGGCGTGTGGTGGCCACGGATAACGGGGGGGCGGTCATGACGGATCCTCCGTATCTCGATCCGACGGACAACGAAAAGTACTACGGGACGGTGACGGCGGACGGGATCATCACTTCACTGCTTCCGGTGCTGCACTGGTTTATCACCGATACCGATCTGGCGAGTGTGGAGGCGGGCGATAACAACTACGTAAGGCCGTCGGTTTTCTTCCTGGACCGCTTTTACGACAACGTGCGACTCGACCGCCACGGGCAGTCGACTTCCGGATTCGTAAAGAAGAGTTACAACTTCAACTTCAATCAGGACAACCGTTTCACGTGGAAGGTGGACGAGAGTAACGTGAAGGCGATCAACCTGCTGACCAACTGGGCCGACAAGACCAAGGTGAGGAATCAGGTCGCGTGGGAGACGTGGGAGAATACGGGTCACATTGCGTCCCATTGGAACCAGATCGTGAGGGTGCAGAAGAACGGCGTCTTTCGGGCGACCTACGACATGGGTGAAAATGGGGACGACAAGTTTCTGGAGCGAAAGGGCCTCGATCCGTTGGGTTCCTTCTACAAGGTGTATAACAGTCTTGAAAACACGACGGTCTCGGTCGGCGGAGGGAACGGAATCGAGAAAAAGACGGGGTATCCGATCACGGACGTGTCCGATCTCGCGGCGCTGGAGGCGGCGCTGAACACGGGTAACTCGCTCGCGACCCGCAGGCAGTGGAGTTACGACAACGTGGATGTGCCGACGATGGTCAATTACCTAGCCAACAACATTCTGCTGCTGAACAACGATTTCGGTCACAAGAATTATTACATCTACCGGGACACGTTCGGTTCCCGTGAGTGGTCGCTTTTCCCGTGGGATCAGGATTTGGGGTTTGGGCATACGTGGACGGGGTCGCAGAATTATTTTAACGACGACATCGACAGCCAGCGTGGTTTGAACATGGGTGCGGCCGGTGGCAACCGCCTGATGAACCTCATCATGAACTCGGCCGGCGCCGGAACTCAGGCGCCTGAGATGGTGGCCATGTGTTTGCGCCGGCTGCGGACGCTGATGGATCAGAAGCTGATTTCTGCGACGGCCACTGACGGGCCGTTTGAGCAGCGGATGACTCAACTCATCGATCAACTCGATCCCGTCGGCGCCGCCTACGCCACGGACGCCGATTTGGATCTGCAAAAATGGGGGTACTGGGTGGACGGGAGCGGTGCGGCCGTTTCACCGAACACGCCGAGCCTGGACGCCGCGACGAATGATCACGGCGTTCGAAAGCAGATCCTTCGCATCCTCGACAACCCGTCGCACACCGGGAATCCGATCCCGCCAAATCCGGGCGCGGTCAACAACGCCGAAGGACTCGGCAACACGACGTTCGCCTACCTGACCGGGCGGCGCTCCCTGCTCTACACAGGGAATCAGACGCTCAATAATGCGCCGATTCCCGGGGTGCAGCCAGCGGTTCCGACCGGGCTGACGATCGAATACGTGGACGCGCGCCCCGCTTCGGGAAACCCGATGCAGGAGTTTTTCATCATCAGGAACAACAGCGCGGATTACGTGGACGTGTCCGGCTGGAAGGTCACGGGTGAAGTCGGATATACGTTTCGTGGCGGCACCGTGATTCCTCCGTTTACCTCTGGCAGTGCAGTGGCGGCCAACGGGGACGTCCACGCGGGAA
This sequence comes from Chthoniobacteraceae bacterium, assembly GCA_043735935.1. Taxonomy (GTDB): domain Bacteria; phylum Verrucomicrobiota; class Verrucomicrobiia; order Chthoniobacterales; family Chthoniobacteraceae; genus JANLQB01. Next base: position 15,544 of record JAYTDO010000161.1, read on the forward strand.
GGCTGCACGTGGCGCGCGACGCTTATCAGTTTCGGCAGCGTGCGGCGAGTCCGAGGGGGAACGAATACCGCCTCGTCGTTGGCGGTTATTCAGGGCAGCTCACGGCGCGCGGCGGCACGATCAATCTTGTCATCCCGGGTGCGACTCCCGCGCAGGATGTCTCCGTCGCGTCTACGACCTATCCCGGCAATCCGACTCAGGCGCAGAATTTTCTTCGGATTACCGAACTGAATTACGATCCTGTCAACCCGACGGCAGCGGAACTGGCATCGCTTCCTGGTGTGCAGGCGAGCGACTTCGAGTTCCTCGAACTGACCAATACCGGCTCCACCGCGCTCAGCCTTGGCGGCGCGTATTTTTCAAATGGAATCACCTTCACATTTTCCACCGGCTACTCGCTCCAGGCGGGCCAGCGTTGTGTGATCGTCTCCCTGCTCGCCGCGTTCAACCTGCGTTACGGCGCCTCTGGCGCGCTGGTGGCCGGGCAGTATGAGGGCAATCTCGATAACAATGGCGAAACGCTCCAGCTTCTGGATTCGGTGGGCGAAACGGTTCTTAAATTTCGCTATGATCCGCTTTGGTTTGGCCTTCCGGATTATCCGAATCCCGCGCAATTGAAGAATGCGCGCGGGTATTCGCTAGTGACGCGATCGACCGCGCCTGCGTGGGATGGCTACGAGACTCCGACGAATTGGGCGCTCGGCGGCAACCTCGGTGGCACGCCCGGCACGGGCGAAACCGCCTTCTCGGATTCCTTCGTCGGCTGGCGGAAGACCTATTTTTCCACGACCGAGGAAACCGACTCGCTGCTCGCCGGTCCCACCGCCGATCCGGACGGGGACGGGCGCACTAACTTCGACGAATTCATCTTCGGCGGAAACCCGCGCGTCCCGGAAACCAAACCGCTTCCGACGACTTCGATCGTCAATGTTGACGGCACCAATTACCTCGCCATCACTTTTGATCGTCGGCACAACGCGCTCGACAGCAACATGACCATCGAGAGCAGCGCGGATCTCACCACTTGGATCATCGTCAATCTTCCCGTCGGCGCTCCGACCCCGCTCGCAAACGGACTCGATCGCGTGACCTACCGCGATAGTGAACCGGCGGGAAGCGGTACCCGATACCTTCGGGTTCGCGCGGTGCGTTGAGCATTTAGTCTCGCATCCTTGGAAAAGCTCACGCAACGCTCCGGGATGATCCGTCCCGCCATCACCGTGTGCGCTGCCGTCCTGCTGGCAGGGGCGGCGCCGGCGTGGTGTGGAGGGGTGAAATTCGACGGCAGCTTCGGTCGCAGCGATGCGCTCGCGGGCCCGGGCTTTCTCATCCCCGCCGATGCCGGGAAACAGGCCGACGGGAACCTCTTCCACAGTTTCAGCCAGTTCGATCTCAGCAATGGCGACACCGCCACTTTCCAGGCGCCGATTTCCGGCCCGAATGTCGGCAACATTTTCGCCCGGGTCACCGCCGGTCCCGCCTCGAACATCGACGGCACGATCCGGTCCGGCATCGCGGGCGCGAACCTTTTCCTCATCAATCCCCGAGGTGTCATCCTGGGGACGCACGTGGTTCTCGACATCACTGGCTCCTTCACTGCGACCACCGCCAGCAGCGTGAAACTCAGCGACGGGGAGCGTTTCAAAGCGATTCCCGGCGCGCGCGATTTGACCCTCAGCGCGGCCCCGGTCAGCGCGTTCGGTTTCCTGCCGGCGTCCGGGCCCGTGTCGCTGAAGGGCAGCATCGCCGTTCCGGCCGGCAAGGACATCTCGTTCCTCGGTGGTGGCGTCTCGATCTTACCCGGCAGCACCATTCAGTTCATCGACTCGCCGGCACCCGTCGCTCCAGGGCGCGTTACGCTCCTCGCGACGCAGAGTGGAGGCAATATTCCGGCCGATTTCGGCAGAGCCACCGCCGATGGCTTCGTTTTCCTCCTCCAGTCCACCCTCGACGCCAGCGCGCAAGCCGGAGGCCGCGTCGTCATCCGCAGCGGCGACCTTACCGTTGACCGCAGTTCCATCAAATCCGACACCCGCGGCGCTGCCACCGGTGGCACCATGGATATTCGCGTCGCTGGCACAGCCGAACTCAAGCTAAACAGTTCGGTCCTCACCAGCACCAGCGGCGGCGGTAAGGCCGGGACCGTCGTCATCCGCGCGGGAAAACTCTCAGTCGAAAACCCCACCGTCGTCGGCTCCCAATCCTTAGGTACCACTACTGCAACCGCGCGTGCCGGACGCGTCAACGTCCGCGCCGACAAAATCCATATCTCCGGGGGTGGCATCATTTCCGTCTCCAACTTCGGTCTTGGCCGCGGCGGCAGCGTCGATGTCACCGCCAACACGATGTCCCTCTTCGGAGACGGCGCCGCCTCGAACGCGAACAATACCACCGGCATCTTCTCCAGCGCGGGCGCTCGCGGCACCGCCCGAGGCGGCACCGTCCGGGTCAGCATCTCCGGCCAGCTTTCCATCGAAAACGGCGCAGCCATCAGCGCCGATACCGGCGGCCTCGCCGACGGCGGCGACGTCCACGTCACCGCCGGCAGTCTTCTCATTGACGCCGTCGATGCCCGCAGCAGCGGCAACAAAACCGGCGTCTTCGCTGACACGAATTCCCAGGGCGCAGGCGGCCACGGCGGGAACGTCCAGGTCACCAGCGACACCCTGCGGATCATCGACGGCGGCCTCATCTCCACAAAAACGCTCGGCCTCGGCGCGAGCGGGGACGCCGTTATCGACACCCGCCTCCTCAAGATTTCTCGCGGGAATGCCGGCCTCTTCACCGGCATCGCCGCCGATTCGCCGCTTCCGCAATCGGGCCCCGGCGGCAGTGTCCGCGTCACGGCGGATACCATCAAAGTCACCGACGGCGGCCAGATTTCGTCGAACGCGTTTGGCGTCTCCGACGGCGGCAGTGTCACCGTTTCCGCACGCGAAATCTTTCTTAACGGCGGGCGCCCCGACATTCTCACCGGCATCACCGCAGACAGTATCTCGTCGGGCGCGGGCGGTCGGAGCGGCGACATCCGGGTCAGCGCCGAGAACCTCACCATCCTCGATGGCGCGCGGATTTCCGCCACCACGTTTGGGCAGGGGGACAGCGGGAGCCTTTCGGTCGGCGCGAGCCATCTGCTCATTCGCGGCGGAACGTCCGGGCTTATCACGGGCATCGCCGCGCTCACGACCTCGAAAGCGCCGGGCGGCGGTGCCGGGGGCGACGTGAACGTCACGGCGGACCGACTCTCCATCTCGGCAGCAGGCCGTATCGGAGCGGATACGCTCGGCACCGGATCGGGCGGTCGCGTCAACGTGACTTCCAACACGGTCCGCCTGACCGACAGCGGGGCGATCGGAGTCACCGCGGAAGGCACGGGCAACGGCGGCACGCTCAGCGTCGCGGCGGATTCGCTCTCTGTTGACGACTTTGGCTCGATCGAGGCGAAGACAACCAAACGGAACGGCGGGGGCGAGGGAGGCGGCATCGCCATCACGGCCAGAATTTTGACCCTCGTGAAAGGAGGCCAGATCTCGGCGGCGACGACGGGTAGCGGAGCCGGCGGCGACATCACCATCACGGCTCCCGGTGCGCTCAGCATTTTTAAGGATGGACTCATCTCCGGCTCCACGAGCGGCAGCGGGCGCGGCGGCAGCATTTCGGTCACGACCCCGACCCTCGCGCTCACCGGCGGCCTGATCCGCGCCGACACCTCCAGCACCGGCGTCGGCGGCGACGTGACGCTTCGGGCCAACCGCATCGATGCCAGTGCGGCCGCTCAAATCACCGCGCAGACGAATGGTCCCGCCGTCGGTGGAAAAGTTTCGATCATGGCCGACGCCATTTCACTGACCGAGGGTGCCGCAGTGAGCGGGGAAACGCGCGGCGCCGGCGCGGGCGGCAGCGTCGCCATCGGCGCCCGGACGCTTCATCTCGCTGGGGCGAACAGCGGCATCAAGGCCAACAGCTTCGGCCCTGGCGCCAGCGGAGACCTCATCGTGAGCGCGGGCGAGATCTCGATGGAAAGCGGCTCGCAGATCGGCGCGAGCACCAGCGGCACCGGCGCGGGCGGCAGCATCGCGGTCGATGCCACCACTCTTCGCATCGATGGCGGCGGCACCCGCACCGGGATTTTTGCCGACACAAAGGGCCGCGGGCAGAATGCGGGCGACGGCGGCACCGTCCGCATCGCCACGGGCGACCTGACCCTCGCAGGAACCGGTCAGATTTCGGCGACGACCGGCGGCGGCGGCAAGGCGGGCGACGTCATGCTCCGCGCGGGGGTCGTGAACATCCGCAGCCTCACGCTCGATGAACCGACCGGCGTCTTCGCCGCCGCAAGCGCCGCCGCGAATGGGCCGGGCGGCAGCATCGGCATCGTGGCGGACACGCTCACCCTCGACGGCCCCGGCGCGACGGTCGCCGCTTCTTCCGCAGGCGGTGGCACGGCGGGCTCGATCGACATGCGCGCCGGCAGTGTGCTCCTGCAAAATTTCGCGAGCGTCGCCGTGACTTCCACTCGCACCGATGCGGGCTCTGTGTCCATCACGTCCGACTCGTTCATCGATCTCTTCAGCGGATCGAGCGTGACGGCTTCAGCCGGCGCGAATGGCGGCAGCGTCACGCTCAACGCCGTGGATCGTTTTTACCTCCGCGACAGCAGCGTGACTTCCGTCGCCGGCACCGCCACCGCGGGCATTCCCGGCGCCGTGGGTGGTGCTGGTGGAAACATCTTCATCGATCCGACCTACGTCATTCTCGACAACGGCCTGATCAGCGCCAACGCCGCGATCGGTGCTGGCGGCAACATCCTCATCGTGGCGGACAATTTCCTCGCCTCCGAGACGCTCATCACCGCTACCGGGACGACCGCGGGTACGATCGTGATTTCCGCGCCACAGGTCGATTTGACCTCCGGCCTCGTCACGCTGCCGGCGAGTCTCGTGGATGCTTCCACGCGCTTGCAGGAACGATGCACGATGCGACTCGGTATGCAGACGAGCAGTTTTCTCGTGATCGGTCGCGGCGGCGTCGAGATCAGCCCGCGCGATCCTTTGCCAGCCGCCGTGCCGAGGCGGTAGGGGCAAGGGGATTGGATGGTTGTCATCGGGGCGGGATCGTTTACTCTCGGCGCGGCGCTGGATGCCGTTATCCCAATGAACTCTTTGATTACCACCGATTTGAATGATGCAGCCATGGAGAAAGCTCTGACCTCTTTGCCGTTTGATATTACCAAAGAGGCTATTCCTTCTGATCCGGGCGCGAATCCGTTTCGCCTCGTGGTGGACCCAGTCATGCGAATCCGGCTCCGCCGGGCGCTCTTTGAGATGATCGAGAGCCACGATCAGGAGTTGGCGCGTTACGTGAGCGAGGGGTCGCTTTCGCTCGATAGTTACAAGGAATACATCGAGCTCTTCGCGCACAGTCTCAAGCAGACGATGGGTAGCGCGGATGGCGTGTCGTTTTTGCTCGAATCGTGCGGTTTCAACGTGGCGAAAGAGGAGATCAACCTGACGCCAGAGACGCGTTGGAAAGTCCAGCGCTGAGGCGCACCGATAATGAGTGACGAGGCATTTATCGAACTAACGAGGGAGGTGACGGCGGTGCAGATCCCGAGTGGGGAAGCGGCGGTTCTCTCCGCGGGCACGCCTGTCATCATCACGCAGGCGTTGGGTGGCTCGTACACGGTGCACGTGGGGAATCGCCCCGGTCTGTACCGGATCGCGGGCGCGGATGGCGATGCGTTGGGGCGCGAGGTGCTCGCGGCGGGCGTGGGCGGCGAGGGGCCCTTTGAAGAGGAGCGCGTGTGGGAGCAGTTGCGAAATTGCTACGATCCAGAGATCCCCGTGAACATTGTCGACCTGGGGCTGATCTACAGTCTCGACGTCAGCGATGAAGGATCGGGAAAACGCGTGAGCGTGAAGATGACGCTGACTGCGCCGGGGTGCGGCATGGGCCCTTCGCTCGCGGCGGATGCCGAGCAGCGGATGCTTTCAGTGCCGGGAGTGGCGAGCGCGAATGTGGAGCTCGTGTGGGACCCGCCGTGGTCGCCAGAGCGCATCTCTGCGGTGGGTCGCGAGAAGCTCGGGATGGTGTAAGGCGGCGATGGGCGCGCTGCCGGACGGTTCCAAGATCGAGCGCATGCCCGTGTCGGCGGAGGAGTTGCTCTTCCACATACCCGCGACCGGAAGCTGGGGCGGTTGGCTGTTCTTCGCGGTCTTCTGGAACGCGATCTCGTGGACGATGTTGGTTGCATTTCTCTTCGCCGCGCGGCAGTCGCCTGAGATGGTGAAGGCGCTGGCGTTCGTCGCGATCTTTCCCGTGGTCGGCATCGGGCTGGCGTATGCGGCGATCCGGACCAAATACGCGTCGCACCTTCTTTACCTCAGTCCGTCGATCGTGCGTTTACAGCGGCAGTTGTTCGGGCGGCGCAAGACTTACGAGGTGCCAACCGACGCGGTGGTGAGCGTGCAGAAGGTCGAATTTTACAAACACAATTATCAGCCGGTCTTCGGCGTCGAAATCAAGACCGCCAGTAAGAAGATCCGATTTGGCTCGATGCTGTCGGAGGCGGAGAAGGACTGGCTCTGTGCGGAAATCCAAGCCTACTTGAACCCGGAGGCGTCGCGTTGATCCGCACGGCATTCGTGCTTGGCGCGGGCCTTGGGACACGCTTGCGACCGCTCACCGCGCGGCGCCCAAAGCCGCTCATCCCGGTCGGGGGACGACCGCTGATCGCGCACGCGTTCGATCATTTGCTCGATGCCCGCCTTGGCATCGAACGGTTCGTAGTGAACACCCACTGGTGCGCGGAGCGCTACGCGGAGTTTTTCCCCGAAGGCCACTGGCGCGGCGTCCCGATTCATTTCGTGCATGAAGAACCGGCGGTGCTCGAGACGGCGGGCGGGATCTGGAATGCCAGGGCGTTGCTCGAGGATGGGCCATTCGTCGTCTATAACGGCGACATCCTCAGCGATCTCCCGCTTTCGCGCGCGGCGGCGCAACACGAAGCGAACGGCGCGGAGGTGACGCTTGTCTTGCGGACGAAGGGTGTAAATCGAAACGTGAGTTTCGCCGATGGGCGAGTGCTAGACTTGCGCGGTGTGCTCCGGCCCGACCTGCGACCGGCTCATCTATTCACGGGAATCTATTTTGTGCAGCCGGAGTTCATCTCGCGGATTCCCGCCGGCGTGCCGTTGTCGGTCGTGCCGATCTTTCACGAGATGATCCGCGGTGGGAACGGTCTGGGCGGAGTGGTGCTCGATGACGGAGCGTGGCGCGACCTCGGTACGCGCGAGGAGTATCTGGCCGCATGCGCGGCGCTCGGTTGCCGGCAATGGATCTCCCCGAGCGCGCGGATGGGCGAGGGCGCGGAACTGCGCGACTGCATCGTGTGGGAAAACGCCGAGATCGCGCCGGGCGCGAAGTTGACGCGATGTGTGGTGACGGACGGCGCGCGCGCGGAGGGAATCATGGTTGATGCCGACGTGGCCTGAGGCATTACACTTTCGACTTTCATCATGTCCATCGCACCGCATCACCCCATCATCACCGTCGCGCCGATCGAGAAGGGTGGGTCGGGCCGGAAGTTCTGGCGGATGCAGGCCGGCGCGCAGTCGATGATCCTTGTGCGTTACGGGCCAGATCGGCCGGAGAATCGGCATTACGTCGAGATCGCCCGTTTCCTGACCAGCATCGGCGTGCGTGTGCCGACGGTGCATTTTCACGATGAATCCGAGGGGCTTATCGTCATGGAGGATGCGGGCGACACCGATTTGTGGAGCATTCGGAACGCCTCGTGGTTCGAGAGACGGGCGTTGTATCAGCGGACATTGGATCAGGCGCTGGCGCTGCACACGCGGGCGCATCTGGCGCCGACGGCGGCCGGGTTGCAATTGCAGCAGCAGTTCGATGCGCCGCTTTACCGATGGGAACAGGATTATTTTTTCGAGCACTGCCTCGGTCGCCATTTTGGGATGGCGGAGGTGCCCGATCGCGCACGGCTCAACGAACTGGCGGAGGAACTCGCCGCCGAACCCCGGTGCCTCGTGCACCGCGATTTTCAAAGCCAGAACATCATCGTGCGCGACGGCGAGGTGTGCCTGATTGACTTCCAGGGGTTGCGTCCAGGTCTCGCTCAGTACGATCTCGCGTCACTGTTGCTCGATCCGTATGTGGCGCTGAGCGGGGAGGAGCGCGACGAGTTGCTTGCGCACTATTTGAGCGGCTTGTATGGCCCGGGCCGGCACGACGATCCGCATTTCCACGCCATTTACGACCGGTGCGCGATGCAGCGGCTCATGCAGGCGCTCGGTGCTTATGGAAAGCTCGGCCACACGGATGGTCGGACGCAGTTCCTCGACTCGATCCCGGTCGCGGTCGAGCGGCTGCGCGAAGTCCTGGGGCGAATCGACGGACTCGGTGAGCTGCGCGCGAAGCTGCCGCGGAGCTAAGAACCGCGCGTCGCGGCGGTCTTATCTCCTCGCATGACTTTCCGTTTTGCCATCCTGCTCGCTGCGCTCGCTGTCCGGAGCGCGTATGCGGTCGATTTTGCAAAGGAGATCCGTCCGATCTTCGAAACGTATTGTTTCAAATGTCACGGTGCGGAGAAGGGAAAGGGCGGGGTGCGGCTGCACGAGGAGGCGGACCTTGCGGCGCTTTATCGCGATCCGGGGAAGTGGGATCGCGCGCTCGCTGAACTGCGGGACCATGCGATGCCGCCCGATGACAAACCGCAGCCCTCCGACGACGAACGCAAGCGCGTCATCGGGTGGCTGGATCAGGTCCTGAACAATCCCGATCCCAACTCCATCCCGCACGATCCGGGCAAGCCCGTTCTGCATCGGCTCAGCAAACACGAATACAACAACACGATCCGCGACCTGCTCGGGGTCGACGACCATCCTGCCGATGCGTTTCCGCCGGACGGCGGAGGCGGAGGCGGCTTCGACAACAATTCCGCGACGCTTTTCACCCCTCCGGTGCTGGTGGAAAAGTATCTCGCGGTCGCCACGAGGCTTCTCGCCGCGGCGAAACCCGAGCGTGTCATCGCCGTGCGTCCGGATGAAAAAGTGAACAAGCAGGACGCTGCGCGGCAGAACATCTCGCGGTTTGTCGCGCGCGCCTTCCGCAGGCCGGTCGAGCCTGCGCAGACTGAGTTGCTCCTGAAGCTCTTCGCGCAGGCCGACGCGCGTGGCGAGGGCTTCGATGATTCCGTTCGGTACGCGCTGCGCGCGGTCCTCGTATCGCCGGATTTTCTGTTTCGGGTTGAGCAGCCTCGCGGGCCGCAACCGGCGCCTGTCACCGATTATGAACTCGCGAGCCGCCTTTCGTATTTCCTCTGGTCGAGCATGCCGGACGACGAGCTTTTCCGCGTCACGTATTCCGGCACGCTCCGGCAGCCCGCCGTGCTCGAAGCGCAAGTGCGCCGCATGCTTGCCGATCCGAAGGCGCGTGCGCTTGCGGAGAATTTTGCGGGTCAGTGGCTGCGCGTCGATGAACTCACCACTTCGGCGCAGCCTGATGGAAAGCGTTTTCCCGAGTACACGCCGGCGCTGCGAGACGCGATGCTGGCGGAGCCGATCGAGTTCTTTCACGCGCTGATCCGGGAGGGCGGAAGTCTCCTCCGTGTGCTCGACGCCGATTACACCTACGCGAATGAGCCGCTCGCGAAACTCTACGGCATCGAAGGTGTGCAGGGCGAAAAGCTCCGGCGAGTCGCGCTGACGGATCGCAATCGCGGCGGCGTCGCCACGATGGGCGCGGTGCTCACGCTCACCTCTTACCCACGCCGCACGAGTCCCGTGCTGCGCGGAAAATGGATCCTTGAGCAAATCCTCGGCACGCCGCCGCCGCCGCCGCCGCCGCTCGTGGAAAGCCTGCCGACGAGCGACAAGCCCAAGGACGGACTGACGCTTCGCCAGCAGTTGGAGAAACATCGCACCAAGGAAGAATGCGCCGGGTGCCACAGGCGCATGGATCCTCTCGGCTTCGGGCTGGAAAATTTCGATGCGATCGGCCGCTGGCGCACCGAGATCGCGGGGCAGCCGGTCGACGCCTCGGGCGAGATGGTCACGGGCGAGAAGTTTGCAGGCCCGGCAGAACTCAAGGGCCTCCTTTTGAAGCGCAAAGACGAATTCGCGCGGAACTTCAGCGAGAAGATGTATGCCTACGCGCTCAATCGTGGTCTCGAATCGTATGATGTTCCCACCGTTCGTCGTTCCGCGAAAGTACTGGCGGCGGCGGACTATCGCGT
>JAYTDO010000162.1:0-12490 GCA_043735935.1 Chthoniobacteraceae bacterium
CGCCGGTGACGGTCCAGTTTGCAAAGCCGTTCGCAGTGGTGGCGGTGACGCCGTTGACGGTGACTTTGGTAATCCCGGAGAGCCCATCGGAGCTGGTGCCGCTGACGGTGATCGTCGCGGTGGCCGTGGAAAGCGCGGACGCCGGCGTGGTGATGGCGACCGACGGTGCGACGTTGTCCTGCGTGGATACGACGACGTTGCTGTAGATCGACGAGCCGATGTTGTTCGTCGCCAGCACCCGGTAGTAATAGGTCACGCCGCTGGTCAGGTTCGTGAAGCTCGCGGACGGGCTGGCGACGGTCTGCGAACTGAGCACGGCGCTGAAGTTCGCCACCGACGAAATCTGGATCGTATAGCTTGTTGCATTCGGAACGGCCGCCCATGTGATGGTCTTCGCAGCTCCCTGCGAGAAGCTCGGCAGCACGGTCAGCGTCGGCGCTCCCGGCGCGACCGTGGAATTGACTGTCAGGCTCACCGCCCGCGTCGCATTGCCGTTGCCGTTGACGGCATTGGTGAAAGTCACCGATTCATTGTAAAGCCCCGACGCCAGCGAGTTCGCCGTGCTGTTGATGCTCGCCGTGACGGTCGTATTCGTGCCGGGCGCGAGCGTACCGCTGGCCGTGGAAACCGAAATCCAGGCCGCAGACTTGGATGCCGTCCAGTTCAACGAACCAGTGCCGGTGTTCGTGAGCGTGTAGGTCGCGCTCGACGGCGAGAACGCGCCGCCCGGGTTGCCGCTCGAAGTCAGCCCTGTCGCCGGCGTGACCGTCAGCGCGGGATTCGCCGCGACCACGGTGTAAGAGTTCGTGCCCGTCGTCGTCGCCACCGCGGTGTTGTCCGTCGCGGTGATGGTGTAGCTCACAGTCGTGCCCGTGGCCTGCGCGGGGATGGCGCTGTAGCCATACACGCCGTCGCCCGCCGCGCCGTCGCCACTCGCGCCGTTGTCGAGCATGTTCACCGTCACGGGCGAACTCGCGCTACCGACCACGACGGTGATGTCGTCGAGATAAACCTTCGGCACGTTCGACATTCCCGGCCCCGCGAAGCGGAATCGCAGACGCAGCGTGCTAGACCGCTCGGCGGCGGAAAGAGTGTAGCTGAATTGCTGATAAGCGTGATTTGCTCCCGTGAGTTCGCTCGAACGCGTCGTGTAAGTCGTGCCATCCGTCGATGTCTGGAAGTCCCAACCCTGCGGGCTGACCAGGCCGGACGATGCGATCCAGAAATTGACCGTCCCCGTCGTGCCTGTCGCATTGATCACGTTCGTCGTAGTCATCGTCGCGTTCGCGATGGGCGGAGCGTTGGCCGTGATCTCCATGCCATACTGATTCCCCTGGCCCACCGCCGTGTGATTCGACGCGGTCGATTGCGCGAAAGGCGATGCCGGAGGCCCGGCAAAGGTGATCGTCCACGGATAGACCGTGCCGGTGCCGGCCCACGCGGTATTCGCCGCGGTGCCCATCGTTTCGTTAAAGACGGTCGTCGCTCCTCCTCCCGCGTTGTAAGTCATCTGCACGGTCGAGATCGTCCGCCCCTGCGTCGCCGCGACCGTCGCCCGCACCACGACTGGGTCGCCGCTCGTCGGCGACGACGGGGTGGCGGTGATCGCCGTGATCGTCGGCGCTGTGTTCGGCGTGCCTGCTGCGGTGTAGCTCGCGGTCGCGGTCTGCGCGACCGTCGCCGCCGTTTGTCCGGTCGCGTCATATGTCGCGAGTGCGGTGCGATTCACGCGTCCGTATTCCGTGCCCGATGCCGCGAGCGTCGCATACGTCGCCGACTTCGAGATGCCCGTCGCCACCAGCCCCGTCGCCTTGCTCGTCCACGTCGATTGATTCGGCGAAGCGTCCACCGAATATGTCCCGCCCTCCACGGAACTCCACGTCAGCGTCACGTTCGGAGCGGTGACGCTCGGCGTGCCGATGCTCAGCGCCGCATTCGCCCCGCCGAGGAAATGCGTCGTCACCGTCTCCGCGATCGTCACCGCCCCGCCCGTGGGACTGCCGTAGTACGCGCGCCCCGTCGTGTAAGGATACATCGGTGTCCCACCCGTATTGATCGGCGTGAAATACGCCCACGTCCCCGCCGGGAACTCCGGCGTCACGCAGTACCGCACATTCTGCTCATTGAGATCGAAATCCCGCACCGTCGCACCCGTCGTCTGCACCTGCCCGAGATCGCCGCGGTAATCGAAGTCCTCGATGTAATGCCCCAGCAGATACGTCGCGTTCACCGCCGGCCCGTATTCGCCCGCCGCCAGAGTCGTCTTTCCCTGCACCCGCTGCGCCCACAGCGGCAGCACCTGCCGCACGGAGATCGCCGTCGTCCCATTCGTCCCATCGCGTAGCGCAAAGCCCGACACCATCCGGCGCAGCGCGCTCCCCGCATTCGTCGGATCGCTGTAGCCATACGGCCCGTAAACCGGCAGCCCATCCGCCGCCCACGCCACGATCGGCGAATGCTGCGTCACCGCCGCCGCACTCTCCGTGTAGCGATTCGTCCCCGCATTGTAGTCCACATGATCGCCGAGCTGATAGCGCAGCGCGATCGGCTGCGCGTGATAGTGGTAGTTACTCCCCGCCTGATGCGCCAGCGCCGGGTCAAACGTCACCCCCTCATTGTGATACCCATCGCGATTCCAAATGCCGTCGCCCGTCAGCCCGTTGACCGGCGTCGCATCCGTCGCACTGGAGTTCTTGTAGGAAAACGCATCGCGCGAATCGAACATCGACACCCCGTTCACCATCCGCCCCGTCGAGCCCAGCCCCGTCAGCGTCTTCACCGCCGGGATCGCCGGCACCCGCGGGATGCGATACGTCGTCGCCGTATTCGCCGGGAAGTTCGGGAAGTTCTGCGTCTTCGCCGCATCCAGATACCACGGCCCCATCATGTGCGACGCCAGTCCCGTCGTCTTGATGTAAACCCACGACGCCGAATACGCGATCTCGTTCACGTCCGCATACACCGGATTCGACTGCGTCCCCTGCCCGCGCGTCCACGTCGCCGACTTCACCCGCGTCGCCAGCGTCTCATCTGCCGTGCTTTGGAAAATGCGCGCGTATTGCCCCGAGTTCGCCGTGAACCACGACGTGAGCTGCGGGTCCGCATGGGCTGGCGCGAGCCCCGCGACGAATACGGCGGCGATCATCAGGAGCGAGTGGAGGGAATGTTTCTTCATAATTAAAATGATGGGGGTCTCGGGCCTACTGAACTCCACGACTGTAAAGACCGTATGAGGCGCAAGCGGGTATTTGGTCAGGTTCGTGTAAATTCTGGAGGCGAGGGAATCGAAACGGGGGCGTCGAATCGCGCGATACTTGCATCGGGATCAGCTCCACGCGCGTGGAAAATTGTCAGCAAACGGTAAATGTGCAGGTCGCGGAGGCGACGACGTGATTATGATCCCCACCAGTCCCATGTCGCCTCTCCCTTCCTCCAGCCCGTCAAAAGCCCGCGACGGCCTCCGCGTGCTGGTCATCGACGACGACGAAGACCTCTGCCAACTCACCGTCGATTACCTCTCTCCACTCGGCTTCCGCGTCGAGGCCGCGCACACGGGCGAACACGGAGCCGAGCGCGCTCTCGCCGAATCGTGGCATGCCATCATCCTCGACGTCATGTTGCCCGATCTCGACGGTTTCGAGGTCCTCCGCCGCATCCGGGCCGTATCCAAAGTCCCCGTCCTCATGCTCACTGGACGAGGCGAGGAGGTCGATCGCGTCGTCGGGCTCGAACTCGGCGCCGACGACTACCTCCCAAAGACCTTCTCCTCCCGCGAACTCCTCGCCCGCCTGCGCGCTGCCGTCCGCCGCGCCGGTTGGCTGGAGGAAAGCGCCGCGCCTGTCACCCTCCGGGAGGTGATCGCGGGCAAACTCCGCATCTGCGTCGAGACCCACACCGCCACGCTCGGCGACAAGGCCCTCACGCTGACGCGCACCGAATTCGATCTCCTGCTCAGTCTCGCCCGCGCCAAAGGCCGCGTGAAATCGCGCGACCAACTCTGCGAGGAATTGCACGGCAGCGAATGGGAAGTCTTCGACCGCGCCATCGACATGCACATCTCCTCCCTCCGAAAGCGCCTCGGCGACGACCCGAAGGAACCCCGCTTCATCAAGACCATCCGCGGCGTCGGTTACATGCTCGTCGTCCCCGAAGATTGACCCCATGCGCCTTCGTTTCCCTCTCTATGGAAAGGTCCTCTTCTGGTTCTTTGCGAACCTCACCCTCGTCGGCATCCTCGCCGCCGCCTTCATGGGAATGCAATTTCGCATGGGCCTCGACTGGCTCCTCGCGGCTCGCGCCCGCCACCAGTTGGAAGCCATGAGCGAAGTCATCGCAGGCGAGCTCCGCGGTCAGCCACGCGCCGTCGCCGATGAAGTCCTCGCCCGCTATCAAGCTGCCCACCACCTCGGCTTCACGGCCTTTCGCGACGACGGCATCCAAGTCGGCGGCGATCCGCTTCAGCTACCCGCGGAAGTCTCGGAAAAGCTCCTCGTCGGCCCGGCTCGGGAAGACGGACGTCAGGGTCCGCCTCCAGATCATCCGCGACCATTCGACGGTCCCCCGCCCTTCGACGACCGCCCTCCGCGCGACGATCGCCCGGATCGTTCGCCAGCCCCGGACCGCGCACCCTTCATGGTCCGCAGCGCGGCCCCCGTCCGTTATTGGGTCGGCATCCCGCTCGCCTTCGCCCATCGCGGCCCGCCGAATCCCCGCCTCGTCACCCTCCTCATTTCCTCCGAAAACATCACCGGAGGCGGCCTCTTCTTCGATCCCCGCCCGTGGTTCGGCTTCGCCGCCGCGGCCATCGTCCTCTCGGCGCTCGTCTGGTTTCCCATCGTCGGCGGCATCACCCGCGCCATTCGTCGGGTGAACATCGCGGCACGCAGCATCGCCGACGGTTGCTTCGATGTCCGCGTCCCGGAGCTGCGCCGCGACGAGCTCGGCGAGCTCGGCGCCTCCGTCAATACGATGGCCATGCGCCTTGCGGACCTCGTCGATCGCCAGCGCCGCCTCACCGCCGATGTCGCCCACGAGCTCTGCTCCCCCATCGCCCGGATGCAGCGCGCCCTCAGCATCGTCGAGCAGCGCTCCACGCCCGAGCAGACCGTTTATATTCAAAAGCTCGACGGTGAGCTCCAGCACATGGCCCGGCTCGTCGAGGAAGTCCTCTCCTTCAGCAAAGCCGCCACCCTCCCGGCCCTCGCCGCGCCCGAGGAGATTTCGCTCGGCGATCTTTTCACCGCCATCATCGCCCGGGAATCCGCCGAGGCCGACATCATCATCCGCCTGCCCGACCACCTCCGCGTCCGCACCATCCGTGAAGCGCTCGACCGCGCCCTTGCCAATGTCCTCCGCAACGCCGTGCGGTACGCCGGCCACGCGGGGCCCATCATCATCGCCGCGGAGAGCATCGGAGACGGGGTGGAAATCCGCATCCGCGACGGCGGCCCGGGCATCCCCGCCGAGTCGCTCGAAAAAGTCTTCGAGCCCTTCTACCGGCCCGAATCCGCACGGCAGCGCACCACCGGCGGCGCCGGCCTCGGCCTCGCCATCGTGCGCCGCTGCATCGAGGCGTGCGGCGGCAGCGTCACCGCGGCGAACGCCGCGCCCACCGGCCTTCAAATCAGAATCCTCCTCCCGCACATCGGCTCCCCGGGCCCCTCTCCGGGCACCACGGCGCCGACCCTCGCCGCCACTTAGCCGACCAGTTCGCGGATCGGGACGCCGCTATCGGTGATGCTCCGCGGCCGGGCGAGCGGATCGAGGAACTCGGCATTCGGAGCGAGGCCGAGCAGGTGAAAGATCGTCGCCGCAAGCTCCGGGGGGCGCACCGGATGCGAGTCGGGCATCCCGCCGATGCGATCGCTCGCGCCGATGATCTGTCCGCCGCCGAGCCCCGCTCCCGCCAGCGCCACCGAGAAACACGAACCCCAGTGATCGCGCCCGCCTTCGCCGTTAATCTTCGGCGAGCGCCCAAACTCGCCCATCGCCACCACCAGCGTTTCATCCAGGAGCCCGCGCTCAGCGAGGTCTTCCACGAGCGTGGCAAAAGTGCGGTCAAACTGCGGGCAAAGAACATCGCGCACGCGGCCCGCATTGTTCCGATGCGTGTCCCAGAGCGGGCTCCCGGCCACCTCCGCCGCACCCTCGCGCGGCCAGTTCACCTGCACGAGCCGCGTGCCCGCCTCCACGAGACGCCGGGCCAGCAGCGCGCTCTGCCCGAACTTATGCGCGCCATACGCCTCCCGCAGCGCGGGCGTCTCCCGCTCCAGCTCAAACGCCGCGCGACTCGCATCCGAGTGCAGGAGGTCGAACGCCTTCTGGTGCATGTGGCTCAGCTCCGACACCGCGCCGCTCTCCGCGCCATCGCGGAAGTGCGCGTCGAGTTGATTCACCAAATCGAACCGCTCCGCCAGCCGCAGCGTCGTCATATTCTCCGAAAGGCTCATCCCCTCGATCCGCATCGGCGTCTGAGTCGGGTCACATTTCATCAACATCGGATGCCACGCCGCGCCCATGAAACCCCCGTTCTGGCACGGCCACACGATATTGCCATCATTCGCGATGATCTCCGGCAGCACGACCGCCGAGAGCGGCGAGCGCTCGCTTGGCTTCATCGCACC
The DNA here is from genome assembly GCA_043735935.1 of Chthoniobacteraceae bacterium. GTDB lineage: Bacteria > Verrucomicrobiota > Verrucomicrobiia > Chthoniobacterales > Chthoniobacteraceae > JANLQB01. The sequence goes on from JAYTDO010000162.1 coordinate 6,624, forward strand.
GACGACCGCCGCCATGCTCGGCCAGTCCTGCGGCCCGGCGGGCACGTTCTCCGCTTTGCTGGGCGGCACATAGCCGGTCAGCATGTAGGCCCCGCTCGTCGAGTGCGAATGAATGTCCGTCGTCATCGAACGAATGATCGACAGGCGATGCGCGATGCGTGCGGAGTGCGGCAGCGTTTCCGAAAAATGCACCCCCGGCACGCTCGTCGGGATCGAGCGGAAATCGCCGCGCACCTCCCGGGGTGCGTCTGGCTTCGGGTCCCACGTCTCATGCTGCGGCGGACCGCCCGCGAGGAAAAGAAGGATGCACGACTTCGCCCGCCCGAAGCTCGCGCCCTTCGCCACGGATGCCGCGAAGGATTCCCTTTGCAAAAGACCCGGCAGCGAAAGCCCGAGGCACCCGAGCCCGCCGACGCGCAGCCATTCGCGGCGAGTCATGGAGGGTCCGGGGCAGGAAGGTTGCATGAGTCGGTTAGTTTTCGGCGATTGTAACGGCTTTCATCCTTTAGACGAGTCCGCGGATCGGTGTCCCGGCGGAAATCGCATCGAGGACGTTTTTCGGCACGCCGGGCATCAGGCGCGCTTCGGTGATGTCGAGGAGCGTGTGCATGATGGTCGCGGTGAGGTCATTCATCGTCACGGGGTCGGAGGCGGGCTCGCCGGCGTTACGCGACGACTGCCCAATGACCTGGCCCATCTTCAACCCGCCACCATAGAGCATCAGCGGCGCAAGATTTCCCCAGTGCTCGCGCCCGCCTTTGCTGTTGATCATCGGCGCACGGCCCATCTCGCCGCAGCAGACGAGCAGGATCTTTTCCCGCAAGCCGCGCTGCTCCACATCTTCGATGAATGCCGAGACCGCATGATCGAACGGCGTGCCGACGTAACCCATGCCTTCGGTGATGGTCGCGTTGTTCACGTCCGCATGCATGTCCCAGACGAAACTCGTGCTCACGGTGACGAAACCGCAGCCGCGTTCGCATAACCGACGGGCGAGCAGGAGCAACTTGCCGAGCGTCGCCGCGTGGTCGCCGTAGTTACCGGCGTTCTTCCATTTCGTGCTGATGGTGTCTCGCGGCACCAGACCAGCGGTGTCGTAGCGGGCGATGACCCGCGGGTCTTCGGCGGAAAGATCGAACGCCCCGGCCAGCCCACTCGAGAGGACGCCAAACGCCTGCTGTTCGATCGCGCCCATGTCCTCGATCGCCCCGCTCGCATCCATGCGCCGCCGCCATTGATCGACCGCCGCGAGCAGACCGCGCCGGTCGTCGAGCCGCTCCTGCGGCAGGTGGAGCCGCAAATCTTCCAGCAGGCCCCCGCCCGCGCCCGGCACGACAGGCCGATACGCCGCGCCGACTTCGCCCGCGCTCGCGAGATCGCCGAAGTCCATGATCTGCGGCCCCGCCTCAGGGCTCACGGAGCGCGGGAAGAGCGCGACGTTCGTCGGCATCGTGGTGTCGCGCCGCGTCGGTCCCGCGATGCGCGCATAAAGCGAGCCGAGATTCGCCTTGAGCACGTCTTTGCGGACGACGGGCTTGATGTCGTGGTTGGCGTCGCCGGTGACGAACGAGCGCACGATGCTGAACTTGTCCGCAAGCCGCGCGAGCTTCTGAAACGTGCCGCCGAAGGTGATGCCCGGGATCGTCGTCTTCACCTCCCCCGTCGCGCTGCGGATGTTCGACGGCATGTCCATCTTCGGGTCGAACGTCTCGATCTGCGACGGCCCGCCCTGCATGAAAAGGAAGATCACCGACTTGTCGCGAACCGTCTGCCCTTTGCCCGCCAGCGCCGCCTGCACGGCCTGAAGATCGCCGAGCGTCAGCCCCCCGAGCCCGAGCGCGCCGACACGCAGGAAATCGCGCCGTCCAAAGTGACCTCCGCCGCGGCCGCGATCGTGGAGCGTGATCATCGGTCAGTTTTTTGGCGGAGGGAATGTCGCGAGGGCCTTGGCATCCGCGGCATTCCAGACGCGCAGCACGCCATCCTGTCCGCCCGCGACGATGATCTTGCCATCAGCGCTCACGGCTACGGTGTCCATGAAATCCGCGACATCGGGAAAGACGCGGACCTGATTCCCGTCCGCGCCGAGCAGGCGCACTTTGCTGTCGCCGGAACTCGTCACGAGCGTCGCGCCCGCGCCGGCGAAGCGCACCGCGGTCACTTCCTTCTCGTAGCCTTCGACGTTCTTCTTGCGGTCGCCGGTCGCGGCGTCCCACAGCTTCACTTGCGCGTCGGCACCCGCCGTGGCGAGCGTGCGGCCATCGGGGCTCCAACTCACGCCGAGCACATGCTGCGTGTGGCCTTCAAAGGTGCGCGCGAGTTTGCCTTCGGCGAGGTTGGTCAGGCGCGCCATTTTGTCGGCGGCGGCGGAGGCGAGGAAATTTCCGTCCGGCGAGAAATCGAGGCCGAGCACGACGTCACTGTGGATGTTCGGAATGTCGCGCACGAGTTCACCCGTCGCCGGATTCCAGAGCTTGATCTCGCCGCCGCGCGAAGGTTCGCCGCCGCCGGTGGCGACCAGTTTTCCATCCGCACTGAAGGCGAGCGCGCACACGCGATCCGTGAACGGCGACTTCGCATCGGCGGTGCCGATGGTGCGTTCGAGTTTCCACGCTGGGTTTGCGTCCCACACGATGACGCCGCGATCCTGCGCCGCCGAGATGAGTTCGCCGCCGGGCGCAAAGACGAGCGCCGTGACGTTGCCTTTGTGCCCCGCGAGCACCTCGAAAGCAGCGCCGTTGTCGGCGTTCCAAGTGTGAACGAGTTGATCGTCGCCGGTCGTCGCGACGGTGAGGCTGTCGGGCGAAAAGGCGATGGAGCGCAGCGGCTTCTCGGCATCCGTCACGGCTTTGCGCGCGGCTTGCAAATCCGTGTCCGCCTTCACGCGCGCTGCCTCCGCCGCATCGATGGCGGCCTTCGCGTCGTTCACCGCGGTCGTGGATTTGTCGGCCTGCGATTTGGAAAGCGTGATCTCCGTGTCCGCCGCCGCACGGGTCTGCTCGGCGCGCTTCACGGCGGCTTCGGCTTCGGTGACCTTTTTCGCCGCGGGTTCGATTTTGTCCGTCGCAGGTTTGCGCTGCGCGGTCTGCTGATCGACCGCCGCCTTCGCCTTTGCCGAATCCGCCGCCTTTGCCGCGGCATCGGCGTTGGCTTTGTCGATTGCGGGCTGGTCCGGCGGCGTGTTCGTCTTCGCGGCCTCGGCGTCGGTCTTCGCCTGCTGCGCGAGTTTCTCAGCCGCCTCAAACGCCTCGGTCGCCTTCTTGATCTCCGCCTCGACCGCCGCGAGCGCCGCGTCCGCCGCGGTCTTTGCGTCCTTCGCCTCAGCAAACGCCTTCTGTTTCGCTTCGAGTTCCTGCTGTTTCACGGGCACCGCGTCCGTCGCCTTCTTCACCGCCTCGTTCGACGCCGTGAGCGCCTTCTCCGCATTTCCAGCAACCTCCTTGCGATAGGCGACGGTTCCGGTCGTGATCTGCAAACCACGATCACGCGCATCCGCGAATTCCGCGGCGAGGCGGTTGCCTTTCATTTCCGCGAGTGGCTTGCCCGCGGCATCCCAGAGCTTCGCTATGTTGTTCGCGCCAGCCGACGCGAACGCCTTCCCATCCCCGCGAATCGCCACCGCGCTCACCGGCCCGGCGTGATTCATCTGCACGGTTGCCTGCGCCTTTTCGACATCCCACGCGCGCACCGTGCCGTCCGCGCCGCCTGATAAAAGCAGACCTTCGCGCGTGGCGAGCGCGGTGACGGCACCGGCGTGACCCGGCAGTTCCTTCACCGGCGCGAGCGCCTCGCTCCACACGCGGATCACGCCATCCGCGCCAGCGGAAGCGAGCTTGTCGGTGAACCACACAATCGCATTCACCTCAGCGAGCGTCTCCACGCGCGCGGTTTGCTGGCCGTTAGCCCAGACCGTGATCGACTTGTCCGCCGACGCACACGCGATCTTCGCGTTGTCGGGAGAAAACGAGAGCGCCGTGACCGCGCCGTTCGCGGCGTTAAAGCTCAGCGCCGCTTTGCCGCTTGGGAATTCGCAAACCTTCACGTTCCCGTCGTCGCCGGAGGTCGCGAGCCATTTCCCATCGGGGCTCACGGCGACGCGCGTGCCGGCGTCGGGAATGGCGAGCTTTTGCACGTCGCGCGGGCGACGCCACAGCTTCACCTCGCGATAGCCCGCCGATGCGAGCAGCGTGCCATCGGGGCTGAACGCGAGCGCGTTCACCTGGTCTCGATGTCCATTGTCGCTCGCGAGTTCGCGGCCCGAAGGCAGATGGTAAATCGAAATCCGGTTGGCGCGTGCGCAGGCGGCGAACTGTCCGTCCGGCGTGATCGCTGACGCGAAGATCGCGCGCAGCGCTCCCGGCACATCCTGCCACGCGATCACGCGCTCCACTTTCGGCGAAGGCTTCGCACCCTGATCGATCCAGAGCTTGAGCAGTGCGAGTTGTTCAGGCGTGAGGTCGTGCGCCTTCGCTTTGTTGTCGCGCGGTGGCATTTTCAGGTCTTCGTCGAGATGCGCCGCCGCTTGCAGCGCGAGACTGTCCGCGCCTTTGCCGGCCACGATCGCCGGACCGGTGTCGCCGCCTTTGAGCATCAGTTCCGGCGTTTCCAAATTCAGTCCGGCTTTCGTCGTCGTCTGGCAGTGACACGCGAGACAGTTGTCGCGCAGGAACGGCATCAGCTCGCGCTCGAAATCCACCGGAGTCGCGCGTTCAAGCGGCGCGATGGGAATCGGCGCGGCAGTGGCGGCGCCGATCGCGGCGAAGGTCGCGATCAGCCCAATGGATGCAGGTGTGACGAGTGTCCGCACGATCCGTGAGCACCAACGGTGCGGCAACAAGCCAGCCCAGGGCAACGCCCTGGGTCCGGTTGCAAAGCGCAGCGAGCCCTGAAAGGGCGAAACAAACGGCGCGTCCGGATGTCCCGCCCTTTCAGGGCTCGTCTCGACATTAATGCGATGACCCAGGGCGTTGCCCTGGGCTGGCTTGTTTGCGGGCCTTTGGCCCTCAATCGCGCTCCGGGTTGCTTTCGCGTCGTTTCGCGTGTTTCGCGGGCTGCTCATTTTCATTTCACACTGATCCGGATGGGCGCGGAAATGAGGGTGATGGCCGTTTCCTTGTCGCGGAACTTGCCTTTCGTCTGCGCGCGAAAATGGATCGTGTAATTGCCGGCGGGGATTTTCACGGCGGCGAGGTCGATGCTCGCGGTCGCCGCGGCGCCCTTGGCTTCGACGTCGATTTCCTTGAGCGTCTCGATGGCCGGCGCGTCGTAGGCTTTCAATTTCAACGCCTCGTCGTAGCCACCGCGGCGGGTGATCTTCAACGGAATCTCCAACTTCGCGCCCGCGGCGGCCTCCCACACTTTATCCTCGGCAGCTTCGACGGAAATCGGCGCGGTCTCCACGCCGCACACGGCGAGCGCGAACTCCTGCGCGAGACGGGCGGTCACGGGCTCATTGTTAAAGTCCGGCACGTTCCAACTCACGACGGCGGCGCGAGCTTCGCGCACGATCTCGGCCTCGCCGACCTTCGCCTTGCCGACGATCCGAATCGGCCCGATCCAACGCGCGGCCTTTTCTCCGGCGGTGAGGAAAAGCAGCGCTTCGTTTTTCCCTGCGGCAATTTTTGTCGGCACGCACGTGACTCCGGCTGGCAGCGCGTCGCCACCCAGTTCGATGTCGCCCGCGAATCCATCGCGACGAAACGCGACGACGCGGACGGAGGTCGTCTCACCGCCGCGCAACACCACGGCGCGGGGAATGGCAGCGCGATCGTCGCCATTTTTCGGCGGGATTTCCGCGACGGCGGTGAGCCGGAAATCCGGCGATTCGCGATGAATCGAGAGCCGATAGACGCTGCGCGGATTCGCGC
>JAYTDO010000163.1:0-3646 GCA_043735935.1 Chthoniobacteraceae bacterium
CAAAAAAGTGAAAAAAAGTCCCCGCCCACCCCAAACCTTCTCGACCAACCGCCCCCCACCCGCGATGCGACAGCGATGCAAGCGGCCCAAATGGGCAACACGCCAACAACTTAGAGGAGGGCTTAGCCACCCATTTTTGTCATCGCTACCTCGTCGAGACGTTCCACGTCGATTGGCTCTCCAGCACTCCGATCTTCCTCCCTCCGCGAGGCGAGGCGCGGTTTCCAAGGCAGCCGATCCCGGTGGGGAGGGCGGGGAGTCCGGCGCTAACTGCGCACGGCCTGCTTTTTCTGCGGGCCGTAGTATTCGGAGTAGCGGTAATAGTAGTAGTCCTGAAGGTTTTCGTTCACGTCGTTGCAGACGATGCCTAGTACATTCACCTGGCGCTCACGGAGGGTGTCGAGGGCCTTGCTGCTCACGCGGATGCTCGATGCGGCGAAGCGGAACACGAAGAGGACGGCGTCCACCTTCGGCGCCAGGCAGGAGGTGTCGTCGGCCGCGGTGACGGGTGCGCTGTCCATGATGACGTAGTCATACTGCGAGGCGGCCATCTTGAGAAAACGGTCGGCGTCCTTGCTGAGGAAAAGTTCGCCGGGGTTCTGGACGGTGGTGCCGCGGGAGAGGAGGAAGAGGCCGGGGACGCGGGTGGCCTGCGCGGCCTTGTGGAGGGCGCATTCGCCATTGAGGACGTCGCCAAAGCCCTGTTCGTTCGGAAGGTCGAACACGGCGTGGAGTTCGCCGCGGCGCATGTCGCCATCCACGAGGAGCACGCGGACATCGAACATCGCCATGGTGATGGCGAAATTCATGGCGACGGTGCTCTTGCCCTCATTCGGCACGGCGCTCGTGATCAGGAAAATCTTCGGCGACTTGCCTTCGACTGGGAGGAAGAAGATCGAGGAGCGCAGCGAGCGCATGGATTCCACGAAGCTGTGCCTTTCATCGTCCGGCAGCAATGGCGTGACATCCGCCACTCCGGGCGCCGCGGAGACATGCGGGATGGTCGCGAGGAGCCGATCCGGGAAGGTCGCCTGGAAATCCACGACGGAATCCACGCGGTCGTCGAAGGGATTGATGGCAGCGACCCCGAGGAGACCTACGAGAAGCCCGAGGAGCAGTCCGGTCAGGAGGGTCTCGACGACTCCGGCACGCGAGAGCTTGGCGGGCGTGGCCTTTTGCCGGATCGAGATGATTTCCTGGTCCACATTGCGCGTGATTTCGACGTTGCCTTTGGATTTCCCGAGCGATTCGAGCTGCGCGCGCTGGCGGGTGATTCCGGTCTGGATGGTGGCCTGCTGGTTGAGCCGTTCGCTGTTCGAGGCGGCCTTGGTTTCCCACTCCTTGATGGTGGTCTCGAGGTTCTGGATTTCCATGGTGGCGGCATCGCGGCGGCGCTTCAGCTCCTCGGTGCTCTGCTTGCGGAAGGTGTCGATGAGCTGCTGCTGCTGGGCGATCTGATCGTCGAGCTCGACCATGATCGGGTGCTTCGGAAAAAGGTCGCGCGCATAGCCGGCGCGCTCGGCCTTGAGCATCTCGATCTTCTGGCGGGCGCGCTCGTATTCCATGTTCGGACCGGCGGGCGACGGGCTGCGGGGATCGCCTTCGCGCGGGTCGTCCATGTCGGCGGGCTTGCCCTTGCGGTCGCGGGCGATCTGGTGGTCCACCTCGAAGAGCTTGAGCAGTTCCGACTCGTTCTTCAGCTCGGCAAGCCGGGTGTTGAGCTTGGAAAGATAGGCCGCGGCGGCGTTGCCTTCCTGCTCGAGGAAGCCCGTCTTGTTCTCGCGCTGGAAGGCGAGGAGCTTTTCCTCCTCCTTGCGCAGTTCGGTGGCCACGCGGTCGATCTCCTCGTCGATCGCACCCGCGGCAAACTCGCCCTTCGACGTGCGCATTTCGCGGCGGGTGGCGATGTATTCGTGCAGCACGGCATCGAGGAATTTCTGTGTGTACACCGGCTCCACGCCTTTCGCCGCGAGGGAGAAAATGGAGGTCAGGCGGATGGGCTCGACGACCAGAGTCACCGGGCTGACGGATGTCTCCGGCGAAGTGGTGCGCACGTAGGCTTCGGCCCGGTTGCGGACGGCCTCGTCCTTCATGAGCTCGCCCTGCGTGTTCATGAACTGGGACATCTCCTCCGAGTATGCGCCGCCGTCGGGAATGGTGATCTTTCCGCTCACCATCATGCGCGCCTCGGAGACATAGACCTGCTTCTGCGCGGCGACGAGCCACGCCGCGATGCCGGTGCCGAGGGCGACGCCGAAGGCGACGACCCACCAGTATTTCCGCAGCAGCATCCGATAGCGGATGAAGCGTGCGCGAATCAGCCCGCCAGCGGCCACTGGTTCGGATTTATGATGCGCTGACGGGGCCTGCATCACGGCCTAGATATTGATGAATTTCCGTGGGACGATGATCCGGTCATCGGCCTGGAGCACGGGGTCCTTGTCGATCTGGCCCTTCGTGAGAATGGCATCCACATCCACGATCGTCGTCTCGACTTTTCCATCCGGTTTCGTGCGCACGAGCTTCACCTTGCGCATGTCGGAAAATTCCGCGAAGCCGCCGGCCTTCAGGATAGCCTTGCTCACCGTAAGCCGATCCTCGGCGGGGATTTCGATCGGTCCCTGCGAACGCACCTGGCCGCTCACATACACCGTGCCGCGCGATTTCATGCTCGCCGAATCCAGGCCGATGATCACGGTGGCGTGGATGAAATATTCCCTCTGGAGCATGGGCTTGATCGCCTCGGCGAGCTCCCTGCACGTGCGCCCGCTGGCGCGCACGCGGCCGATCAGCGGCACCTCGACTTCGCCGCTGTCGGTGATCGTGAGGGAAAGTGGGGCGCGCTTTTCCTGGACGACGCGATAGCTGAGCCGATCACCCGCGCCGAGCCGCCGGCTGCTGTCGAGCACCTCCATCGAAGTCGTCCCGGCGACCATTCCGGCTGCGGAGGGGAGATCGGATCGATCACGGTCGCTGCGCTGCTGGGCGGTGAGCGTCGCTGGGAGGAGGACGAGCACTGCCAGGGATGCGAGGAGAGCCGCCAGATGGTTCTGCATCCTGTGCAAAAGGCGGGGAATCATGCGGGTCAGAACTGGTAGTTGATGCTGAGCGAGCCAGCATTCTGAATGTAGCTCCGCGTCGCCAGATCGGAATCCTTGTTCACGTAATTGTAGCGGAGGCCGAGCGTGGTGTGGCTGGAGAGCTTGAACGCAAGCCCGGCGCCGCCGCCCACGCGAAGCGACTTCTCGGCGAGCACCGCCGCACCGCCCGAATCACGCGCGTCCTCGACAAAGGCATCAATGCTCCAAGTCATCGTGTCATTCATCCGCCAGGACGCGGCATACCGGGCGAAGACATAGTCGGTGTAATTCACACTGAGCCCGAGGCGGGCCTCGCGTCCGACCGTGAGCGAGTGGCTCAGGTACTGGGTAAGGCGCTGCGCCGCGGAGAGGTTCGCATACCAGCTTGAAAAGTTGCTCCGGTCGAGGCTCGTTCCATTCCCATCGAAGCTCATGTCCTGATAGCCTGCGCTGATGCGGAGCTTCGTGTACTGCGACAGCGTGGCGTCGGCAAATGCGCCCACCGTCCACGACGTCGCGTCGTTGTTCACGTGGTCCGTGTATTTCACAAGGGCCGCGCTGCCCTC
>JAYTDO010000164.1:0-16358 GCA_043735935.1 Chthoniobacteraceae bacterium
CGCGGATGCGCGCGATCAGGTTTTCGATGTGCTCGCTGCTGGTCTCGCGCTTCATCAGGTCGAGCATGCGCGGGTGGATGTGCTGGAGCGGCATGTCGATGTAACGCGGGACATGCCGGGAGGTGGCGATCGCCGCGATCAGTTCATCGCTCCAATGAGCCGGGTGCGTGTAAAGAAGCCGCACCCAAAATTCTCCGTCGATCTTGTCGAGTTCCACCAGCAATCGCGTGAGCGTCGGCCCGCGGGACGAATCCACCTCGGCTCGTGGCCCCGCCTTTTCCGCCCAGAGATCCATGCCGAAATAGGTCGTGTCCTGGCTGATGAGGTTGATTTCCTTCACTCCCTCCACCACGAGCGCGCGCACTTCGGCGACGACCGACTCGATCGTACGCGAACGGTGCTTTCCGCGCATTTGCGGGATCACGCAGAACGAGCACGGGTGATTGCAGCCCTCCGCGATCTTGGTGAAAGCCGTGTGCGACGGCGTGAGCCGAAAACGCGGTGTGTCCCAATCCGGGATGTAAACCGGTTTGCGCGTGACGAGATTCAACGGCTCCCACGTGGCGTCCGTCAGCGGCGTGGGTTGTTCGAGCAATCGCGTGATGATGTCGCCAGCCTCGGCGACTTGATCGAGACCGATGAAGGCGTCCACCTCCGGCATCTCGCCGATCAGATCCTTTGAGAAGCGCTGGGCCATGCAGCCGCTGACGATCAGTTTCTGCCCTGCGCGCTTTTTCAAACCGCGGGCCTGGTGCGCCTCGAGGATGGCCTCGATGGATTCCTCCTTCGCGGAGTCGATGAACGCGCACGTATTCACGATCAGGACGTCGGCCTCGTCCGCGTTGTTCGTGATTTCCATCCCCTGCCCGAGCACGCCGCCGAGCATGATCTCGGCATCGACGAGATTCTTCGCGCAGCCGAGGCTGATCATTCCCACCTTCTTGCGGGTAACGGGAGTCACCGCGCTCATTGGATGACGACGCCCGGACCCTGGTAGGCGATTGGCGCTCCGTTTTTGCTGATCGCAAGGGCTCCTGCCTCGCGCATTTCGATGAAAAAGCGTGCGCCGCGCAGCTTGAGCGGCGGCGCATTGGTGTAGAGATAATCTTCAAAGATCGGCTCAGAGGCTGGATCATCGCGCCGGATTTTGACCCAGGTCTTTTTCACCGGCAAAAGCACGACTTCGTTTACGCCGGCCACCGGGGGCGCGACCGGTGAAGGTGACGCTTGTTGGATGAAATCCCGATCGGACAATACCACGGGCGCCGCCCGCATCTCAACTGGACTGGCCGCCGGCACGGTCTCGCGCACTGGCTCGGGCGAAATCTGCAGCGTTGGCGCCGCGACGGCGGGTATCTCCAAAGGCACGACCGCAGGCGTCTCCACTTTTGCTTCCGGCGGCGCACTCTCTCCGATCGTCTCGGTCGAAGCGCCGAAGCTCTCCAGCCGTTTAGCGTTCATCCAAATGTAACCACCTGTCCCGACAGCGAGGCACAACAAGATAAAAACGATCAGCGGCGCCAGCGACGGGCGGTTTTGTCCCTGGTGCTGTCGACGCATGCCTCCCCGCTCTTTCGATTCGTGGGGCGCATGGTTGAGGTATTGATAATCGGAAACGCTGACGGGATTCGGATTTTCCAACTCGCGCACCGCCGCGCTGACTTCCACACCTAGGTAGCGCCCGTAAAGTTGCAGGAAGCCTTTGACGTAAGCGTTGTTCGGGAAGCGGCTGTAGTCGTCATGCTCCAGCGCCAAAATCTTGTCCGGCCGCAGCTTCGTGGCATGAGAGGCGGCATCGACGGTGATGCCTTTATCGAGGCGTGCTTTCGCGAGTTTTGCTCCTGTGGTTTCTACCATATTAAATCAAGTTCCAGCTCCAGCCGACGGCAGGGTCGTGGTCATACACCCTGCCCGTTGAAACGGGACGAGGAGACTAACACCGAATTAGTCGACGCGCTTAAACAATCGCGTCCAAATCTCGCAAAATCTCCCGCGGCTTCGCCCCTTCGCCTGCTGCGACGTAACCCCGCGCCTCCAGGATGTCGAGAATCCGCGCGGCGCGGGTATAGCCGAGCCGAAGGCGGCGCTGGAAGAGCGAAGTAGACGCCTTCTTTTCCTGCCGCATCACCTCGATGCATTTTTCGACGAGTTCCTCATCTTCGTCACTGACTTCTTCCTCTTCCACTCCGCCACTCTGGAGCCGTTCGTGGATCGTGGCATCGAAGCACGGTTCACCCTGCCCGGAAGCGTGTTCGACGAGCCGGTGGACCTCCTCGTCGGTCACCAGCACACCCTGGGCTCGCGTCATGCGCGAGGTCCCGGGCGGACGGTAAAGCATGTCGCCCTGGCCGAGCAATTTCTCGGCGCCGTTTTCATCAAGGATGACCCGCGAATCCAGCGGCGAGGCGACCTGGAAAGCGATCCGGCACGGGACGTTAGCCTTGATGACGCCGGTGATCACATCCGCGCGCGGTGTCTGCGTGGCGATGATCATGTGAATGCCGGCTGCCCGCGCCTTTTGTGTGATCCGCGCGATCGCACTCTCGACGTCCGCCGGCGCCGTCTGCATCAAGTCAGCAAGCTCGTCGATGATAATGACGATGTACGGCATCCGGTCTGGGACGATGAGTTCTTCAGCCTCGCGAGGGACCTGGATCTTCGGTTTTGCCGCCACGGCAAAGATTTCGTCGTCCGTCATGGAGGAGAAATCCAGCGTCTCGGGCTCCGGTTGCGGAAGCGGTGCAGCCGCCTGCTTCTCGATCTTCTCCGCGTCGAGTTGTGCCTGGGTCTTGGGCAGCGGACGGGCATTGAAGCTGCCGATATTGCGGACGCTCGTTTTGGCAAAGATCGCGTAGCGTTTCTCCATCTCGTCGACCGCCCAACGGAGCGCGAGAAGGACTTTTTTTGGGTCGGTGACGACCGGGACGACGAGGTGCGGGAGCGTATTGTAAATCTGCATCTCGACGACCTTCGGGTCGATCATGATGAGCCGCAGATCCTCCGGCGTGAAGCGGTAGAGGATACTCGCGATGATCGCGTTGATGCAGACGCTTTTACCGGAGCCGGTGGTGCCGGCGACGAGGCCGTGGGGCATCGCGGCGAGGTCCCCGATGATCGTCTTGCCATACACGTCCTTGCCGAGCGCGACGGGGATCCTGGCCTTCGTATGCACGAAGTCGTCGGACTCCAGCAGTTCCCGCAAGGTGACCTTCTGCTTCTTCGAATTCGCGATCTCGATGCCCACGGTGTCTTTGCCGGGAATGGGGGCAAGGATATTGATTCGCTCCGCGCGCGTCGCCCGGGCGATGTCCCGCTCCAACGCCACGATTTTGTCCACCCGCACGCCGTTGGCCGGATAGACTTCGTAACGCGTGATGGTCGGCCCGCGAGTGATGTCCCCGCGTGTCACGCTGATACCAAACTGAGCGAGCGTCTCGATGATCGTCTCCTGAATGCCGAGCAATTCCTCGGGATTGGCCGACTCGCGCCCCTCGATGTCAATCGGATCGAGCAGGTCGAGCGATGGCAGTTCGTAGTTGTCGCACGAGACCGGCGTCAGCGGCTGAAACTTGTCCTTCTTGGCCTTCTTTGAAGGCACCGACGGCGCGCTGCCGTCGATGATTTGTGGGGCGGGTCGGCTGGGTTCGTCTTCGGCTGAAAGCTTGAACTCCTCGCCCCTTGCCTCCGGTTCGGCAGAAGGCGCCTCCGGTTCCGGAGGGAGCGTCACGCCCTTTCGCAAAAGGGACTTTTCGAGCTTCCGCCGTTCGCGCTCCATACGCGCGGCTTCGAGTTCCAGCCTCTGCTGTTCGTCGGCACGCGCCATTTTGTAGGCGTGAAGTTTCGCCGCCCACACGCTCGGAAGCGCCAGCGCCCGCCGCGTCAGCTCGATCGGGTGCAAACCGGTCATCAGGATCAAACTCACGACGTAACAGAGCGTGAGCACGAGCACCGCACCGATGACTCCGAGGATTTTGCGGAAGATGAGTTCGCCGATCCATTTTCCCAGCCAGCCGCCTTCTCCGGCCAGATTCAGGCGGGACGAGTCGATGAAATTGAACGGCAGCAGGTGCGCGAGACAGGCGCCGGAGAGCACGAACGCCGCGACGTAGGCGGCCCGGCGCGAAATCTTGGTCCGCGGATACAGCAGCTTAACGCCTCCGTAACCGAGCAGCAGAGCCGTGAGCAGATAGGCCGCGACGCCTAGGAACGAATAAAGCGTGCAGGCGATGATCGCGCCGAATGGACCGATAAAATTCGCGGTGCCACGGCCCGCCTTTGCGACGGAACTGAGTGGGAACCACGTGGGCACATCGCCGGGGGCGTAGGAAATGAGCGAAAGGAAGACTAGCGTCCCGACGACGAGGAGCGACAGGGCGACGATTTCGTCGACGGGGTGGTTGGTGTGTTCCTGGGCGCGCGCCATTGGGCCGGATACTAGCGGCATCACGAAACCTTTCAATACGCGGCTTTGCGTTTCGCGTTTCCAAAAGCACGTCCGCCGCATACAGGTCCGAAGTCGCCATGCAATCCGAAGCCTCCCCACCGCCAATCCTGCGTGGGCTCGGTTTTCTCGGTGCGCTTTTGCTGTTGAGCGGGCTTTGTTTCGGGGCGTTTTTTGCGCTCGATTACCATTGGTCGTGGCGGCCGGTGGCGGCGTATTGGCGGCTTTTCGTGCATGGGTGGCTGGCGACCCTGATCATCGCAGCGCTCGCTCTGCCGCTGAGCACGCTGATCGGACTCGCGCTCGCGCTCGCCCGGCGGAGCCGCGTGGCGCTGCTGCGAGATGCCGCGCGCATCTGGGTGGAGATCACGCGCGGCACGCCGCTGCTGGTTCAGATTTATCTGTATTTTTACGTCTTCGGGCAGGCGCTTTCGCTTTCGAATCGCTACGTCATCGGCCCGCTGATCCTCGCGGCATTTAGCGGCGCCTACATCGCCGAGATCATCCGCGGCGGCTTGGAAAGCGTCGGTAAATCGCAGCTCGAAAGCGCCCGCGCCATCGGCCTGACGACCGCGCAAACGTATCGGCACGTCATTTTCCCGCAGGCCATCCGGCAGATCCTGCCCGCGCTGGTCGGGCAATTCGCATCGCTGATCAAAGACAGTTCGCTGCTGTCAGTGATCGGTATCAACGAATTCGCGATGGCCGCGGGCGAAGTCAATTCCTTCACGTACGCAGCCTTTGAGAGCTATCTGCCCGTGGCCGTCGGCTACCTTCTCCTCACCCTCCCGATCGCGCTCGTGAGCCAGCATTACAGCGCCCGTTGGCACTACGACACTTAGCCGCGCGCCTTAGACCGGCACCGCCTGCTTTTTGAGTTCCTGGCTCTTGTCGATCGTCTCGATGAGTAGATTGGCGACCGTCGGCCGGGCCTGCGCCCGGAGGTAGATCTGGTAGCTAAAGAGCCCCTTAAAAACGCTGATGAGGAGTTGATTCGCCCAAACGAGAAATCGCCCGACAAAATTATCGCCGATCGCCTTTGGAAAAGGGGCGGGAATCCCCCGCACTTCGAGGACCTGATAGCCCGTTTGCGCGAAGAGTTCCTTCAGCGAATTAAAGGTGAAGAGCCGCGTGTGAGTTCGATCGAGAATCCCCTTCCGCCCATAGTTGAAATGCCCAAGCAGGAGCATGAACCGAGTGATGAAGAAGCCGATATTCGCCGTGGTCAGCACGATCTCCGGGCGCTTGTGCCGGGTCGCCGCACGGAGGTGCTCCATGAAAACTTCGGGGTCGTGCAAATGTTCGATGACATCGAGCATGAAAATCTGGTCGAACTGCGAGACGTCGACGGGAAACTCGCCCGCATCGAGATCCCAGCGGGTCAGGCGCACGTTCGGCGCGGGCATCTCGGCGGGCACATACTGGTCGATCCCAGCCACCTGGCCGGCCGTCTTTGCGAGCTCCGCCGCGACATAGCCCTGACCGCAGCCGATGTCCAGCACGTGCGCTCCCGGCTGGACGCTTTCAATGGCGAAGGTATGCGACGAGGCGAAGCCGAGCTTCAGGTCGTAGGTGAGTTCCACCTGGCCGACGTCGAATTTGCGGTCGTAGAGCAGGTTCTTGTCGTGAAACTTCGCGCGCAGCATCGTGCGGAAGATGTCCCACGCGTATTTCATCCCGTTGACGTGGCAGATTTCGTCGCCGTAAAACGTTGGGATCGGGATCTCGAGGATCCGCATTTTGGCAAAATGAAGCTGGACGATGATGTCCGTATCGAAGTGGAAATCATTCGAGTTTCGCTCGAAGGGAATTTTTGCCAGCGCCTTGGTCGAATAAAGCCGGTAGCCGCTGTGGAATTCGCTCAGGCTCGAGCCCAGGAGGGCATTTTGGAAATTCGTCAGCACCTGGTTTCCGACCCATTTGTAGAGCGGCATTCCGCCCTTCAGCGCATCCCCTTTGTTGATCATCCGCGAGCCAAACACCGCGTCCGCCTCATCGGTCAGAAACGGCCGAACCAGATCAGGGAGTTTTTCCGGAGCGTATTGTCCGTCGCCATGCACAAGCGCGACGATGTCGAACCCCTGATCGATCGCGTAGCGGTATCCGAGTTTTTGATTTCCGCCGTAGCCCTGGTTTTGCGGGTTGCGGAGCATCGTGATCTTGAACGCTCCAGCTTGCTTTTCGCGGGCGAGACCGGCCTGAAAGGTGGCGTCCTTGGAAAAGTCGTCGATGATGAGGACTTCGACATTCGGGACGCGAAGCTCCGGGGGAATCCGATCGAGGACGCTCTCGATGGTCTTTTCCGCGTTGTAGGCGACGATAAAAATGAGGAGCCGCTTTTCGGCGAGGTCGATGGGCATGAGCTTGACGAGGATAGTGTGCGATGTGCCTGAGTCGAGCAATCGCCGACATTGATTCAAACAACTTTACGCGAACGGCTGATCGCGCGGCTATTTGCCGTTCGACCGCGAGGCGAGTTTCTCGCCGCCGAGCGCGAGGATTTTCCGCTCTGCTCGCGAGAGGCTTTGCATGCCGTCGCGGGAGATCTTTTCAAGGATGGGATCGATCTCAAGGCTGACAAACTGATCCGCGCTCATCCGCGCCAGGCGGGAATCGCGCTGCCGCTTTTCAAACAGGTAACGCTGGAAAAAGAGCGGATCCCCAAAACCCAACTGACGGGCATACGCCCAACCCACGATCGCCCCGGCAAGCATCGCCACAGGGCCGATCTGCGGAACCGTCGGGATGACACACATGGCGGCGCAGGCGACGACGAGCGCGAAGGCGATGTGCTTGGACTTCAATCGGATCGGCAACACGAAGAATAAATTCACCGTGAACTCGAGTTCCGGCAGGATCGTGGTGAATGCCAGCACCAGCGCGACGACACCTGCGGAAACTCCTACAAGCGGCACATCCGGCATCGCCAGCCAATGGGCAACGCCACCAAGAACATTCCCCGCCAAATACAATCCGAGCAGGTTTCTACCGCCGATGATCGGCTCGAGCTCACGCCCGGCAAGGTAAAGGACGAGCACATTCCCCAACGCGTGGAATGGGCCCAGATGCAACAGGCCGAAGCTGAAAAACTGCCAGTAGTGTCCCTCCGCTATGCCCCCGCCGCTCAGGGCGATCCAGTCCAACATCCGCACCGAATCCCACCGAGGGTCGATGGTGAGAAATTCTACAAGCAACTGCGCCGTGTACGCCGCGACATGCAGCGCGATCAAAACCGCCGCGACCGTGAAACGCCCCTCCGACCACCGTCGGGTAAACGGAAGCATTTGACGACGGGAGGGACGCATAGCGCGGCAGATTAGGCGCAGGAGAGGGCGAAGTAAAATCGGATTTCCGCGTTCACTCGGGCACTGCGACTTTGAGCCGCCGCGACGAGATGCGGAACGTGACGGGAAGCTGCAGCACCACCTCGCCATCGACCTCGACTGGCACATCCTGCGCGCTGGAAACCTGCACCCGATTCGTCTGAAAATACTCCACATCGGCAAGGTCCGTGTGCTTTCCCATGAAGATCGTGCCGAGGTAACGAACGATATCGAGGTAACCGAGGTTTTTGAAAATCAGGACGTCGAGTTTCCCGTCGTCGATTTGCGCGTCTTTGAAAACCGCGACCGGTCCGCCGTAATAGCGCCCGTTCCCGATCAGAACGAACGAGCCTTCCACGCTCTTCCCATCGTGCTCGACGACGAGACATGGCGGCTTGCGGGCGGCGATCTGCGCGCCGGAGATCACGTAACTGAGCGGGCCAAAGCTCTTCTTCGACTCCCAGCTCGTCGCCTGCACGATCTGAGCGTCGAGGCCCACGCCCGCGAGTTGGACGAAATACTGCTCATTGGCCCGCGCCAAATCCACCCGCCTGGATTTCCCCGCCAAAATGACTTCCCACGCCTTGTCGATATTCGTTGGCAGCCCCAGCTCGGCGGCGAAGACGTTCATCGTCCCGATCGGCAGGATACCCAATGTCACTTCCGATCCGGCGATGCCGTTGACGACCTCGTTGATTGTGCCGTCCCCGCCAGCCGCCACTACGGTGGAGAATCCTTGTTCCTCACCCCAGAGCGCGATCGCCCGCGCGTCGCGCGGCGAGGAGGTCGTCCGCACCACCGCACCTGGGAGACCCCGGATCAACTCCACGGTTTTGACGGCCCGTTCGCTACGGGCTGCGGGGTTGAGAATGACGAGAATTTCCTCCATGGATCGGCGGGCGATTGTCTCTTTTCTTTCGAGACTTGGCGGCTACCTTCTGCGCCGTGAAACGACTTTCCAAGGCGATTCTCATCCTTCTCGCCGCACTCGTCGCGATCGCCTGCGTCGCCCTGCTCGGCGTCAATCTTTACGTCCAATCACCGGGAACCCAGACGCGGATTCAGGAAGAATTAAGCAAAAAACTTGGTGTCCCCCTCCTCATCGCCAACACCAGCCTCACGCCGTGGAGCGAGTTGCGAATCAACGGCATCACCATCCCCACCGAAGAGGGGAATTTTCTCGAAGCCACCGCCTTCAGCGCCCGCTACCGCCTCTCCGCACTGCTCCACCAGCGACTGGTGATCTACGACATGCGCGCCGAGAACCCGAGGATCGTCTGGCGCGAGGACGCCGAAGGAAAATGGACGCTCCCGAAACGCCCAAAAACCCATTCAGACGAACCCAAGACCGAGACGCAACCGAAGACCGCGAGCAGCTTTCAGGTCGAGGTCGAAGGTTTCAAGCTAGCCGATGGCCGCATCGAATTCCTCGACCGCGAAAACAAACCCGTGGCCACCTTCACCGGCGTGGACATGGACTACTCCACACTCACGGAGGGTCTCGTCGAAGGCACCCTCGCCGTAGGTCGTGCCGAGTGGAGCAAGATCGTCATTGAGAAGCTTCACTCCCCTTTCAAATACGCCGATGGCGACCTCGTCCTCCCCTCCCTTGCGGGCGAATACCACGGCGGGCAACTCACCGGAAACATCACAGCGCAACCGCGCGTCGCGGACATCCCGTTCAAGGGCAAAATTCAGGTCGTCGGCGTCGATCTCACCCGATTGATGAACGAGACCGGCTGGGCGCCGAACCAGTTCGCAGGACGAATCGCCGGCACCCTCGAAGCCAAGGGCACCTTTCGCAAAATCGCAAAGATTCAGGGGCCCGGAAGCATCACGATCACCTCGGGGCAGATCCGCCAGCTCGATCTCTTTCGCAGCATCGGCGACGTCCTCCGCATCCCCCAGCTTTCCGACCTTCAGCTCCGCGAAAGCCACGGTCAGTTTCACCTCAGCGACGAAAAAGTCCATGTCGACTCCTTGATCCTCGATTCAACCGACGTCAAAATCGTCGCAAAAGGACCCGCCCGCTTCAACGGAAAGCTCGCGCTCGACGCACGCCTCGTCCTCACCGACCGCACCTCCAACCAGCTCCCCGACTTCATTCGCAGCAACTTCACCACCACCGACGACGAAGGGGTAAAAGGCCTCGACTTCAAAATCGGCGGCACCCTCGACAAACCGAAAACCGATCTTCTCGACCGCGTCATCGGCAACAAACTCAGCGAACAATTCGACGACCTCGTCTCCGGCATTTTCGGAGGCAAAAAGAAAAAAGACGACAAAAAGGACGACAAGAAAAAGAAGACCGATCGTCCCCCCTCCATCCCGCCCCCGCTGCCCGCCGTCGACCCCACCGTCACCACACTCGTCCCCCCCGCCGACGCTCCACCACAAACCCCTCCCGAGCAGCCGTGAGAGTGGTCGCAGGAAGTGCCGGAGGACTGGCCCTTAACGTCCCGAAAACCGACCTTCGCCCGACGATGGACGTCGTCCGTGGCGCCATATTCTCCAGCCTCGGCGATTTTGTCGTCGGCGCGAGCGTCCTCGACCTCTTCGCCGGCACGGGAGGCCTCGGCATCGAAGCCCTCAGCCGAGGCGCCACCCAGGCGACTTTCGTCGAAAGCGACCGTCGCGCAGTCGCATCCATCGAGAAAAACCTCACCTACACCCGACTCACGGGCACCGTGCACCCGCTCGATATTTTCAGCTATCTCGACCGGCTCGCGGCCCGTGCATCCTTCGACCTGATCTTCGCCGATCCCCCGTACGCGAAAGCACCCGGCGACCGGGATTTCACCCCCGAACTCCTCCGCAGCGAATCCCTCCGCGCCGCGCTGAGACCCGACGGAATCTTCATCCTCGAACATCTCCCCGGTGCCAAACTCCCCCTCGGCACCGAATGGGAATGCACGCGGCAAAAACGCTACGGCGCCACCGAAGTCGCCTTCCTGCGCCTCGCCTGAAGCACGCCGCTCCAAAGTGACATCCCAGCCGGAAATCCCCAGCGACGCCCGCCGAGCCCTCCTCGCCTACAACGTCCTCTTTCCCTTCGCCCTCGCCATCCTGCTCCCCGGCTACCTCGTGCGAATGATCCGGCGCGGAAATTTTCGGAAAAACTTCGGCCAACGCCTAGGCCGCTATAGCGGCGCCGATCGCGGAAGATTCGCAAAAGGGCGCTGGATCTGGATGCACTCCATCAGCGTCGGCGAAACCCTGATCGCGCTCAAACTCGCCCGCGAACTCCGGCATCAGGAGCCCACCCTTCAAATCGTCATCACCGTCACCACCTCCACCGGCTTCGCGCTCGCCAGCGAATCCGCCAGTGAATGGATCGCAATCCTCTACAACCCCATCGACGCCCCGGGCATCATCCGCCGCACCCTTGACCTCATCCAGCCCGAGCAACTCATCCTCCTCGAAGGCGAAGCCTGGCCGAACCTCCTGGCTCAATGTCACAAGCGAGGCATCCCCGTCTCACTCGTCAACGCCCGCCTCTCCCCGCGCAGCCACCGCCGAATGACCGCGGGAAAACGATGGATCGGCCCCATTTTCCGTCTGATAACGCGCATCACCATACCCGACCCGATCGACATCGCACGCTGGCAGGAAATCGGAGTGGACCCAGGAAAAATTCAAGTCACCGGCAGCATCAAATTTGATCGGGCGATCGACCCGCAACCGTCGCGAGAACAAGAATTTCGCACGCTCCTCGCACCGCTGAGCATCACGACCTCCACGCCAATTCTCCTCGCAGGCAGCACATGGCACCCGGAAGAAATCATCCTCACCCAAGCCTTTCTCAACCTCCGCAGAGAATTCCCCGACCTCCTGCTCATCCTCGTCCCCCGGCACATCGAGCGAACCGACTCCATCCTCCGCGACCTTAGCCATTTCGCCCTGCAAATCGTTCGCCGATCTGAGCTAAAAACGCCGACACGCAACGAACCGGGCGTAAAAGAGTTGAGCCAAAGACCCGACGTTCTCCTCATCGACACCACCGGCGAACTTCGCGACTGGTACGCGCTAGCCACCGTGGTCTTCGTCGGAAAAAGCCTCCCGGGCATCTCCCAAATCGGCGGCCAAAACCCCGCCGAACCCGCCAGCCTCGGCAAGCCCGTTCTATTCGGACCACACATGGAAAACTTCCAAACTCTGGTCGAACACCTCCACCAAGCACAAGCAGCGCTCACCGTCGCGAATCAAGTCGGGATCGAAGAGCAAACCGCCAACTTGCTGCGTCACCCCGGCGAACGCGAGCGACTCGCCATCCGCACCCGGATCGCGCTAACGCCTCACTCTGGCGCTACCGAGCGGACCGCACTTGAATTACTGAAAGGTCATTAAGAATTATACTTGCGGACCGCAACCACCTCCATCACCTTCCGGCCCTCTTTTCCAAGAAAAGACCCTATCGTCCAGAGGCCTAGGACACTCCCCTTTCACGGGAGTAACACGGGTTCGAATCCCGTTAGGGTCACCAAATTGCCGCCTCTCGCTGAACGGAATTGGGCTTATCATCAGGCACTTACGGAGAAGGCCTGAAACCAGCATACCCAAAGCTCTGCGGATTCTGCTCGGAATTTCGTCATAAAGTGTCATACGTCTGGCATGGCCAAAAAGCCCGGCAAACGCGACCAACCCAAATCGAACTCCGAGCGTCACACGTTCGGCTCGATCCGCGTGAACGTCTATACGAACCCGGACAACGGTGCGCGCATCTTCGCCGCTACGGTCGCCGGAAAACGCTATCGGATCGCGCGCGGAGCCAGCACGCCGGTACGCGGGGAGGCCGCGAAATTCGCAGCCGACATCGCCAAGGGGCAGCCCGAGAGAAGCGTCGAGTTCAGCCAAAAGAAACTCGATTATTACGCAGCACTGGAAACACGGCTGAGCGGCACGCCTCTCGACGTGGCCGTCGATTTCTACCTCGCGCATCAGGACGAGAAGCTCGTCAAAAAGAAGGTGCCCGAACTGCTGAAGGCATTCCTCGCCGAGGTTCAGCCGACGCATTCCCGCCGCTATTACGACGGGCTTCACGACGACTTGGACAAATTCGCGGGCGTCTTTCCCGGCTTCATTTCCGACATCACCACCGCGCAGATCACGGGCTGGCTCGAGTCGCGAAAAGTGGGACCGAAGCGCTGGAACAATCTGCGCGGCTCACTCGGCCGGCTCTGGAAATTCGCCCAGCAGCACAATGCGATTCTGCGCAAGGAGAAGACGGTGCTCGATTGGGTTCCGACGAAGAAGCTCAAGGCGACTTCACGCGAAATCTACACGCCCGACGAAATGAAGAAGCTGTTGAAGGCGTGCGATCGGGAAATGCTCCCCATCTTCGCTCTCGGGGGATTCGCAGGCATCCGCAGCGCCGAATTGACCGGCGTGAACACGGAATACCGCGGTCTCGAATGGGAGAAGCACATCCTCTGGGACAAGAACGTGATCATCGTCCCTGGACAGGAGATCACGAATGAGGACGGCGAGCGCGAGGTGCTGCACCAGCGATTGGTCCCGCTACTGCCAAATCTCCGCGCTTGGCTCGAACCGTATCGGAACGAGAAAGGTCTGCTCTGGAAGCTGAAACACATCCAGCACCGCATGGACAAGCTGCAGGAGGACAGCGGCGTGCGGCTCAAGCACAACGCTCTGCGCCACTCGTTCTGCACCTACCGTGCGTCGACGGAGAAAGACCTCGCGAAGGTCGCACTTGAAGCTGGCAACTCGGTGACAATGCTCCAGCAGCACTACGTTCGCGTGCAGTTGGAGGAAGTTGGGCGCGCGTGGTTCAGCATCGTGCCGGCGAAGAACTGATCAGCCGAAACGACTTTGCGGCGAACGCTCATCCGCCTTTACATCCACCGGTATGGCAAAGTGGATCTACAACCGTCCTTACGAATTCTGTAGCCCTGCCGAGCTCGATGTCGCTCGCGTCTTGGCGAAGCTCGGCGACGGCTGGACGATCCGCTGGGGATTCTACTACGACACCGATCGCGAGGGCGATTTTCTCGTCATTGGTCCAACGGGTGGAGTGCTGGTGCTGGAGGTGAAAGGTGGTCAATTGCGGAAGCTCGACACGACCGGCCGTTGGGAAGGATCGGAGCAGGATCACCCGTTGATGCAGCTCTCGGCTGAATGGAAGGCGGTCATTCAACGCATGGAGTCTTTTGCGAATGGACGGAAGATTCCCTTTGTCGCGAAGGCGCTTTGCCTCACGGAGATCACGATCGAACCGACGGCGACAGAGTTTCGTGGAATCCCACGCCAGTTGATCGTGGATCGGCGCGACTTGGCGGATTTCGCGACGACGTGGCATCGGCAAATCTTCGACAAGAACCTCCCCATCACCTCGGACGCGAGGAAGGTCTTTATGGAAGCCTACGCCGCTGATGTTGCGCCGAAGGCACTCAAACACTTTGTCTCCGAGACCGACCGCATCTTGCTCCGGCATCTTCAAGGTGAATACGGGATTCTGGAGATGCTCGATGGCAATCGACAATTATTCGTCGAAGGCGGACCGGGCACTGGCAAGACCTGGCTGGCCTTGGAGCAAGCGTATCGTTTCGCCGAATCTGACGGTGGCCAGCGGGTGCTGCTCCTCTGCTACAATCTCGCGCTTGCTGGGCTGCTCTCCGAACTGGTAGCGAAGCGCAAACCCCAACGAGGCGAGGTTGTCGTTCGGAGCTGGGAAGGATTGGCCAAGGAGCTTTTCTCTGCCGCAGGGCTCTCTTGGAATGAACCGACGGCCTTTGATGAGCGCTACCGCTACTACACCGAAGAGGTTCCAGGGTTGATGCGGCAGATCGTCGATGAGCCCAACTTTGCCGCCCAGTTCGACGCGCTGGTGGTGGATGAGGCGCAGGACCACGACACGAAGTTTCAAGCTGACGATGATAGCGGTATCGGCTGGTGGAATACCTACTTTCGGCTTCTTCGGAAAAGCACGGATGCGTCGATGGCGATGTATTACGACCCAGAGCAGCGGCCAATTTTCCGGCAGATTGACTCGTTCAACGCGGGTGCTGTGCGCGCTCGCTTGCCGCAGTCCGCACACCTGCATCTCCCCTACACACGACGATATTCCCGTCCCGTTTTTGAGTTCCTGAGAACGCTCACTTCGCCGACGACAAACCGCATCGTCCAAAGCTTGCGTTCAGACCGGAGCCTGCCCGAAGGACCAGAAGTTGAAGTCCATGATGTGATCCGCAGCGAAATGGTCGCGCGGCTCGCGATAATCGTCTCGCGCTGGGTCGAGGAAGGATTCTGCCGACCCGAACAGATTCTGATTCTCGCTCCGCATCAGAAGGCCAAGACATCACTCGCGGAATCCTCTCAAGTTGCGGCGTGGCCACTTGTCGATCATCTGGACAGGGCACCGGGACAACTCAACTTGCTGTCCGTGCGTCGCGCCAAGGGTCTCGACTCGCTTGGTGTGATCCTCGTCGATTTCCCGCGGTTTGATCGACTCGCGGAAGGTCAGGACAAGATGGACTTCTTCATGGGCGCGAGCCGCGCGCGTCAACTCCTGGCCGTCTTGCATCTCGAAGACACCGGAAGCCCATGAATCTCGAAACACACCGCGCTTGCGTCGAAGCGATGCGATACGGGAAGCGACTTCCCGGAGCGGTGTATGTCGTTCGCCCCGGCCCGAACGACCTTCCGGTGGAGCTTTGGAAAACGATTTGTCGGGCCGAGACCGCGGCGCGACCTGACCCAGCGTGGAACCTGTTGAAGATCCACACCGAGCAATTCGCCGTCACGTTCCTCAGCTATCCCGACTTCGACAGCGATCCACATCCCGCGTTGGCAGAGGCGACCAAGATCAATGTGGCCACGGGGTCGGTGGTCCGAACCGATTACCGCGCCCGGCCGAATCCACCGATTCTCCACCGGAAGGAGACTTTCGTGCCGCAGGGTGATCCGCGCGTTCCCGGCTTTGCCGCCCTCACAAAACGCGAAGAGGAAGCCCACGGCGGGCGACGATCCGGTGGACGCCACGCCTCGCGCCAAACGCTGACGAGCTTCTCGTTCATCCCGCGTGTAGCACCGAGAGCACCTCGTCGATGGCTTTGCGGCACTCCTCCTGAATGCCGGTGGCATCGAGTCCCGAGAGGATCGGCGGCAGCTCGTTTTCAAACTTCCGACGTAGCAGCGCGGTCGCCTGGCCAACGAGATTCGTCCACTCCACGCGCACCTGTTCCACCGGGATGAACTCCCCACGCTTTACCGACAGGCGCAGCTCACGCTCCTCGACCTCGGCAAGAAGTTTGCGCGCCTTGAGCGCCTGCTGCACATCTGGGGTTTCTTCGCCACCCTTGAGCCCGCGCTGCCGCATGAATTCCCGCCACTGCCCGACGTCATGCAGCCCGTTCGCCGCCGGCTTCGGCGCGTCCTCGAATTTTTTCCAGCCGTTGATCGTCTGGCGCGTGACCTTCAGCGCCGTCGCCAACTCGACGAAGTTCCGAACGAACGCCGGGCCGTCACCGCCTGCACCAGCGGCCATCGACTGCAACATCGCGCGCTCGGTGCGGCTGATCTTGCCGCCCGCCTGCACTCGTTTGACGAGATTGGCGAAATCGCGGTTGAGCAGCTTC
>JAYTDO010000165.1:0-5988 GCA_043735935.1 Chthoniobacteraceae bacterium
CGCGGCGTTGACGTCTCCTGGCACTTCGATCCCGCTCGCGAACTGGGCGGCGACCTGTGCGACTTTCTGTCGCCCGAGCCCAACACGCTGGTGGTGGCGGTTGGCGCGAAGCCGCCCGGGGCCTCGGTCGCACCAGCCCGAACCCGGCGGTCGGCGCCGTCATCGTGCGCGGCGGCCGCGTCGTCGCTCGCGGATACCATCACGCCGCGGGCGAGCCGCACGCCGAGATCGAAGCGATCCGGGCTTTGAAAAATCCCGCCCTCGCGCATGGCGCGACGCTCTACGTGACGCTCGAACCGTGCAGCACGCACGGCCGCACGCCGCCGTGTTGCGACGCGATCCGCGCCCACGGATTCGCGCGTGTCGTGGTCGGCGCGATCGATCCGAATCCCGCCCATGCCGGCCGCGGCCTAGATCTACTGCGATCGGCCCGGATCAAGATCACGTCGGGCGTGCTGGCCGACGAATGCGGCGAATTGAACGCGGCGTTCAACCATTGGATCGTCACCCGCCGCCCGCTCGTCATCGCAAAGGCGGGTCTTTCTCTTGATGGCCGCCTGAGCCTGCCGCCGGGCGAAGGCCAATGGCTCACGAGCGCGGCCTCCCGGAAGGACGCGCATCGGCTCCGCGCAAGCGTGGACGCCATCCTCATCGGCGCCGGCACCCTGCGCGCGGATGATCCCCGGCTCACGGTCCGCGGGGTCCCGGGCGCGCGTCAGCCGTGGCGGATCATCCTCGCCGGGAGCGGACGCCTGCCGAAACAGGCTCACGTTTTCACGGACGAACATCGCGAACGCACACTCGTCTATCGCGGCCAGTCGCTAGGCGCAGTGCTTCGGGATTTGGGGAAAAGGGAGATGACGAGTGTCCTCATCGAAGGGGGCGGGCGAGTCCTCGGCGAGGCGTTTGATCGGCGACTCGTCGATCGCGTCCACTTTTACCTCGCGCCGCTCATCTGCGGCGGTCCGGACGTGATCGGCGGCCGCGGTGCTGGCTCGACCGCCGAGTCCATTGCGCTGAAAAACGTGTCTTATCGCAAGCTCGGCGGCGATGTGGTGCTGACGGCGGAAGTCAGACCACCTTCGGCTGTGTGATGTGCGGCTCTCGGAGGTAGATCGGCTCCAGATCGCAGGTCGCCGTCACATTTTTTCCTCCATCCGCCAAGCGCGCGAGGATCGCGGCCGACGGCAGCGCGATCCGCGTGCTGGCAAAGGCCGGCATCGGCGCCGACGCGTAATATGGCAGCGCGTGGTGCTCATCGAGCAGCGTGCGCAATTCGCGGTCCGTCACCAGCAGCGGGCCATCCACGCACTGGCGATTTTGGATGTGCGTGAAATAGAACGCCTCGCGCCTCGCGTCGCCGATCGCGATGTATTCGTCCGTGCCCGTCTCGAGCGCGACGACCGACGGCATGCCGACGAGCACCGAACGCATCACGAGCTCGAAGCCGCACGCCGCGGCGATGGCGATCCGGATTCCCGCATACGAGCCCGGCCCGAGGCCCACGGCCACCTGGTGAAATCGCGGCACGACGGCCCGGGCGCGGTCCAGCGCGGCAAAGAGCGATGAGCTGTGGCTGCGATCGGCCATGAACGCCTCCTCGAAGGCCATCTCGCCGTAGGCAAAGATCGCAACGCTTCCGCGCGGGGTGGAGGTATCGATGGCAAGCGTGATCATGGCCGCGCCGGACTCTGCTTCGCTTCTTCGATGATCGCCAGTGTCCGTCGCACATTTTCCTCGATGCTGAATTTTGCGCCCTTTGCACCCAGCCGGTCGCGCACCGCCGCCCGGCGAGCCGGGACGGCCCAGCGCTCGATGGCGCGGGCGAGCGCATCGGTGTCGGCGGGATCGGCGACGATGTCGCCCTCGACTCCCGATTCGATGATCTCGGCGAAACCGTTCGCCGTCGTGGTGATCACGGGCACGCCCGCGGCGAGCGCCTCGAGGCAGGCATTGGAGAACGGCTCGTAAAGTGTCGGCAGGAGGAATGCGTCGGCGGCCGCGAACACCCGGGCCATCTCCTTCACCGGCCCGAGATGGCGGACACGGGTCGAGCGCGGCAGCGACTTTGGATTCCCGCGCCCGGCCACCAGCAGCGTCGGGCGGGAAAGCTTCGCCGCGTTCATCGCCTCGACCGCGTACCGCAGCCCCTTGCGCTCCCAGCCGGTGCCGGCAAAGAGGAGGACGTAATCGAACGGGTCCAGCCCCAGCTCGCGCCGCACTTCCGCACGCGCTCCCGGCGGAGCCGAAAATGGCGGCACGCCATTATGCACGACATGGATGCGGTCCTCCGGATAACCGAAATGCCCGACGATTTCGCCCCGCACCATCGCGGAATTCGCGATGACGACCCGCGCTCCATTCCCGCCGAAAAGCGCACGTTCGATCTCCAGCAGCGCGTGATGTTTCGCGTTGAAGCGCCGGGCCAGCGGTTTCCAGAATGGCTCGAATTTCGCCCTCCGTTCCAGCCAGGCGGCGTGGACGCCATCGCCTGCGCGATACGTATCGCATCTCCAGACGCGCTCCAGGCTCAACAGAAAATCACATCGCTCGCCGGGCCGGGCGGCTTCGAGCGCATCGGCAAAGGCCCGAGGATCGCGGCCCGCGATCCGCACCCGCTCGCCGGGCCACGCGTCCTGCGGCCACTCATCCCCCGCAAAGAGCACACACTCATGCCCGGCAGCGCGAGCCTCTGCGGCAAAACGCCGAAGGTACGCCTCCGCCCCGCCGGTCGGGGAATAACCGCGGCGAACGAAACCGATTTTCATTTGGGGAAGGATGACACTGGGCTCGCGAGTGAGGGCGGGAACAAACACGAAAGGGGCATCCTTAAAAGTTTCTTTCTCCCTTTTCACCGATAAAGTGCCGCGATGCCCCGCCGAATCCCCACCCCGCTTCATCGCCGCCGCGCCACGCACGCCGGTCTCGGGCACGTCGCCGTATCCCGCAGACCGTGACTGAAGCCGAGACCCCGCGCGTTCTACCCCGGCGCCTGCTTTACGCGACTTCCGCCCGCATCGGCGGCAGCGGGCTCGATGTCGTCGCGCATGAATCTTTGCAGGCAAGCGCGGCGGGCGGGTTCCTCTCAAAGGCGATCGGTTTTGAAAACCGCCAGGGCGACGTCGCGCCGGAGCTGATCCAGAGCCTGCGCTGGCACCCCGTCCGCCTGCTCTCCGGCCTCGGCAGCCGTTATTATTACCCGGCGAAAAAGCATGCGCTCGACAAGGTCGCGGCCGCGGAACTGGCGACGGGCGCCTACGATTTTTTCCACGGGTGGTCGGGGGAATGCATCCGCACCTTGCGTGAAGCGAAGCGGCTCGGCGTGCCCAGCATCGTCGAGATCGCGACCTGGCATCGCAACAAAGGGAAGGACAAACCGGACCGCCTCACCCGCAGCGAGCGCGAGCGCGCCGCCGCCAGCGGCTGGCAGGGGCTGAAAAACCGGCTGCTCGTCACCCGCCAGCAGGTGCTCGAAGAATACGACCTTGCCGACCGCCTGCTCGTGCTGTCCGCCAAAGCCGAAGAGACCTTCCTCGCCGCGGGCGTGCCGCCGGAAAAGCTCTTTCGCCATCATCGCGGAGTGGACGTCACCCGATTTTCGCCCGCTGAACAGCCGCCGGAGATTTTCCGCGCGGTGTTCGTCGGCGCGCTCATCCAGCGGAAAGGGGTGCACCAGCTCCTCGAAGTCTGGCGCCGGCTGAAGCTCAAGGATGCGGAGCTGGTGCTCGTCGGCACCGCACACAACGAGATCAAGCCGTGGCTCAATGAATTCGGCGGCAATGACGTCAAAGTCCCCGGCTTCGTCTCGCGGGTCGAGGAATGCTACCGGTCCGCCGCGGTCCACATCTTCCCGTCGACGTGCGAAGGCAGCGCCAAATCCATCTACGAAGCCGCGGCCTGCGGATTGCCCCAGATCACCACGCGTGAATCCGGCGATGTCGTCATCGACGGCGTCAACGGAATCCTCATCCCACCCGACCGACCGGAAGCCCTCGCGGCGGCCATTCTGCGGCTTTACCACGACCGCGCGCTGGCCGCACGGCTCGGCGCGGCTGGCCGGCAGCGGGTCGTCGAAAATTTCACCTGGGACCACTTCCGCGCGCGGCTCCTAGAGGCCTACAGGACCACGCCGCGATGAGGGTGCTCGTCCTTCAGCTCAAGCGCATCGGCGACCTCATCCTCACCACACCGGCGCTCAGCGCGCTCCGCCGGGCGAAGCCGGAGGTCGAGATCACCCTCATGGTGGCCGACGGCTGCGCGGGCCTGCTGCCGGCGATCAGCGGGCTGCATGAAGGCCTCGGCTACCGGCGAAATGCCGCGAACGCCGCGCTGTGGGGACGGGCGCTCAGCGGGGGCTTCGACGCCTGCCTCGACTTCACCGGCACGGATCGTTCCGCCTTTTTCACCGGCCTGTCGCGCGCCAGCGACCGCGTCGCGTTTTCCTGGGTGAACAAGTCGCGGATTCGCGCGCTCGCTTACAATCAATTGGTCGATTCGACCGTGCGCGATCTGCACACGGTCGATCATTATCTCCAGCTCCTGCGCGGTCTCGGCATCGAGGCCTCGGACGTCGCTCCGTCCTTGAATCTGCCTGCCACGGCTCGCGAGGCGGCGACGGGCCTCGGCATCGAAAGCCCCTTTGCGCTCATCCATCCCGGCACGGCTCGGCCCGAGAAATACTGGCTTTCGGACCGTTGGTCGGAAGTCATCGCTCATCTGAAATCGCGCGGTCTGCGGTCGATCATCACGTCCGGCCCGGACGCCGACGAACAGGCGCACGCCGCCGCCATCGCGGGCGCACCAGTCATCACCCCGCCAGATCTGCTCACGCTCTCCGCCCTCGTGGAGCGCGCGGCGCTGGTCATCAGTTGCGATACCGCCGTGGTGCATCTCGGCGCCGCATTTCAGCGACCACAGATCGCCCTCTTCGGGCCGACGAATCCCTTCCACTGGCGTCCGCGCCACCCGCGCGCCGTCGTCGTTTCCGCCTCGAAACCCGCCGGACCACTCCGTGAATTCACGCCGCGGATGAAAGGCGCCCCGATGGACCGCATCTCGACCACGCCGGTCTTCGATGCTATCAACACCCTCGTTCCGAATCTCAACTGATGTCCGACAAACCGAAGACCGCCAAGGTGCAGAGTTCGTTTCGCCTGTTCGCACGCGAGACGCTCCAGCCTTACAAACAACTGGCGCCATTCCTGAAGCCCTACCGTGGCCGCTTCATCTTTGGACTCGCGTGCGGCGCCGTCGCGGCCGGGATCAATGGTGGCTACGCGCTCGTCCTCAAGCACGTCATGGAGTACGTTTTCCCCGGCGGGGCGAAGGTCGCGACGCACGGGGCCGCCGCGGCTTCGGCGCCGACGATCGACGGCATCCTGTGGATGTGCGCGCTCATTCCCGCGATGGTCGTCGCCCGCAGTTTCTTCGGTTATCTGAATGCCTACTGGATGGCTTGGACTAGCCTTCGCCTGCTCGTCGATATCCGCACCAAGCTCTTCCGCCACATCCTCCAGCAGTCGCTCGATTTCTTCGCGAAGACCCGCTCCGGCCAGCTCCTTTCGCGCGTGAATAACGACGCCCGCATGGCGCAACAGGCTCTCACCAGCGTCAGCAGCGATGTCGTCACCCAGCCCTTCGCCATCCTCACCGCGATCATCGCCTTGTGCGTGATCGACTGGAAATTCACCGTCGGCAGCCTGGTGCTATTCCCCATTTGCCTCATCCCGATCATCGTCTTCGGGCGGAAGGTGCGACAGGCGGGCAAGGATGAGGAAAACGAGGCCGGCGCGATGATGGTCATCATGCAGGAAGCCTTCGCCGGCATCCGCGTCATCAAATCCCTCTGCCGCGAGGAGGACGAGATGAAGGACTTCGAGGACTCGAGCGCAACGCAGTTTCGCAACAGCATCAAAGTGCGGAAAGCGATCGAGATCGTCGGGCCGATGATTGAGTCGGTCGCCGCCATCGGCGTGGGCCTCGCGCTCT
>JAYTDO010000166.1:0-8196 GCA_043735935.1 Chthoniobacteraceae bacterium
GTGCCCGGCGGGCAGCTCGTCATCACCTCGCCTTACACGTGGCTCACCGATTTCACCCCCGCCGAGCACTGGCTTGGCGGGCGGAACGGGCCGACGCTCGATGGATTAAAAGCAGCTCTGGACAAGGATTTCGAGCTGAGCGCGACGCGCGACCTTCCCTTCCTCATCCGCGAGCACGCGCGAAAATTCCAATGGAGCGTGGCGCAGGCCAGCATCTGGGTCCGCTGCTGATGCCGACCGATTGGGAAGCCCATTACCAAAAGGGCGAGACGCCGTGGGACAAAGGCGCTGCCAGTCCCGGCTTGGTGGATTTTCTCGCGCAGGAGCCGGTCCGCGGACGCGTGCTCGTGCCGGGATGCGGCCTGGGTCACGATGTCCGTGCGCTGGCGGCGACGGCGGACGAAGTGGTGGGAATCGACATCGCGCCGAGCGCGGTGGAGGCCGCGGAGCGCATCCCGCGAGTGCGCGCGGAACGTTATGAACTCGCGAACTTGTTCGACCTGCCTGCGCCTCTTCGCGGTGCGTTCGATGTGGTCTGGGAGCACACATGCTTTTGCGCGATCGACCCCGCGCTTAGGCCGGCATACGTCGAAGCTGTTGCGGAGGCGCTGCGCGACGGCGGCTTGTTGATCGCGATGTTTTATCTCGATCCCGGCCAGGATTCGCCGGACGAAGGCCCGCCGTTCGAGGTGAGTCTGGCGGAATTGGATCGGCTCTTTCTCCCGCGCTTTGAACTGCTTCGCGAATGGCTGCCTGAGCGCGCGCATCCAGGCCGGGAAGGGCGCGAGTGGATGCGGTTGCTGCGTCGGCGGTAGGGCGGGTAAATCGTTTTCGACTTTCGCCCCCGCGCGGGATGGGGCAGGCTTCGAGTCATGAAACTCGCACTGATTCTCCTCGCTGCATTTCTCTCGGTCGCCCGGGCGGATTTTGTGATCGTCCAAAAGGTCGACGGCGCTGGCGCCCAGTCGGGGAACGTCACCTTCAAAATCAAGGATGGGAAAGCCCGCATCGACGTGACGCCGCAGATCACGCAACTCATCGATTCCGGGACGGGGGACACCATCACGCTGATGCATGCCCAGAAGGCGTATATGAAGATTTCCGCCGAACAGACCAAGGCAATGATCGAGCAGATGCGCGCCCTCCAGGAAGCGGCGGGCCCTGCGGCCACCGCTCCCGCAAAGCTGGTCGCGACCGGGCAGAAGGAAAAGGTCGAGCAATGGGACACGGAGGTTTTCACCTGGTCGAACGGCACGATGAGCGCGCGGTATTGGATCGCGAAGGATTTCCCGAACTACGCGGCGATCATGGCCGCGATGGAGAAGGCGACCAATGGGGGCCTCGCCGGGATGACCAAGGGCATCGCACCGTCGGGTTCGGATTTCCCGGGGATGGCGGTGAAGACGGAGGTGAAGATGATGGGAAAGACCATCACGAGCACGGTCGTATCGGCTGACGAGAAAGCCGTGGACGCGAAGGAAGTGACGGTGCCAGCCGACTACAAGGAGATGGCGACCCCGGCGCTGAACTTCACGCCGCCGCCGGCGAAATAACGACGGGAGCCGCTCGTTGCGCCTCATCCTCGCCTCCGCGTCGCCGCGTCGTCGGCAGTTGCTCGCTGAGCATGGTTTCGAATTCACGGTCGTGCCAGCCGACGTCGAGGAGGTCGCGCCGCCGCATCTGACGCCCGGCGAGATCGTGCTCTGGAATGCGCGGATCAAAGCGCGCGCCGTTGCCGGAGCCCATCCGGGCGAACTGGTGCTCGGAGTGGATACTTTGGTCGCGTTTCAAGGCCGGATCTTCGGCAAACCTCGGGACATGGACGAGGCATTTGGAATGGTGAGCGCCATGCGCGGATTGGCTCACGAGGTCTTCAGCGGTGTCTGCCTGATGCGCGCGGGGACCGGCCAGGAATGTTCGTTTATCGAAGTGACGCGGGTCCATTTTCGCGCGCTGAGCGACGCGAGTCTCCGCGCTTATCTCGCCAGGATCGGGCCGCTGGACAAAGCGGGTGCCTACGCCGCGCAGGATGACCGTGGGGAACTGATCGACCGGGTGGAAGGTTCGTTCACCAACGTGATCGGATTGCCGATGACTCGCCTCAAAGCCGTGCTGGCTGCGTTTGCGCCGTAGCGCCGCGAGTCGGATTTAGATCCAGGTCCCATCCGCGATGACGCCGCCTTTCGGGACGACGAGGATTCCGTCGCGCACATAGTAGTTCGGACCGTCGAAATTGTCCGGCTTCCCCTCGGGCGTGATGACGCAGCCGTCCCCGATCCGGGCGTTTTTGTCGATGATGGCATGGTCGATCACGCAGTTTTTCCCGATGCCCAACTCCGGCACACCCGGCTGCACCGCGAGGGTGGGATCGTAGAAATCCGCGCCCATGATGATGCTGTTGCGCACGGTGGTGCCGCTGTCGATGTAGCTGCGGACGCCGATGACCGAATGTTCGATATGCACGTCGGAGAGGATGCAGCCATCGGAGATGATGGCTGTCTTGATCGTGCCGCCGTTGATTTTACTCGCCGGGAGAAAACGGGCGTGGGTGTAGATCGGCGCGGTGGTGTCGAAAAAATTAAAGCGCGGGATCGCGTCGGTGAGCATCAGGTTCGAGTCGAAGAAGGAGCGGATGGTGCCGATGTCTTCCCAGTATCCCTGGTAGATGTACGCCATCACGCGGTGCTTGTGGATGGACTCGGGGATGATGTGTTTGCCGAAGTCGTTGTGGTCGTTGTCGAGCGCAGCGATGAGCGTCGCGCGATTAAAAACGTAGATGCCCATCGACGCCTGGTAGAGATCGGCATCCGCGGGCTGGCCCAGCTCGCCGAGCAGGTCCGGTGGAATTCGGAGCGTGTCGAGCACCGCCGGCTCCTTCGGCTTTTCGACGAACTCGATGATCTTCCGGCTCGAGTCCGTGTGCATGATGCCGAAGGAGGTCGCAGCCAGGCGCGAGACGGGAATGGTCGCGATGGTCAACTCCGCCTTCGCGGCGATGTGCTGCGCGAGGACTTCCCGAAAGTCCATCCGGTAGAGCTGATCGCCGCTGAGGATGACGTAATACTCGTAAGGGTATTGGAGAAAATCGCGGAGGTTCTGCCGCACGGCATCGGCGGTGCCTTGGTACCAATTCGTGTCGGTCGGCGTTTGCTGGGCGGCGAGGATCTCGACGAAGCTCCTGGTGAACGTGTCGAACTTGTAGCTCGAATTGATATGTTTGTGCAGCGACGCCGAGTTGAACTGGGTGAGGACGTAGATCCTTCGCAGGCCGGAGTTGATGCAGTTCGAAATAGGGATGTCGACAATGCGATATTTGCCCGCCAGCGGCACTGCGGGTTTCGAGCGTTCCTTGGTGAGCGGGAAGAGCCGCGAGCCGGCGCCGCCGCCCATGATGACCGCGAGCGTCTTTTCCGTGATCGAGGGCCAGTTGATGGGAGACATAGTTTTTCGCGTTGGGGACCGGCTCTAGTTTCGTCGGTTCGAGCGCGCCCTGTCAGCACCGGAATGAGAAATTCTTTCGGATGACTAGGTGCCCGGGTTGCGCGGCACGATGGCGAGGTAGTTCCGCACGCCCTTCCACTCGCGCGAATAAAACGGCGCAGGCTCCTGGCGGACCCACAGCGCCGTCGAGGAGCCTCCGTCGAGATTGAGC
This sequence comes from Chthoniobacteraceae bacterium, assembly GCA_043735935.1. GTDB lineage: Bacteria > Verrucomicrobiota > Verrucomicrobiia > Chthoniobacterales > Chthoniobacteraceae > JANLQB01. The sequence continues at coordinate 3,653 of JAYTDO010000166.1, forward strand.
GCGCGGGTGATTTTCCCCACCGGCACAAGGGCGGGGGAGGCGAGGATTTGCGCCATCTCGGCGAGCGTCACACTCCCGCAGATGAGTAGCCCGAAGCCACCCGCGCCATCGGTGAAGACCACGGTGCGGGCCGCGCTCCGCGTGTTGTTCAGCCCCGCGACCGGGCGGCCGCCATCGATCAGGAACGGCCCGGCCTGCAATGCTTCGCGGACGTTCGCCGCTGGCTTGAACTCGGCCGGGCGCAGCAGCGAAATGCGATCGGCCGTGGTGACGATGAGCCCGCTGAGCAGCTTCGCGCGCTCCATCGGGTGGATCGTCACACCCTGGCGGATGACGAGCCCGAGCGGCGTGCGATCGGGCTGAAAATAACCGCCGTTGCTGGCGGCGAGCGCGCCGCGTTTGATCGCCGCGCTGCCGAGATCGTAAGACCCCTCGGGATTGTCCATCACCGCGAAGGTGTGCGTCTTCGCTCGGAAGGTGACGATGTGGACGTCCACGCCGTTGCCGACGGAGCGTCGCACGAACTCGATGCCGGCCGGCGCGCTCAACGGCTCCGGATTTGAAAACGACCATTCGGCATGCGCGGGCGCGAACGAGGCGAGGATCAGCAAACCGGCGGCGGCGGAAAGTTTCATCGCCGCGAGGATGCCACGGTTCGCAGAGTCTTCACCGAGAATTCATGCGGGGTGCATCAAGGATTCACGGGGTGTGGCGAGCGTCTTGGAAATGAAACACGCCGCTCGTCTTCTCACCTCCATCGCGCTGGCCGCACGCGCGCTCGTCGCTCAGGAACCGCCCGCCCAGGATTTCGGTCGCGCCTACGTGACCATCCCGTATTCGGAATTGCGCGCGCTTTGGGAGGCGGGTCACGACAAACCTCAGCCGCCCAGGGAACCGGAGGCGCCGCCCGTCGCCGCCCTCGTGCATCGCGCGGACCTGCGTTTGCAATTCAGCGATGCGGGCGGCGTGCTCGACGCGGAATTCGACGTCGAGATGCTCGGGACGCAATGGCAGACGATCCCGCTCCTGGGTGGCGATGTGCGGCTCGACAAGGCGGACGTGGGCGAACGGTCGCTCATTTGGAAAGACGGCTACGCGCTCCTCACGAACACCGCGGGCAAGACGCCCATCGCGCTCCATCTGGCCACGCGCGGCGCGAAACAAATGGCCTTTCCGCTGAAGCTGAACCTTTGCAGCGCCTCGGTGAAAAGGCTCACCGTGACGGGCGTACCCGCGGGGCTCGAAGTGCGCGTGAACGGGCAGGCTGCGGCCGCGATGAAGGACGGTATGGCGGTGTTTCATCTTCCCGGCGATGCCGGCGAGGTGAGCATCGAACTCGGCGCGCCAAAGAAGATCGAGGCGGAACGACCGATCACCGCGAGCCACTGGCGGACGCAGTCCGAGGTGCTGGTGCGTTTTGCCGAAGGACGCCTGCGCTTTCTATCGCGACTCTTCGCGCAGGCCGACGACGGCTCCGGTTTGGAGATGGCCGTCGAGGTGCCGGCAAACGCCGCGGGCGTCACGGTGGTCGGCGAGGACCTCGCCGATTGGTCGCAGACGCGGGCGGACGACGGGCGACGCATCCTGCGGGTTCGCTGGAAGACGCGCGATGTGCTCGATCGGGAATTGGCGGTCACCTACGCTGTGCCGCAATCGCCGTTGGCGGAGGAGTGGACGCTGCAAGGGCCCCTCGCGGCGGATGGTGGGGAGGCGCGCCACCTTTTCGCGATCCTGCCGGCGGATGGGCTCGAGTTAAAGGGGGAAGGTTTGCGCGCGGCGGTCGAGTCTCGCCGCTTGCCGGAGTGGATGCGCGCGGACATCGGCGGTGCGGTGTTTGTGACGGCGGAGTCCGCTTCGACGCTGGCATTGCAGACCCATTGGCTGCCTTGGATCGCGACCGCGGAGGCGATCGTGAGCGAGGTCAAAGCGCAACTGCGGCTGGTGGCAGATGGGGCGACGCAGGCGGCGGTGACGTTTGCGATCAAACACCAGGCGCCGCTCGCGTGGCGGCTCGAACTGCCGGCCGAAGTGGAGTTACTTTCCTGCTCGGTCGGCGGCGCGGCTGCACATCCGATCCTGCGTGGTGATGGCGCGATCGAGATCCCGCTGCCCGTGCCGGACAAGGGCGTGAGCAATGTCACGCTCGTCTACACCGCGAAGGCGAAGGCGCTCGATCCGGTGTCGGGCGAGATCGCTTTGGAACTGCCGCGAACGCCCCTGTTCATCGAGCGCATCGACTGGTCGATCACGATTCCGGCGGCGTTCGAGGTCACGACCTTCGATAGCAACGGATTCGTCGCCAACCAAGCCGTCGAGGGGCCGCGCGACGAACCGGGCGTGGCGTTGCGGAAAGATTTCTGCCGCGGCGAGCGCCCGGTCGTCGCCCTTTTTTATCAACGTCGCACCCTTGAAAAATAACCCGCATCCGCCAACTCAACCGCACACATTTTTATGACCATCAAACGCCTCACCGCCATCTGTCTCATCGTCGCCTGCACGTCCCTCGCGTGGTTTCTCCTCGGTGGCACCGTTCAATTTCGCTCCAGCGAAACCGGAGGCCGGCTCGGCACGGAAGTCATCAAGAACTGGGGCCCGGTGCTGACGCAGGATCATCCGACGCTTTTCTACGAAGCGCCGACGAGCGTGAATGCGCGGCGCGAAATCCAGCCCGAGAAGAGCGATGTGCAGGTGGCGTTGAACTATGAGCCAACGCACAAGGGGCTGCTTTGGTACCGCACCTATGCGGCGGACTTTTCCGCAGATTACATGGTGAAGAATCCCACGCCGATCCCACAGACGATTTACGTCGAGTTCCGGTTTCCGGCGGCGGAGGCGCGATACGATCGGTTCTCGCTCGTCTTCGGCGATAAGCGGACGGAGAAGGCGCCGGTCAACGGGGTGATCCGCGAATCATTGCTGGTGGCTCCCGGGACGGAGGTGCCGCTGAAGGTGGCTTACCGGGCGAGCGGGCTCAATTCGTGGACCTATTCGCTCAAGAACGCGAAGCGCGTGAGGAATCTGCACCTGGCGATGGCGACGAATTTTCGCGACATCAACATCCCGCCCGGAGCGGAGTCGCCGACGGAGCGGCAGCCGGACGGGCGGCATTTTAGCTGGGAATATCCCGATGTGATCGGAGCGAACGCGATCGCGATGGAGATGCCTGCGGTGACGAATCCCGGCTTCGTCGCGGGGCGGATGACGTTTTTCGCGCCGGTATCGCTGCTGTTCTTTTTCGCGGTGCTCGTCATCGTCGCGATCCGCGAACGCATCGATCTGCACCCGATGAATTACTTTTTCCTCGCCGCCGGCTGCTTCGCCTTTCAACTCCTCTTCGCATATCTCGTCGATCTAGTGCCCCTCATGCTCTCGTTCATCATCGCCGCCGCTGTCTCGCTCGCGCTGGTGAATGGTTACCTTTGGCGGGCCGCGGGAGGAAAGTTCGCGGCGATCTCGGTGGGCGCTCAGTCCGCCTACATGGTGCTTTTCAGCTACAGCTTTTTCTTCGATGGGCTGACTGGTATCAGTATCACGATCGGCGCGATCCTGACGCTCGCGCTGCTGATGGCATTTACCGCGCGGACGAAATGGGACGCGGCGTTTCCGTCGCGGGCGGTGCCTCCGCCGATGCCGGCGAGACCGGCTTGAAGATGAGCTTTTCTCCGCTCACGCTCCGGCCATGAAACCGCGCATCCTCGTCGTCGAAGATGAACCGTCGATCCTCGATAACATCGTTTATTCGCTCGAGACCGAGGGCTTTGACCCACATGGCGTGGCGACTGGAGGGGAAGCGCGGGCGGCGCTGGAGCGCGGGCCGTGGGCGTTGGCGGTGCTCGACGTCGGGCTGCCGGATGCGCTCGGTTTTGACCTGTGCAAGGAGATCCGGCGGACCTCGAATCTGCCGATCATATTTCTGACGGCGCGCGCTGGCGAACTGGATCGGGTGGTGGGGCTGGAGATCGGCGGGGATGATTACATGGTGAAGCCGTTTAGCCCGCGCGAGTTGAGCGCGCGGGTGAAGGCGGTGCTGCGGCGGGTGCAAGGGGCGGCGGTGGCCGGGCCGGCCGCGTCGGTGTTGGCGGGCCGGTTCCGGATCGATGAGGAGCGCGCCCAGATCCATTTCCACGGGGCGCGGCTGACGCTTTCGGGGACGGAGTTTCGGCTGTTGCGAGCGTTTTGCTCGAAGCCGGGGCGCGTCTTTTCCCGCGCCCAGCTGATGGACATCGCGTGGGATGATCCGGGCGCGGCGCTGGAGCGCACCGTGGACGCGCACATCAAGAGCCTTCGCGCGAAGCTGAAGGAAGCGGCGCCGGATTCGGACCCGATCGAGACGCACCGGGGCTTCGGGTATTCGTTGCGCGAGGAGGGATGAGCACGACGTCGCGCATCCTGCTCGGCTTCCTGCTGCTGCTCGCGGCGGGGCTGTACTTTGTGGAGGATAATCTCACGCAAAGGGTGGAGCGCGAGTATTTGGAGGCGGCCGAGGAGTCGATGGTCGATGTGGCGCAACTGATGGCGGCGCGGATCGAGAGGCAGTGTTTCGC
>JAYTDO010000167.1:0-2935 GCA_043735935.1 Chthoniobacteraceae bacterium
GATGTAGAGCAGCCGGTAGCTGAGATACGTGCAGATGCGGTAGCCGAGATAGCTCATCGGCTTCGTGAGATAGGCGCTGATCTTTCCGTCCCGGATCTCCGCCGCGATCTGCCACTCGTCCTCGGTCGGCGTGATGAGGTTGTCGAGAAAGACCGTGACCATGAAATAAAAGATCATGGACGAATATTGGTAACCCTCGATCGGCTTGCCGCTGGCGTCGAAGATCGCGCGCCAGATGAAGATCATGCCGACCAGCGGCACGATGCCGAAGATGGTGCGCAGGAGGAAATTCCAGCGATAGACGAAGGTATTTTGGAGCCCGATGTCGAAGAGCTTCCAATACTTCAGGAATGCGGGTGCGACGGATTCGCTCATCGGCCCAGCATCGTCGTCGCCAGCCGGATCGCTGCGATCATGGAGTCCGGCCGCGCGATCCCGCGCCCGGCGATCTCAAAGGCCGTCCCGTGATCCGGACTCGTCCGAGGGAAGGGCAGACCGAGCGTGACGTTCACCCCTTCGTCGAATGCGTGAAGCTTCAGCGGGATCAGGCCTTGGTCGTGGTACATGCACAGCACCCCGTCGAACTCGCCCCGCACCGCGCGATGAAAAACGGTATCCGGCGAAACCGGCCCGGTGAATTCCGCCCGACCGCGCCATCCCGCACACAGCAACCGCATCGCCGGGTCGATGATTTCGATTTCCTCCCGCCCCATCACGCCGGACTCGCCGGCGTGGGGATTCAAGCCCGCGACTGCAATCCGCGGCGGATCATGTCGGCGCGCGAGAAAATCCACGAGCAGTCCGCCAACGCGGGCGATTTCCGAAGTCGCGAGCGCATCCGCGACTTCCCGCAGCGGCAGGTGCGCCGTCACGAGCGCGACGGTCAGGCCGCCGCCAGTGAGGCACATCGCGAAGTTTTCCACTCCCGCCCGCGCGGCGAAGAACTCGGTTTGGCCCGGGAATTCAAAACCCACCGCCTGCATCCGCGCCTTGTGAATCGGCCCCGTAACCACCCCCGAGATCTCCCCAGACCGCAGCTTCGCAGCCGCGTCGTCCAGAGCCGCGAGCGCCGCACGCGCCGTGTCGGCATTCGGCTCGCCCGCGACTGCCTCACGGCTCTCTCCGATCGTCAGATATTCAAACGCCGGGTCGAGTTTCCCCGAGGACAGGGCGGCCGAAACGATCTCCGGCCCGACGCCCGCAGGGTCGCCGAGAGTGATGCCGATGAGCGCCCGTGCGCTCACTTAAAACATCTTGATGTAAGCCTTCTTCCGTAGCTTCGCCGTCCACGCCGACTGGACCGTCTGGCGCTGCTCTTGAAGGAGCTTCTTCTCGATGTCATCGCGGACGACGCTAAAGGGCTTCGTCTCCGGGGCCTTTTTTGCTTCCACAAAAAGCAGGAAGTAACTGTTGCCGAGATCGATGATCTGGCTGCAAACGCCCGGCTTCAGCGCAAAAGCGATCTTCGAGAGGCTCTCGTTCAACGTCCGACGATTGATCCATCCCCAGTCCCCGCCGTTTTCCTGCGTGGTGTCCTCGGAATACATCCGCGCCAGATCCTGAAACTCCGCGCCGCCCAGGATCTTTTCGCGGATTTCCTCGATCATTTTCCGGCGACCCTCGGAGTTATTGCCGCCCTTTTTGATGGAAATCATCCGAAGTTTGATCTGCTCCTCGCTCGTAAACTCTTCGCGGTGCGACTGGTAATACTGCTGCAGTTTCTCCGCCGGAACCGAAGTGTCCGCCTTCGCCATCTGCCCGCGCATCGCCTGCACGATCATCTTGTCGGTCTCCATCTGCTTGAACTTCTCCAGCGAATAACCCTGTGCCGCCAGCGTCCGCGTAAAGGCCGCGCGATCCCCGCCGAACTCCTCGCGCGTGATCGTCTGGATTCGTTCCTCGATGAAATGCTCGGGGATATTGAACTTCTGCTTTTTGAATTCCTGAAGGATCAACTGGCGGTCGATCAGATCGTTGATCGCCTTGAGGCGGATCTCCTTAATTTTCTCCACCTGCTCCTCTCCCTTGAACTGATCCCGTGCCGCCTTTTCCAGAGGCCCGACAAGATCGCGCACTTGGGAAAAGGTGATGACGTCATCATTGACCACCGCCGCGATCCCATCGAGCACCTGCTGGGAGTGCCCCGACGGGGAAAAGACCAGCGCGGTGAAAATCGCAACGAAAGAAGCAGCAAAACGACGGTACATAAGGCGGATGGATTGCCCCGGGCCGCGCCCGAAGCCCGGCAAAGCTAGGGACGCGACCTGCTTAGTCAAGCCACGAAAGCCGACGAAGGAGGTGCCGATCCCGCGCCCGGCCGCCTCCGGGATGCGCCGTTTGATTTACTTGCCGAGACCCGATCGAAAGGCGAAATACGTGCTCCTTTCGGCAAGCAAGGTGCCCGTAGCTCAGTTGGATAGAGCAGCGGTTTTCTAAACCGCCGGTCGTGGGTTCAAGTCCCGCCGGGCACACCATCCATTTTTCCCTGAAAAGAGGACGCGCCGCCGTCAAATCGCCGACACCGTCGTGAGGTCTTCGGCCCTCACTCGCGCAGCCTGCCGGTGAAATTCAATCGACCGTTCGCAAGCTGGCGTTAGCCTGCTGCGCCACCGCACCTCCTCCTCCATGGCACGCGCGAAATCCAACGGTTTGAACCATCCCACCGCCATCAACCGGCGACCTGCCTCGATCAACGTCCCCCTTCGCGCCATGTCCGCCCACTTCGCTCCCGGCTGCCGCACCGACCACGTCCTTTTCCTTTAACGCCCCATGTTTGAACAAGCCTTCCGCAACATCGACGACGTCCTCTGGAAAGGATCTTCTGCGCCGCGAGCGCCCCGGTCACCTCTTCGTGGACCAGCCCGGCGAGCCGCTTCGAACGCGCCTCGTCGTCGGCCTGGTAGTAGACCTCGGTGCCCGGCCGGTCGTCGTAGTG
>JAYTDO010000168.1:0-13318 GCA_043735935.1 Chthoniobacteraceae bacterium
GCCGGCGCCGGCCTCGTCACCCTTTATTGCTCGCGCGAAACCCAACCGCTCGTCGTCTCGCGCATCGCGCCCGAGATCATGATCCGTCCGGTCGACTCATACCTCGAGATCCTCAATGCCCAGCACGACGCCCTGGCCATCGGCCCCGGCCTCGGCGGCAGTCGCCACGACGAAATCATTCACCTCATCCAGCGCGCGCCACAGCCCATGGTCGTCGATGCCGACGCCCTCAACGCCCTCGCTCCGCACCTCGGAATCCTCGCCAGTTGCGCCGGCCCACGCCTGCTCACCCCGCACCCCGGCGAGATGGCGCGCCTCGTCCCTGCATCGCCGACGCTCCCGCGATCCGAGATCGTCAGACAGTTCACCGAACGTTTTCCCGCGACGCTCCTGCTCAAAGGCGCGCGCACCCTCATCGGCGAACGCGGACAAGCGCTCGCCTACAACACCACCGGCACTCCCGGAATGGCGACCGGCGGCATGGGCGACGTCCTCACTGGTCTACTCGCGGCACTGCTCGGCCAGCGCCTGACCCCTTACGACGCCGCACGCGTCGGCGCCTGGCTTTGCGGGCACGCCGCCGAAATCGCGATCAGCGCGGGCGAATCCGAGGAATCCCTCTCGGCCACCCATGTCATCCGCCGACTCGGCGCCACCTTCCGGGACCTGCGCGCCCGCGTTTTCTGAGCCCGCCCGCGGCTTCCAATCATCGCTTGTTTCCTCACGTCCCTTCCTGCAACGTCTGCGCCTCATGACTCAACAACGCTTCGGCTGCCTCGGCATCGGCCTCCTCGTCGTCCTGGCTGTGAGCCTTTTCCTCAATCTCATTTTCCTCATCGCCAGCACCAGCAGCGTCGCCTCCTCCACCCTCGGCGTCACTTCCCAGCTGCCAAAATTCGAGGAAGGCCTCATCGCACCGGGCAAGGAAGACTCCAACGACAAAATCGTCGTCCTCTACCTCCGCGGCATCATCAGCGGCGGCGAACTCGGAGTCCTCGCCGACACCATGGTCGAGGATCTCAAGCTTGAACTCCACCAAGCGGTCGAGGATGCGAAAGTCAAAGCCATCGTCCTGCATATCGACTCGCCCGGCGGCGAAGTCACCGCCTCCGACACGATCTACAACGCCGTGAAGCGCGCCCGAGCGAAAAAGCCGGTCGTCGTCTATATGGGCTCAGTGGCAGCCTCCGGCGGCTATTACGTCGCCTGCGGCTCAAAATGGATCATTGCGAATGAGACCACCTTCACCGGGTCGATCGGCGTCATCATGCATTCGCTCAATTACGAGCAACTCCTCGGCAAAGTCGGCGTTTCCTCCATCGTCTACAAAAGCGGTAAAATGAAAGACATGCTCAGCGGCTCGCGGCAGCCCACCGACGAGGAAAAGGAATACATCCAGGGCATGATCATGCAGACGTATGGAAAGTTCGTCGGCATCGTCGCCACCGAGCGCAATCTCCCCGAGGCCGAACTCCGCGCCGGCATCGCCGACGGCCGCGTCGTCTCCGGCAAAGACGCCCTCACCGCCAAGCTCGTCGACCAACTCGGTGAAGTCGAAGACGCCTACGAAAAGGCAAAGGAACTCGGCAAAGCACCCGGCGCCACGGTCGTCACCTACCAGGCGCCATTCAAGCTCGGCCGCCTATTCCGCATGCTCGGCGAAAGCGGCGCCAGCAAATCCAAGATCGAGGTCAATCTTTCCAATACTCTCGCTCCGCGCCTGGAAGCCGGAAAGCTCTATTTCCTCCCGAGCTTCTACACGCCTTAACGCGTTGCGGTTCAAGAGGTGAGATGACGCCGCCCCAGCTCCACGCGCTCCTCTTCGTCGCGGCGCTCTCCATCATTACCTGGGGCGTTTTCGGCGGCCTGCTCGGCGGCCTGCGTAAAACCGGCGGCCACGTCCGCGTCGATCACTTCGCCCTGCCGGAGCTCCTCATGACGATCGTCCTCGGCGCCTACTTCGCCAGCATCATCCTCTCGGCGATGCTGCGCGGCAGCGCGCCCGCCACAAAGATCTCCGTCGATCTCGTCCTGCCAAGTTCGGCGCTTTTTCTCCTCTTCGCCGCCGCGATCGCCGGATTCATGCGCTACCGCGGGACCCGCCTCCGCACGGCATTCGGAGGCGACCGCATGCCCGCGTCGCGAGTTCTGCTCGTCGGCCTCGGCCTCATCCTCGCGGCATTTCCCCTCATTTTTTTGGGAAACATGATCACGCAAATCCTCCTCGGCCAAACCATCCAGGAGCAAGAGCTCGTGACGCTCTTCCGCGACGTCGTCCACAGTTCGAACCGTTCAGGCATCGCCCAGATCGTCATCGCCGGCGCCATCATCGCGCCGCTCTGCGAGGAATTCCTCTTCCGCGGTTTCTTTTACGGCGTGGGTAAACGCTACCTCGGCCCGGTCGCCAGCGGCCTCATCACCTCGGCCTTCTTCGCGGCAAACCACGCAAACATCGCCGCATTCCCCAGCCTCTTCATCCTCGCCCTCTGCTTCACCATCGCCTACGAAGCCTCGGGCTCACTGCTCGTCCCGATGGTGATGCACGCGCTCTTCAACTCCGCGCAACTTGTCTTCCTCTACCTCATCACCCTCTACGGCCCACCGGCATGAAGCTCGCGAACTACGGCGAAGACCGCCTCGTCGCTGAACTCACCCGCGGCCTCGCCCTCAATCGCGACGTCCGGGTCGGCGCCGGCGACGACTGCGCCGTCATCGGCGCGCCGCGCGCCGCAAGCTGGCAGCTTTTGAAAACGGACGTCGTCGTCGAAGGCGTCCATTTTCTCCCGGGCGACGAACCGCGTCGAGTCGGCTGGAAAGCCCTCTGCCGCGCCATCAGCGACATCGCGGCCATGGGCGGCACGCCCGCGCACGCCCTCGTCACCATCGCCATCGCGGGTGACTCCGAGGTCGCCCGGGCCAAGGCGCTCTACGCCGGACTGCGAAAGGCCGCCCGCAAATTCTCCGTCAGCATCGTCGGCGGCGAAACCTCCCGCTCGCCCGGCCCGCTCTTCCTCAACATCGCGCTCACTGGCACCGTCGAACGAACCCGCTGCATCCTCCGCTCCGGCGCACTTCCCGGCGACGCGATCTTCGTCACGGGAAAACTCGGCGGCTCGCGTGCCGGCAAACATCTCGACTTCACCCCGCGCGTCGCCGAAGCGCGCTGGCTCGTCCAGCATTTCAAACTCCACGCGATGATGGACCTCAGCGACGGCCTCGCCGCCGATCTTCCCCGCCTCGCCCGCGCCAGCCGATGCGGATTCACCATCGACGCGCCCCTTCCCACCAGCCCCGGCTGCACCCACGCACAAGCCCTCGCCGATGGCGAAGACTTCGAGCTGCTCTTCACCCTCGCCCAGCGCGACGCAGCACGCCTCGCCGCGAAATGGAAACGCGCCTTTCCCCGCCTCGCCCTCACGCGCATCGGAACCGTCACTGGACAGCCCGTGCCGGCCAGCCGACAATCCCCGCGTGGCCACGACCACTTTTCGCAGCCCTGAAGAAACTTTCGCGTTCGGACGCCAGTTCGCCGCGAAGCTCGGTGCTGGAGACATCGTCGCACTCTGCGGCGATCTGGGCGCGGGAAAAACGCAGTTCGTCAAAGGACTCGCCGACGGACTCGCTTCCACCGCCGCCGTCACCAGTCCCACCTTCACCCTCATCCACGAATACATCGACGGCCGCCTGCCGCTCTTTCATTTCGATTTCTACCGGCTCACCGACGAACGCGCGCTGATGGAGATCGGCTTCGACGACTACCTCGCCGAGGAGGGTGTGCTCGTCATCGAGTGGGCCGATAAATTTCGGGAAATGCTCCCTCCGCACACCCGTTGGCTGCACTTCGCTCACACCGCCGCCGGCACGCGCGAGATCACCTTCGAGTAGGCCGGGATTAAGGCGCCGCCTTCACAAACCCGACCAACGCCGCGCGCAGCTTTTCCGCGTCGGCCTTCAGCAGATACATCATGTGTCCGCTTTCGAATTCCTCCCACGTGATGTTCCCGCGCAGGCTCGCTGGGATATCGAGATGATCGATGCTGTAGCGCATCGCGTCCGGCGGCACGGCTAGATCACGGCGCCCGGTGAGGATGAGGAGACGAAGCTGGGGATTCGATTTCATCGCGTCCGCCAGGTGGCCAGCCGTCGATGCGTAGCGGCCCGCAAAACCGCTGTAATTCCACGCCAGCGGCGTCAGCACACGATACGGCAGATCGCTCTCGTATCCGAGTTCGCCGCGAATATAGGCGTTGGTCGCCGCAGAAAACGGCCCGATCACATTGCTGAACGAAGGATCGAATTCAGGGCTGTTGCCGAGTCGGTCGGAGTCTTCGGCAGTGACGCGCGAATCGAAGCGACCCAGGATTTTCCCCTGTGCGCGCAGCAACCGCTCGCGGAAGAGCGAGTTCGAGATGCGAAGGTTCGCGTCGTCGATCAGTTCCGGCGTGAGGCCGGTCAGGCGCGCGAGCTTTTCCGTCACGCGCTTGCGTTCATCCGCGGCGATGGCCGCACCCTTGAGGAGGGCCACCGCGTAATCGCCCTGCGCGAACGCGCGCGATTCGCGGAGCGCCTTTTGGTAATCGGCCTGAAGATCGGGGGGAAGTTTCTGGTGAAAATGCGCGGTCGCCGTGAGCGTCGGCAGCGCGAGGACGTATGGCAGGTCATTGCCTCCATCGGCGCTCAACGTCTGGAAACTGACCAGGCCCGAGAGCAACATCAGCCCTTGAAAATACATCCCGTGCGTGTCCTGCAAATAATCCACGAGACCCGATGCGCGAAGCACCCCGTAGCTTTCGCCGCAAAGAAACTTCGGCGACCCCCAACGCTGTTCGCGCGTGCTAAAGAGCCGGACAAACTCACCAATCGCCGAAATGTCTTCGTCGACTCCGAAGAACTGCTCCGCCTTCTCACCTTTCGCCGCGCGGCTGATGCCGGTGCCGACCGGATCGATAAAGACGAGGTCCGTCGTATCTAGGATCGAATTCGGATTATCGACGATCCTCGCGGTCGTCGCCGGCTTCAATCCGTCCGGCGGCAAATCGACGCGCTTCGGCCCTAGGCCGCCAAAGTGCAGCCACACCGCCGCCGAGCCCGGCCCGCCATTAAAACAAAACGTGATCGGCCGGCCGCCCGCATTCGCCCCGGCCAAACGCTTCCCGTCCTTATCGGTCGCGGCGTAATAGACGTAAAAGACATTGGCGCGTGTCGAACCGTCCTCCTTCAGCACCGGCAGCATGCCTGTCTGCGCGACATACTTCACCTCGACTCCGCCGATTGTCACGGCACCCGCCTTTTCCTTCGGCTTCTCCTCTTTCTTTTCGTCCTTTTTCTCGTCCTTTTTCTCCTCCGCAGGCTTCTTATCGTCCGCGGGCTTCGGCGGCGTCTCCTCGGCTAGGAGTGGCGAGATAAATGAGACGAGGACGAGGAGAGCAGTCAGGAAACGCATGGTCGGGACACGATTACTCCCCGCTGCTTCAGCTCCCGTCAAATCATTGACGCATATCCGTAGGCGCCACGCCGCTACTTCGCGGGCTTCGCAGGAACGGGCGCACCGAGGAAATCTCCGAGTTTTTTCTCCACCGAAGATCGTTCGCCATCGAGCTGCGTGATCATCTTTCGCGCAGAGTCGGCGCCTGGGCTTTGCGGGAAACGGCGCAGAAACTCCCGGGCCGCAGCGATGGCGCGAGGCCGATCGTGGAGCACCTCCGAATAGACGACCGCCTGGTTGAAAAGGCTGTTTTGGTGAAACGGATCCTTGCGCTGCGCGATCCCGTACTGGTCCAGCGCCTTTTCGCCCTCGCCCATGTAACGATATGCCGTGCCCATGTCCGTGCGCAGATCGGCGGTATCCATACCCGCGGCGATCGCCCTCTCATATTGCTGGATCGCCGCAGCCCAATTCGAGTGATCGTATTCCCAGTCACCGAGCGCCTTCGCCCCCTGCGCCGGTGGCATTTGTGAAACGTTCGGCGCACCGTTCGCCACCACCGCCGTCGGTTCGGCGCTGCGTGGCGCCATGTAGCGCTCCGCCATCCACATCACAAGCGCTCCCGCCGCGAATGCCGACAGCGCGATGCGTAACGTTCGTGGTTGCTCCGTCACGACGACAAATTTTTCGGAGGGAGATTTTCGCTTCAGGCTCATCGGAATCAGAACGCCATAACAGCGCCGCGGCGTTTCGTCTCTGGAGAAATCAAACCGCTCGTCGTCGCCCGCGCGGAAAAGTTTCTCTCCGATCGCCCATCTCGCTACGACTCGCGGATCAATGCACTCCGCTCCCTCGCGCCAATCTCGCAAGACTCCGCTCGCTCTCGCGCGCACCGCGTGGCGGATCGCGGGCTTTCTGGCGCTTCTTTGCTACGCCGCTTGGCGTTACGCGCGCGATGTGTGGAAGGCGACAGATGAAGATCGAAACCACGCACGAGCGCGTTGGTTGCACGGCGCCTGCCGACGCCAGTTACGCCTGCAAAACGTATCGGTCACCACGCGCGGCCAAATGCCGCACGGCGGATTGATCGTCGCAAACCATCTCACCTATCTCGATATCATCGCCCTCAGCGCCGCGATGCCGTGCGTTTTTGTCTCCAAAAAGGAAATCGCCGCGTGGCCGATCTTCGGCCTGTTCGGACGGCTTTCCGGCACTCTTTTTCTCGATCGGCAAACTCGGGGAGCAGTCGAGGGAGTCGCCGCGCAGATGCGCGGAGTGCTCGCGGGCGATCTTCCGCTCGTTCTTTTTCCAGAAGGCACCAGCACGCATGGCGATACGGTCCTGCCATTCAAGACCTCCCTCTTCGAGCCGGTCGTCGCGCTCAGCTGCCCGGTCACCGCCGCCGCCTTTCACTATGCGCTCTCCGACGGATCGGCGCGAGATGAAGTCCACTGGTGGGGCACGATCACCCTCGCGCCGCACCTGCTCAATCTCCTGAGCAAACGCCACATCCAAGTCACCATCACCTTCGGTAAAACATGCCCGCGCAGCGGCGACCGAAAGGCCATCGCGCGCGAGTTGCACGACGAAGTGACTACGTTGTTGAAAGCTCCTTAAACGCCCTCTCGACCCCAGCGAGCAACTCGCTCCAATCACCCGATCGCGTCTCCCATCCGCTGCTGAAGCGAAGCGCCCGGCCTGCCTCGGCCGCCGAATATCCCATCTCTGCAAGCACGTGCGATGGCTGCTCCTTCCCACTCGCACACGCCGATCCCGTCGAGACGGCGAAACCAAGCTTGTCGAGCTTCACCACCCAGCGCCGCCGACAGTCCGCCAGCTCCGGCATCACGACCGATACGGTATTCCAAAGCCGCGCCACATCCCCTCCGACGATCTGCACTCCGGGCACGGCTTTCATCAATTCGTTTTCAAAGTCCGAGCGAACTTCCGCGTGATCATCCACGATCCCGACCCGCGCAGCGAGCGCGGCGACCATGGCCAGCACGCCCGCGACGTTCTCCGTGCCGGCTCGTCGCCCATCCTCCTGCAAACCCCCGACCAACTGCGGGCGGAAGTCGTCGGGCACCTTCAGGAATCCGACCCCCTGCGGGCCGCCAAACTTGTGCGCGCACCCGCTCACAAAATCGCATTCGCCGAAACCGTCCATCGGCAGCTTTCCGATCCACTGCGCTGCGTCGCAGAAAAACGGAACCCCGTACTCGCGGCACACAGCCAGCACTTCGCGCCACGGCTGCAACACGCCTGTCTCATTGTTGGCGGCCATCACGGCCACGAGCACGGGGCGCGCTTTCGCCAACTCCGCGCGAAACCAGCCAACGTCCACCACACCCGATCGCGTCACCGGGATGAGTCGATGCCGACCCGCGAAATGCGCGCGCGTCGCCTCCAGCACACACGGGTGCTCGATCGCGGAAATCCACACCTCGCCTTCGCTACTTCGGGCCACGTGATGGATGGCCGCGTTGTTCGACTCCGTCGCTCCACTCGTCCACACGATCGACGACGGCTCACAGCCCAGCCACGCCGCAAGCTGCTCGCGCGCCTGCGACAGCGCGGTATCGGCGCGCGCTCCCACACGGTGCGGGCTCGATGGATTCCCGGGGAAACGTGCGACCGCATCCAGCCACGCATCCCGCGCGGCAGGGTGCAGCGGAGAGGTGGCGTTGTAGTCGAAGTAGAGCACCGCGCCCACATACCGCTTCCCGCGTCCTTTTTCCCGTTCTTAATCGCCGTGGGTTGAGTTCGGCCCGGGATGCTCCATAAATGCCCCGCCCGCACGATGCCGAACACCGAATTCTACAAACGCTCGAACTTCGTCACTCACCTGCCCGTTGAGTGCCTCTACAGCCCCTCGCACTTTTGGCTCGCGCGGATCGAAGGCAGCCGGTGGCGAATCGGATTCACGAGATTCGCCACCCGCATGCTCGGGGAGATCGTCGAAGTCCAGTGGGACAAGGCGGAAGGCGCCGCAGTCGCGAGCGGCGAAATCGTCGGCTCCATCGAAGGATTCAAGGCGATCAGCGACGTCTATTGCGCTGCGGATGGGACCTTCGCGGGCGGCAATCCCGCCTTGCGCGACGACATCGAACTGGTCGGCCGCGATCCCTACGGCGAAGGCTGGCTCTACCTCGTCGACGGCCACCCGGATGCCAAATGCGTCGACCTCGCCGCCTACCGTGCGATGCTCGATGTGACGATCGACCGCATCCTCGATAAACAATCCGCCGAAGGGCACGAATGAACACACCGCTCCCCCACAAAGCCCGCTACGTCATGATCGGCGGTTTTCTCGGCGCTGGAAAGACGACTGCTGTCGCCGCGCTCGCCCAGCGGCTCGCAGCCCAAGGTCTTCGCGTCGGCCTCATCACGAATGACCAGGGCAGCGAACTCGTCGACACCGCGATGCTCCGTGCAAAGGGGTTTTCGACCGAGGAGATCCCCGGCGGTTGTTTCTGCTGCCGATTTGATTCCCTCGTCGATGCCGCGAACAAACTGACCGCCTGCACGCGGCCCGACGTGTTCATCGCCGAGCCGGTCGGCAGTTGCACCGATCTCGTCGCGACCGTCACGTATCCGCTGCGCCGCCTTTACGGAAACGAGTTTTCCGTCGCCCCGCTCAGCGTCCTCGTCGATCCCGTCCGCGCCGAGCGACTCTTCGGCATGGCGGAGGGAAAACGATTCTCGGACAAAGTCCTCTACATCTACCGAAAGCAACTCGAGGAGGCCGACATTATCGTCATCACCAAGACCGACGTCCTCGACGCCCCGCGGCTCGAGGCCTTGCGCGCGCGGCTCGCCCTCGAATTCCCTCACGCCGAGATCTTCGATGTGTCCGTCCGCGCCGGCACGGGGCTGGATGAATGGTTCGCGCGCATCGCGACCAGCGAACAGGGGACGCACACCGCGATGCACGTCGACTACGAACTTTACGCCGAAGGCGAAGCGCTCCTCGGCTGGCTCAATGCCACGGTCCAGCTCGCGCACGCCGACGGTTTCGACTCCGATGCCGTCCTCTCGCTGATCGCGCGGGACATCCAGACCCGGCTAGCCGGCTCGGAGATCGCGCATTTGAAAATGACCCTCAGCCCCGATGCGGGCCTCGGCGACGTCGCCGTCATCAATCTCGTCCGCAGCGACTTCGTTCCGGAGCTCTCGCTTAAACTCGAAGCCCCCGTCTCCGCCGGTCAGCTCATCATCAACTGCCGCGCCGAAGCCGATCCCGAGCACATCCGCGACGCCGTCCGCGACGCGATCGCCGCGCTGCCCACTCACTTCGCCGGGTTGCACGCATCGCTGGATCATCTCGAATACTTCCGACCCGGAAAACCCGAGCCCACGCATCGCGATGTGGCCGGGACGCGATAGACGGAGCCTTCCTCAACAAAGGATTTTCGCCTCGGGTGGTTGTGGTTAGTGTCCCCGCAGACCGCATGAATCCCATCCCGCCCCGCATCCTTTACTGCCACTGCCAATACGCGCAGGTCGTCCCGAAAGACGTGAAGGATGCAGTGCTTCGCGGCTTGTGCGAATCCGGCGTCGCCTTCGAGGCGGTGGCGGATCTTTGCGAGATGGCGGCGCGGCGCGATCCGGCGCTTCAGCGACTCGCCGAGGCGGGTGCGGTGAAGATCGCGGCGTGTTTTCCGCGTGCGGTGAAAGGGCTTTTTCACCAGGCAGGCGCGGATCTGCGGCGTGAGGGTACGGAGGTGCTGAACATGCGGACATTGTCCGCGACGGACGTGCTTTCCTCGCTGCACTCCGCCGAAATTCAACCCAATCTCCCCGTGCGCGAAGCCAACGCTACTCCCGCAACCCTGACGCCATGAGCCTCCACGATCAAACCACCCTCCGCGTCGTCCTCTACGAGGGTGCGGGCGCCGAACCCCTCGATGCGGACGATCGCTTCGCCACCATGGCCGGCCTCCTCGAGCGAGGATATGCGGTCACTTGCGCGAATGGCGAACGCGCGGTCGCCCCGGCGGGGCCCGGCACGATGCTGGTGCTCGGACGTTTTGCGGGCGGCACGGCCCCGGAATTCGACGGCGGCGAGGCGACGATCCGAACGCAGAACATCGCCGGATTTAATACGGCACAAGTCGCCGACCTCGTGGAGACCGCGCGCGACGGCGCAAATGCGGCGCGGCACGGCGACTGGAAGCCGTGGTTCCCCGTCATCGACTACGACCGCTGCACGAACTGCATGCAGTGCCTCTCCTTCTGCCTGTTTGGCGTCTACGGCGTGGACGGGGAAAAGCAGATCCAGGTGCAGAATAACGACAACTGCAAAACCAACTGCCCCGCCTGTTCCCGCGTGTGCCCGGAGGCGGCCATCATGTTTCCAAAATACAAGGCCGGCCCGATCAACGGCGATTTGGTGAGCTCGGAGGATCTCAACCGCGAGAAGATGAAGATCGACATCAGCGCGCTGCTGGGCGGCGACGTCTACGATATGCTGCGGCAACGGAGCGAGAAGGCAAAGAGCCGCTTCAGCAAGGAACGCGACGCGGACAAGGCGCTCGCCGAACGCCAGAAGTGCCTGGTGAAACTCGCGAGCATGGGAGACATCCCGCCAGAGGTGCTCATGTCGCTGCCGTCGCCCGAGGAGATCGCGCGCCGTGCGGAAGAGGCGGCGGCGAAAGGTCAGGCCGCACTCGCGGCACTGCGTCCGTAGGCGCGCGACGCATCGAACTTGGACGACCGCGGTGCCTAGCCGCGCCGGTCGCGCTCGTCCTTGAGGAGTGTGATCCAGGGCGCGACGAAGTGCCCATTGTCCCGATAGGTGCGGCCGCTCACGAGGTTGCCGTCGACGACGCACGGGGCGTCTTCGTAGATGCCGCCGCACACTTCGAGATCGAAGCGGCACTTCGCGACTGTCGCCATTCGCCGCCCTTTGACGCAACCGGCGCGCGCCGGGATTTCGACGCCGTGACAGACGCTCGCGATGGGCCGCTTTTGCTCAAAAAACCAGCGCGTGATCCGTAGCAGGTCCTCGTCTTCGCGGATGTACTCCGGCGCTCGCCCGCCGCTGAAAAAAATGCCGACGTAATCCTCCGGTCGCACGTCCGCGAAGGCGATATCGGCCTCGATGGTGTAACCCTCCCATTCCTTCGTGATCGTCCAGCCCGGCTTCACCTCGTGCATCACCATCTGGTAACGCCGCTTTTCGGGCGCAGCGACGACCGGCACGAACCCATCCTCCTGGAGCCGGTAGAACGGGTAGAGTGTATCGAGCGTCTCGGCAGCGTCGCCGATGATGATGAGGACTTTGTTCATGGCGTGACGCCAACTCGTCGGGACACCGTCAGTCGCCCGAGCGGTTGGGATACGTGGGCTTTTGCGGAGGACGCGGAGGCGTGGCGTCGATGTTCTTTTTCACCTCCTCGATGGCGCGTTCGAGCTGCGGGTCACGGCCCTTGGCGAGCGCGGCGGGATCGTCGAGCACGGTGATGTCGGGGTCGACGCCGTAGCCTTCGATGATCCATTTCCCCTTCGTGTCGTAGATGGCGAAGGTGGGCACGGTGACGTGGCCACCGTCGATGAGCGGCGGGCATCCGGTCATGCCGATCAGACCGCCCCAAGTCCGAGTGCCGATGACGGGGCCGAGTTTGTTTTCGCGAAAGAGGAATGGGAAGCAGTCGCCGCCGGAGCCGCTCCAGCCGTTGGTGAGCATGGCCATCGGGCCGTTGTGGGCGATGGTGGGCGTCTGCCAGTCGTGCCCGTCGCGGACACCGTAATAGTTGACCACTTTGCGCCCGAGGAGCTCGATGAAACGGTCGGGGATCTGGCCACCGGCATTCCAGCGTTCGTCGATGATGAGGCCTTCCTTTGCGTACTGGGCGCGGAATTGCCGGAAGAGTTCGTTCTGTCCGTCCTGCCCGGTGTCGCGGACATAGATGTAGCCGATGCGACCGCCGCTGGCCTTGTCGACGAGCTGACGATTTTTTTCGATCCACGCGTATTGGCGCAGCCAGATTTCGTTGGCGAGCGTGTTGACGAGGACCTCGCGAGCACCCTGCGTGTTGGGTTTGTCGTTGACGGTGAGGATGACGGTCTTGTCGGCGAGCCCCTGGAAAGCGGTCCACGGATCCTGCGATGGATCGAGGGGCCGGCCGTTTACGGCGAGGAGCCAGTCGCCTTCCTTGACGTTGATGCCCGGCTGCCGGAGCGGCGGCCGGATGGTGTATTCCCACGGGGCGACTTCCAGGATGCGTTTGATGCGGTAGGCACCTTGTTCGAGGGAATAATCGCAGCCGAGGTACCCGACGCTTCGGCCGGGCGCGCCTTCGAGGTCGCCGCCGCCACGGTAGGCGTGCGAGACGTTCAGCTCGGCGATGAGCTCTCCGATGACATAATTCACGTCGCCACGCGTGACGCAGTTTTCAATGAGCGCTCCGTAACGCTCGCGCATCTTCTGCCACGGGACGAGGTGGAGATGCGGGTCGTAGAAAAAGTCGCGCTCGATACGCCACGCGTCGTTAAAAATCTGCCGCCACTCCTGCACAGGATCGACGATCATTTCGAGCTGCGCCGTCGGCAATACCTTGTCGAATTTCTGGCCTTCCACCGGATTGATGATCGCCCACTGGTTTCCCCGCGAGACGAGCAGCTTTTTCCCATCACCCGAGAGATCGAGGCCGCCCACGTCGTCGAGGATGACCTTCTCTTCACGCTTTTCGATATCGTAATACAGCAGCGGACTCGGACCCGAGGCGCCGAGGCGGGGAAGACGCGAAAAGACCAGCTTTCCAGGGAGCGCGAGGAGGCGGGAAAAGCGCGGACCCGCGGGAGGAAGCGCGACGGCGCGCGCCTCAAAATCGTCGAGATCGATCAGCACCGGCTTCACCTTTTTCTGCTCGGGCTTCGCGACAGCGTCGG
>JAYTDO010000169.1:0-46476 GCA_043735935.1 Chthoniobacteraceae bacterium
CACCGCAGGCCCGGCCTTTGGCGCGCCGATCGACGCTGGTGGGGACTTGTTCTTCGAGCAAAGGGTGCGGCCGATTTTTGAAAAGCGATGCTTCGAGTGCCATTCGCATGAGTCGGGTAAAATGAAAGGCGGCCTCACGCTGGATTCTCGCAGCGGATGGGCGGACGGCGGCGACTCCGGACCGGCGATCCTGCCCGGAAAACCGGATGAGAGTTTGCTCATCCAAGCCGTGCGCCGCCTGGACGACGACCTAGCGATGCCGCCAAAAAAAGCGCTCGCGCCGGAGGAAGTGGCGGTGCTCATCGAGTGGGTGCGACTCGGGGCGAGCGATCCGCGCACGGCGCCGCCGAAGCGCGCCGAATGGTGGGCGCTCAAACCCCTCGGTTCCCCGGCGGGCAAGTCGATCGACGATTTCATTTCCGCAAAACTCACCGAAAAAGGCCTGCACCCGGCACCCGAAGCCGATCGTCGGGCGCTGCTTCGACGGGTCACTTTCGATTTGATCGGCCTGCCGCCTACGCCCGACGAAGTGGCCGCCTTCCTCGCCGACACCGCACAGGACGGCTACGCAAAGGTGGTCGACCGCCTGCTCGCCTCGCCCCGCTACGGCGAACGTTGGGCGCGGCACTGGATGGACGTCGCGCACTTCGCCGAGACGCACGGGAACGATCAGGATCGCATTCGCGAGAACGCGTGGCCGTATCGCGACTATCTCATCGCTTCGTTCAACGAGGACAAATCTTACGCCCGCTTCGTGGCTGAGCAGGTCGCGGGCGATGTGTTGTTTCCCGAGGACCCGCAGGCGACCGTCGCGCTCGGCTTCCTCGCCGCCGGGCCGTGGGATGAAAGCTCGCTGCGCGACATCCGCGAAGACACGCTCGACCGGCAGATCGCCCGCTATCTCGATCGCGATGACGTGGTGCAAACCGTGATGCAAAGTTTCACCAGCACGACGGTGCAATGCGCGCGCTGCCACGATCACAAGTTCGATCCCATCTCGCAGCGGGATTATTACGCGCTGCAAGCCGTCTTCGCGGGCGTGGATCGCGCAAAC
This sequence comes from Chthoniobacteraceae bacterium, assembly GCA_043735935.1. Taxonomy (GTDB): domain Bacteria; phylum Verrucomicrobiota; class Verrucomicrobiia; order Chthoniobacterales; family Chthoniobacteraceae; genus JANLQB01. Next base: position 1,055 of record JAYTDO010000169.1, read on the forward strand.
CGCCGTTACGATCCGGACCCGGCGGTTGCACTGCACCGGCGAGATTTGGAAGCGCGGCGAGCTGCGGTGCTGCGGGGCGACCGCGCGTTGCTGCTCGCCGCCGAGACCCAGCGATTGGCGACCGAACGAATTCAACTGATCGACCGCGAGGCAAAGGCGTGGCGCGTCGCGCAGCCGGAAGTATTCATTTCAACGGCCGGCGCCACGCTCACGCGGCAGTCCGATGATTCTCTCCTCGCGAGCGGCATTCACGGCCCGACGGATGTTTACACCATCACCGCTCCAGCGCCGCTCGCCACCATCGCCGCGGTGCGACTCGAAGCACTCTCGGACGAAAGCCTGCCTCAACACGGGCCCGGCCGGGAGCCGAACGGAAATATGCACCTCTCCGAGTTCCAAATGCTGGTCTTCGAGCCGGGACTCACGGCTCCGCGCGTCGTCGAGTTGAAAAACCCGAGAGCGGATTTCAACCAGGATCAATGGACAATCGCGCACGCCTTGGATGGAGATGTGAAAACGGCGTGGGGGATTTTTCCGAAAGTCGGTGTCCCACATGCCGCCACGTTCGAACTCGCAGAAAAGCTCACGGTCGCACCCGGAACAAAGCTCACTTTCATCCTGAAACAGCTCCACGGCGGGCATTGCATCGGGCGTCCGCGGCTTTCGCTCGCGGAGATCGTGCCTGCGGCGGACACGGCGGTTTTGCCGGAGGAAACGCGGGAGATCGCGGAGTTGCCAGACGAGAAACGCACGGACGCCCAACGAGCGACGCTCGGCGCGTGGTTCCTGGGTGAAGCGCTCAATCGGGAGCTGGCCGCGCTCCCGAAGGCATCGCTCGTCTACGCGGCGGCGAGCGAGTTCGAGCCCGACGGCGGGCTCAAACCTGCCGGCAGGCCGCGCGTGGTGCAGGTCCTCAAACGCGGCGACATCGCGCATCCGATCGAACCGGCGACACCCGGGGCGCTGACGTGCGTGACCGCGCTTCCGTCTCGTTTTCCCGACACGCAAGATGAGGGTGAACGCAGGGCCGCACTCGCTCGCTGGCTGACGGCGCCGGAGAATCCACTCGTCTGGCGGAGCATCGTGAACCGCGTCTGGCATGATCACTTTGGGCGCGGCCTCGTGGAGACTCCGAACGACTTTGGTCGGATGGGCGACGCGCCGTCGCATCCCGAGTTGCTCGACTGGCTGGCCGTGTGGTTCCGCGATGAAGCGCACGGTTCGCTGAAGGCGCTGCACTGGCTCATCGTCATGAGCGCCACTTATCGGCAGTCGGTCGGGCGCACCGCGCAGCCGCAAGATTTCGCGGCCTTCCCACGGCTCCGCCTGGACGCGGAGTGCGTGCATGATGCGATCCTCGCGATCAGCGGACGGCTCGACCTGCGCATGGGCGGGCCGAGCGACCGGCAGTTCGACCTGCAGCCCGGCATCCACGTCACGCCGCGCGTGGATTATGTGAAATTCGACGTGGATTCGCCCGCGGGACGCCGGCGAAGTATTTACCGGTTTCTATTCCGCACCCTGCCCGATCCATTCATGGACGCGCTCGATGCCCCGGCCGGCGACCAACTCACACCCGCCCGCACGAACAGTGTCACCGTCCAACAGGCGCTCGCGCTTTGGAACAGTCCCTGGGTCACGCGCTCGTCCGAACATTTCGCCAAGCGGCTGCAATCGCTGGCGCCCGACGTCGATGGGCAGGTGCGCGCGGCGTTCGAGTTGGCATTTGCCAGGCCAGCGACCGACGCCGAAATCCGGGACCTCGCCGAGTATGGGCGTCGACACGGCCTCGCGGCAGTGTGCCGAGTGCTGTTCAACAGCGACGAGTTCGTGTTCTTGAACTAAATCTGCCCATGCCCCGCTGCCCAGGCCCCCACGCTTCCAGTGCCTTTTCCAGAAGGGACTTTCTCTGGCGCTTTGGCGGCGGCCTCGGCGGCATCGCGCTGAACTCGCTCCTCGCGGAATCGCCCAGCGTCGGCCCGGTGCCGAAAGCCAAACGCGTGATCCAGCTTTTCATGAACGGGGGCGCGAGCCAGATGGATTTGTTCGACTACAAACCGGAGCTGGTGAAACGGCACGGGCAGCCGTTCGATCCGGGGACTGGCGAGCATGTCGAAGCGGCGACGAGCGCGCCGGGCACCGTGCTGAAGCCGCCATTTGAGCTGCGTCAATGCGGCCAGAGCGGGCGCTGGGTCAGTTCGCTGCTTCCGCATTTTTCGGAATGCGTAGACGACGTCGCCTTTCTCATGGCGATGACCTCGCGTACGAATGTCCACGGCCCCGGCAGCTACCTGATGAACACGGGCTTTCTCCTGCCGGGCTTTCCATGCCTCGGCGCATGGGTGAGCTACGCGCTCGGCCGGCTCACGGATAATCTGCCGACCTTCGTGGTTCTGCCCGATTCGCGCGGGCTGCCGTACAATCAGAAGGGAAACTTCACCGCCGGTTTCCTGCCGGTCGCACACCAGGGCACCATCATCAATGCGGGAGCGCCGGAGCCGATCGCACATCTTCGCGCGCCCGCCGAAGCGCGCTACATCACGCCGGACGCCGAGCGCGAGGGACACGATCTTTTGCAAAAAATGAACCGCGCACATCTGGCCGCAAACGACGGAGACACGCGGCTGGACGGCCGCATCGAGGCGTATGAACTCGCGGCGAAAATGCAGTTGGGCGCGGCGGCGGTCTTCGACATCTCGGAGGAGAGCGAATCCACCCGGCAGCTTTATGGCATCGGCCAGCCTGCGACGGATGATTTCGCACGACGCTGTTTGCTGGGACGGCGCCTGCTCGAACGAGGCGTGCGTTTTGTGCAAATCTGGAGCGGCGCCGGTGGACCGACGGGAAATTGGGACAACCATGGGAACATCGAGAAAGAGCTGCCGCCCATGTGCGCGGCCACCGATCAGCCCGTCGCCGCGCTGCTTCGCGATTTGAAACAGCGCGGCCTGCTCGAGGACACGCTCGTCCTTTGGAACACGGAGTTTGGCCGGCAGCCGTTCGCGCAAGGCTCGACCGGGCGCGATCACAACGGCGGCGCATTCGCGGGCTGGATGGCGGGCGCCGGGGTGCGCGCAGGGGTCTCGCATGGGGAGACGGATGAGTGGTCGTGGCGCGCGGCGCGCAACGCGACGACGACCTACGATTTTCACGCCACGGTGCTGCATCTGCTTGGCCTGGATCACGAACAACTCACCTTCCGCAACAACGGCGCCAATCGACGCCTCACCGATGTGCACGGAAAGGTGATCCGCGAGGTCATCGCATGACGGAGCACCGCGCGTTTTGGAAATTGAGCGTGCGCGCGGCAGCGTACGGCGCATACGTTCCCGCCCAGTGAATCCCGACCTCGATCCCGCTCCGCCCGCGCCATTGTCGATGCCCGACGACGAGCCGCTCGGAGCCTGGGGAGCCTGGGCCACCGTGGGTTTTGGCCTGCTCGCCATGGGCGCGATGGTGCTCACGCAGACGATCGTGGTGATGATTTTTTTGGGAATCCTCCTCGCAAACACACCGGCGGTTCCTGGCAAGGGATTGCCGATCGACGGCGTGATGGAGCGCTTGATGAACGATCCGCTGATGCTCGCGGTCTCCGTACTCGTATCGCTCCCGGTCACGCTCGGCGCGTTATGGATTGTGATTAAGCTGCGCAGAGGGCGGCGGTTTGCCGAATATCTCGCCGTCCGCCGGTTTCGAGTGGTTCAGTTTTTCTTGTGGGCCGCCGCGCTTGCGGCGGTGTTGTTCTGCGAGGAGTGGCTGATCGAAGCCAAGGGCGACACCAGCGGCGAAGAATTCATGCGCGGTTTGATGCAGAGCGGAAAGTTCCTCGCACCGCTCATCGCGGCGCTGACGCTCGGTGCGCCGATCGGGGAGGAGCTGCTCTTTCGCGGATTCATGTATAGAGGCCTTGCGGAAAGCAACGCCGGTTGGGGCCTCGCCATCCTGGTTCCGAATTTGTTCTGGGTCATGCTCCATGTGCAATACGAGTGGCCGACGCTCGCCGTCCTGTTCGCCATGGGCATCGTGCTCGGCCTCGCTCGCCGCTATTCCGGCTCGGTGATGCTGCCCCTCCTCCTGCATCTCATCAGCAACAGCGTCTCGACCGCGTCGTCGATGTGGACGGAATGAAAATCGCCGTCTTAAATCCCAAGGGAAACGATCCCGAGCAGCACTTTCCCGACGGCGCCGGTCAACCCGACGCCGCGATCCATGCGCCGGTCAATTTTCACGCTTTCGCGGCATGCACGAACGGCGGATTTTTTCGGAAGGATCAGGCGATCCCAGCGGATGTGAGGACGGTCGTGCTGCTGTTGCGGAGCGATCTGAAGGAGTGCAAACAGGCGCTGCTAGAGTTGCGCAGTGCGGGGAAGACGGTCGCGATTTCGCTCAAGGAAGCGGGCACTTTTCAGGTCGCAGCGCTTCTGGCGAAGCCGGATAAATTCACCCTCTTCCGCGAGATCTGCGCTCGTGCCGATGCGGCGATCGCCACCACTCCCGATGCCGTGTCGCTCTATCTCGCGGCGGGTGTACGGGGCGCGGAATTCATCCCGACTCCGTATCCCGTGGAAGACCAGCGCTGGGATTTTGCGACGCCGCTGGAGGATCGGCGCGGCATCTTCGTCGGCACACGGGAGTTCGACACCGCGTCGCGCAATCACCTCGCGGCGCTGCTCGCGATCAAACAACTCGCCGAAGCGATGTCGGAGCCCGTGACGATCTTCAATGAAGACGGCTGGCGCGGTCGACGGATGCTGAGCCGGATCGGATTCGCCGACGGCTTGCTGCGCATCGTGGAAAAGCGCCTTCCGTATCCGCAATATCTTCGGCTCATGGCCAAGCACAAGCTGGTGTGGCAACTCGACGCGAGCGGCGTGCCGGGCCAGGTCGCTGGGGATGCACTGCTCTGCCGCCTCCCGTGCGTCGGTGGAAATGGGACGACGGAGCGTCTCGTCTTTCCCGACCTCTGCGGCCACGGACGCGGAACGGAGCAGCTTTTCGACATCGCGGCGCGCCTGCTGGAGCACCCGCACGATTGCGCGGAGATCGCCGAGCGCGCCTGCGCCCTCGGCCGGGAACGGCTTTCGTTTTCGGTCGTCGCGAAGAAGCTCGAGGCGTTCTTCGGACGCTTCGCCCGGTGAAACAAATCTTGAGATGGCTGGCGCGCGCACTCGCGTTGCTGCTCGCCGCCGGCCTGGCGCTCCGGATCACCAGCGTCCGCGACGGGGCGCAGCCGATGGCCGCCATTTTCTATGCGACGCCCTGGCCGATCCTCGCAGGGCTCGCCGGAGGGCTCGCCATCTACGCGTTTCGCAGGCGCCGCCGCTGCCGGGCGCTGCTGCTCGCGGTGACTTTCGCCGCGTGCTCCGCGATGTGGGTGCGCTACAGCTACATCGACTCCCATCCCGCAGCGGGGGACACGGCGCTGCGCCTCGTTTATTGGAATGCTTCGCGCCCGGTCCAGCGGCTCGCACAGCGCGTGGCCTATTTGCAGTCGTTGAAGGCGGACGTGATCGCGGTCGGCGAGAGCAATGTTTACACGAACGATTTTCCCGCGGAATGGCGCGATGGATTTCCCGGCTGCACGCTCACTCAGCGCCGCGGCGGCATGCTGCTGATCACCCCCGAGCCACCGGTCTCAGTCGCGACGGGACGGTTGGCCGATCGCGGTGATTACATGGTGGCTCGGTGTATGGTGAAAGGGCGCGCGCTCACCGTCCTGGTCGTCGATTTCGAGTCCTTCCCACAGCAGGCGCGCGGCCCGGCTTTCGTCCGGCTCGAGGAATTGATCGCGGCTCATCGCGATGAACCCCTCGTCGTTCTCGGGGACTTCAACACTCCGCGCGAGTCAGTACATTTCCAACCGATCCGCCGCGAGTTCCGCGACGCATTCGAGAGCGCCGGGCACGGCTTCGCGGAAACGTGGCCCGTGCCAGCGCCCGTATTGAGCCTCGATCGGATCTGGCTCGGCGCCCGGTGGCGGGCGGTGCGGTGCGAGTTGGGCTGGTCGCTTCAATCCGATCACCGCGCGGTGATCGCGGATCTCGCGAGCCCGTGAGGTTTCAGGCAGACGGGAGCGAGCGGTGCGGGTCGGTGTCCGCCTCGTAGTCGACGCCGGGCAGCCCAAAGCCGAAGAGCTTCAAAAACTCCGCGCGATAGCCGACGATGTCGGAGACCTCCGCGAGATTTTCCGTGGAGACCTCGGGCCAGATTTTCGCGACGGCCGCCTGCACATCCGCGGCCATTTCCCAATCGTCGAGACGCACTCGCCCGGAATCGTCCAGTGGTGGCGCGGAGCGATCGTAGAGACGTTTTGCGAACAACCGGTAAATCTGCTCGATGCAACCCTCGTGCGTTCCCTTCGCTTTCATCACTTTGTAAAGGAGCGAGATGTAAAGCGGCACGACGGGAATCGCGGAGCTGGCTTGGGTGACGAGCGCCTTATTGATGGAAACGAAAGCATTTCCGCCTTTCGCGCCGAGGCGGGTTTGCAGCCGGTGCGCAGTCGCCTCGAGATCTTCCTTCGCACGACCGATGGTGCCGTTCCGATAGATGGCCCAAGTGAGGTCCGGCCCGATGTAGCTGTAGGCGGCGGTGAATGCGCCGTCGGCGAGAACCCCCGCCGTTTCGAGCGCTTCGATCCACATTTCCCAATCCTCACCACCCATGACCGCGACGGTGTCCGCGATGTCCTGCTCGGTTGCCGGTTCGATGGAAATATCGGTGACGATCCCCTTTTCGGTATCGACGGTGCGCGAGGTGAACGACGCACCGATCGGCTTCAGCGACGATTTATACGTGACGCCCGTGACTGGATGCGTGCGGCGCGGGGACGCGAGGCTGTAAATGACGGCGTCGACCTGCCCGAGGTCCGCCTTGATCGCGGCGATGACCTTCTGCTTCATCTCGTCGGAAAAAGCGTCGCCGTTCAGGCTCTTCGCATACAGTCCCGCCGCGCGCGCCGCGCTCTCGAATGCGATCGAATTATACCACCCCGCGCTACCTGTGCGGTCGGCTTCGCTGGGCTTTTCAAAAAAGACGCCAAGCGTCGCCGCGCCACCCGCAAACGCCGGCACGATGCGGGAAGCGAGGCCGTAACCGGTCGATGAGCCGATCACGAGAACTCGTTTCGCCATGCCCGCGATGGGCCCCTGCGAACGGACGTGGTCGATCTGCTCCTGCACGTGCGCCGCGCAGCCTTCGGGATGCGCCGTGGTGCAGATGAATCCACGTGTTTTGGGCTTGATGATCATGAGGCGAAACGTGGGCGTGGCACTCGGGCGAGTCGAGTATTTTTCCCGGCCCCACCGCCGACATTGCGATGGAAAACCGACGCCGGGACGATAAGGTGCGCCTTCGATTCTTTGTATGCGCACTTTCCTGATCCTAGCCGGGTGTCTAGCCGGCCTGGCCGCGAACGCGGCGGCTGCCGGGATGACGGCCTTCGAGGCTGTCCGGCTGCTCACGCGCGAACAGCGGAAACTGGTGGCCCTCGTCGAGGGACGCGACGGGACACCCACGCCGGAACGCTGGTATATCCTTCTCCACGATCCGACAGCAGAAAACGGCCTGAAGGAATGCGTCGTGGCGGGGGGCGCGATCGTCGCGTCACGCGCGATTTCGCAGTTTGCCGAAAAAATCACTCCCGAGATGACGCTATGGGATGCAGTGAAATTCGACTCCGACAAAGCCGCCAAACTCGTCCAGCAATACGCGCAGGCGAATGCCGCGATCGCCGCCACCATCGGATACGAGCTGCGCAAGGACGGCGCGGACGCCACACCGGTCTGGACGGTCACCGGTTACGACGTGGAGGGCAGGCAACTCGGCGTCCTCGTCATCACCGCCACGCGGGGCGCCGTGGTGACGCATGAAGGATTTTCGATCGAGCCCGGCAAACTTCCCGTCGAAAGCGAACGCTTCTCCACCTTCTCGAGCAATCAAGTCTCGCGCGACCGCCCGGTGGATCGGCGCTCGACGACGACGACGCCGACGAAGAAGCCGGGCATTTTCGATCGCCTTTTTGGCGGCGGCAACCGCCCGCCCGCGCATTGAAGACGGCACTCAGGAGGCTGCTCGGTGCCGATGTAGTCAGCACCGCGCCGGAGACTCTGGCGATCCACGCGACGGACAAATGGTTTTCCAGTCGCGAGCCGGAAGTCGTCGTGCTCGCGCGAAATGTGGACGATGTGAGCCGGACGCTCGCCTTCGCCAATCGGCGCGGCATCCCCGTGACCGCGCGCGGCGCGGGGTTCGGTTACGTCGGCGGTTGTGTGCCGGTGCGCGGCGGGATCGCGCTCTCGCTCGCGCGGATGAACTCGATCAAGGAAATCCACTTCGCGGATGGCGTCGCGGTGGTCGAACCGGGGGTGATCACCGGACAGCTTCAGGCCGCGGTGAGGGCGCGCGGCTTGTATTATCCACCCGACCCGGCGTCGCTGAAGGATTGCTCGATCGGCGGGAATATCGCGACCAACGCCGGCGGGCCGCGCTGCCTGAAGTACGGCGTGACTCGCCACTACGTGCTCGGCCTGGAAGTCGTGCTCGCCGACGGCCGCGTGCTCCGGACGGGCGGACGCACGCATAAAAACAAAACCGGCTTCGACCTCATCGGGCCGTTCGTTGGCAGCGAGGGGCTGCTCGGCGTCGTCACCGAAGCCACGCTTCGCCTACTCCCGCTGCCGCCCGCGCGAGCCTCGCTCTCCGCGTCGTTCTCGACTTTTCGACAGGCCGCGAACGCCGTGCAGGCGGTCTTTCGCGCAGGGTTTCTCCCAGCGGCACTGGAAATCGCCGATGCGTTCACGCTACGCTCGGCGCGCGAGCATCTCGGCAAGGCAATCGTCCCGGCGGGCGAAGGACACGTGCTCATCGACCTCGACGGACAGGCGGCATCGGTGCGGAGTGAATCGCGCTCCCTAGCTGCGCTCCTGAGGGAAGTCGGCGCGAAACATCTCCAAACCGCCGTGGGCGAGGCCCAATGCGAGGCGCTGTGGGAATTGCGGCGGAAATTCTCCGAATCGCTCAAGGCGACCGGTCTCATCAAACTCAATGAAGACATCGTCGTCCCGCGGGGACGGCTCGTCGAACTCGCCGAGTTTGCCGCGCGGCTCCGAAAGAAGCACGGCTTCCCGGTCGCATGTTTCGGTCACGCGGGAGACGGGAATATTCACGTGAACATCATGGCCGCGGGCTACCACACGGATGCCGCCGTGCACGCGGCGGTCGGTATCGCGCTGGACGAACTTTTCGCCCAAGTCCTCGCATGGGGCGGCGTCATCACCGGCGAACACGGCATTGGCCTTGCGAAGATGCGCTGGTTTCCCGATGCCACATCCGAGGTTTCCCGCGCCGTGCACGGCGCTCTCAAAAACGCGCTCGACCCCAAGGGAATCCTTAATCCGGGGAAATTCGTCCCCGCGGTTAAGGGTGCGCGAAAGTGATCTCTACGGTCCATGCGCCGAGGCTTCCGACCCCTCTCGCGGCCTCGCCCAAAAGGGAAAGCCTTCAGTCGCCGGCTAGCTCACCACCAGCGAAGGTGCTAAAGAAAAGGCGCAGGCGTTGGGCGGCGTCGGAGAGGGGAATTTGTCGCCGGGTTGAGCCGCAGGTCGCCGGGCGAAGCGCCCCTGTCCCCACGGCTGGCTGACTACCGGCTGGCTGACTACCGGCTGAGCGACGCTCGCACGGTGCGGACCGCGCCCTGGTCGAGGGCGCTTTCCAGGCGGGTGAGGCGAGCCTCTCGCGCTTTGTCCTTCGCTTCGAGGGCGGCGATCTTTTTCTCAAGGGCGGCGATCTCGGCGTCCTTCTCCTTCTTGATCTGCTGCGTGGCGGAGACGTTCAGCATGGCGATGGCCTCGTAGTCCACCTGGCGGAAGTCTTTCACCTCGCGCCCATAGACGAAGACGGTGTCGTTCATGGGCTGGAAGTCGGTGCGGAACCGCTGCGCCTCGACCTCGAGCACTTCATAAATGCCTTCCTTGTTTTCGGCGATCAGGCGGACGCGGTCCCCTTTCTTCAGGTCGGTAGCGAGGGCGATCCAGCCATCCTGGATCGGCACTTTCGTGTAAATGTCCGGGATCACATCCGTCGAGAGGGAGACTGCTTGGGGGAAGACTTTCTCCACCTGCTGGGCGATCACCTTCTTCTGCGGGAGGCTGCCTTTGGCGATCGTGTCCTTGTAAAGGTAATCGGTGATCTCGATGCTCTTCATTCTCTTCAGATCGGCGGCTCCATCGGAATGACCGAGGATGTTTTTGGTCCGGGCGTCGGAGACGGCCCGGAAGATGGAGGCATGAACCGCCTGCTCGGCGTAAATCGAAACGCCGCCGAGCGTATATGTGGTCGCTGAGCCTTGGACCACTCCGGTGTTGCTATATGAATAATGAGAGCCCCAATTGGATGTGTTTCCCGCTCCCATCACCGTGAGCTTCGCCCGGACCACATTTCCAACGTCGTCCCTGCCGATGCCGACGTTGCCTCCGAACGCCTGGAGCAGAAGGCATCCGCCGTCCGCCTGATTGAGATCGCCAGTTCCCAGATACACTGTCCGAGTCGCGAGGTTGGTCGAGCCGCCCAGCCGCACATCCAACCCAAACGGATGCTCCGTTAGCGAGTTCACGGACTCATTCGTCGTGATGGCGAAGGCTCGCGTGGTGTCAAAAGTCGTTTTGTCCACATTCGCCGCAACAATTTAATTTGTCGTTGGCTCGGTCGTGCCGATGCCGACTCGGCCAGCGCTGGTGATCGCGAGCAGCGTCGCGGTAGGGGTCGCGGCTTGGCCGAGTAGCCGGATCCGGGGCCTTCCTTCGCACCGATCAGCACCTGCGCCCCGCCGCTCCCCGCGATGGCGAAGCCGAAGTCCTTGCCCGGTTCTTTCAACCAAGCCTGCACCGTCGCCGTCACGTCGATGATGACATACTGCTTCGCGACCACAGACGCCGAGGGGATCGTTGCAATGGGCGTGGGGCCGAAGGCCGGGACGCTCGCGCCGCCTTCGCTCCAATCCTCCGTGATGCGATGCACCGTGAGCGCGCCCGGCGCCGTGACCTTATTAAGGTATATAATCAGCCGCGCCTTGCCCGCGTCCGCGATGGAGTCGGCAAACGCCCCGGCCTCGACGGGGATGAGACCCTGCCGCGAATCCGAAACGGTGAGGCTCGCCTCGCGCCCCGCCGCTTTGGAGAGTACCGCGATGGTGCTGGTGGAGGTGTCCTCGGGGACCGGCAGCGTGAGCGCCAGGGCCGTGCAGTTGAGGCGCGCGGCGGCGATGCCGACAGTGAGGATGTGGCGAAGGGGTTTCCTCAACCCGGGGAAATTCGTTCCCGCCGTTAAGGGTGCGCGAAAGTGATCTCCACGCTCCACGCGCCGAGGCTTCCCACGCCTTTGGCGGCGTCGTCCAACAGGTAGAGCCTCCAGTCGCCGGACGGATCGCTGCCGGCAAAAGTGCTAAAGGAAAAGGCGTAGGGCTTGGGCGGCGCCGGCGAGGGGAATTTGTCCCCGGTTGAGCCGTAGTTCGCAGGCCGAAACGTCCCGCTGAACAGCTTCGCGGTATCGGGAAGCGGCAGTTCCGCGGCATCGGTCAGCGTCAGATCCACATCCTCCGCGCGATCTCCGCCGACATCACTCATCGCGATCATTTTCGCTCCGCTCGGGCTCACCAGCAGCGCATCCAGGTCGTAGCTTTTTTTGTGGATGAAATGCGCGAGGTGCAGCTTCACATCGAGCACCACACTGCCCGCGGGGAGCCCCGCGACATGCGCTTTGGCCGGATATTTCCCGGCGACGCCGGAGCCGTCGATGCTCGTGAAACCAGGAATCGGAACCGGCGCGCCGCCGGAGAAACTCCGCGTCTCGACGATCCCGACGGGAAGATCGTATCGCAGATCTTGCGCGTAGTTTCCGTCCGCCGTCGCACCGATGCCGATCCGCAACGTCGTCCCGACCACAGCGGTCGCCTTCACCTGCGCGCGGACGAATTTGGTCTGTCCGGGGTCGAGCGAGCCGAGCGCGGTCGTGAGCAGAGTGAATTCAAAGCCGTCCGGATTCGGCGCGGTGAGCGCGACATTATTCAGGGTCGCGCCGCCGCGATTGGTCACCGCGAAGTCCGCATCGACCGTTGCGCCAGGCTGCAGCCACGCCAACGGCGCGCCGGTGCCGTGGTCGCTGACCGCGCCCGGCTCGATCGCACCCGCGGGCGCAGCGCCCCACAGGGTCAGCGTCAACGCCTGCACCGTGCCCGTCGTTCCTAAAACACGGTCCGCGATCTTCACCTTCCAATCGCCCTTCGCCATCTCGCCCCAGCACTGGCGGCTCATGAACGTCCACACGTAATGCGGGGAGAGATCGCCCGCCCGGCGCTCGGCGAGGCGCGAGACCGTCCCGCTCGGGCTCGTCAGCGTGATCTCCAATTGCCCGCGCGAGCCGTGACGGATGTCGGTCGTGAGCTGGACGTGCTCGACGCGAAAGTGATCCGCCGCGACGTGGAATGTGAACTCCACGCCCGCCGCCCGTTTGTCCGGGATGGGCTGCACGAGCCCGGTGCGCGCGTCGGAGTAGCGGAGATTCGACCCGAGATTCTGCCATCCGGCTGCCAGCGCCACGGCGGCTCCCGCGTCGATCAGTCCGGCGCCGTATTTCTGGTTAAAATGAAAACCGCCGCCGTTCGTCTGCCATCCGACATCGTCCGGCTCCACCTTCCGCGACGTCGCGATCATGATTTCCTGCACGTCACGCCAGCCTAGCGCGGGATTCTTTTCCAGCATCAGCGCCACCACACCGGCCGCTTGCGGCGCCGCGGCGGAAGTGCCGCCGAAACTGTTCGAGTAATCCGGGTCCAACAATTCGCCGAGCCCGCCTGCGGCGTTGAATCCATCGTCGCCGACGCGATCCGTCGTCGTGATCCGGAGCGTCCCGCCGTCCGTCGGAGCGCTGGCGATCACATTGGCGCCGCCTTCCGCATACGCCGGATGCGTGCCGATATTCGTGACCGCTCCGATCGCGAGCACCTCCCGACGGTTCGCGTATCCGTCGAAGTTCGCGGCGTCGCCCGCGCCCGCGCCATTGCCTGCGGCGAAAAGGTAGATCGTGCCCTTCCCGCCGCGCCCGAGCTTCACTCCATCCTCGATTGCCGCGACCGCCAGGGCGCCGGGTCCTTCGAGAGTTTGGCCATTGTCATCCGGTCCCCACGAGTTGCTCTTTACGAAGATCGTATCGTTGTGAAATGCGAACGCATCCGCCTCGTCCTCATCCGTCACCGGCAGCGAGATGAGCCGCAGCCCGGCCAGCCCGGCCTCGAACGCCACACCCGCGACGCCGATTCCATTTCCCCCGGCGGCCGCCGCGAGCCCGGCGCACGCCGTCCCGTGATCGTCCCCAAAATACGCTGGCGGCTCCGGGTCCGGGTCGCGGCCGTTAAAATCATATGAATCCTGTGGCCGGTAATGCGGCGCCAGGTCCGGGTGCGAATGCTGCAATCCATCGTCGATGATCCCGATGACGACACCCGCGCCCGTGACTGAATTCCACGCCGGAAACACATTGAGATCCCTTCCAGCCACGCCGCCATTCTGGCCCGTATTCAGCAAATGCCACTGCCGCGAGATCAAAGGATCGGTTGGCGCAGTGCCGCGCTTTTGCTGAAGCCGAGCGAGCAACGGCTCCGCGTGAATGATATCGCGCCCTCGCAGCCGCCGGAGGGCTTCCAGCGCGGCGGTCGGTCCTCCGCTGGCTTCGAGCGTGTGCCATCCGTCGCCCCAACTCCGAGCCACCGTGCATCCGGCGGTCGCGGCGATCTTCGCGAGGTCCGCTCCGGGCGCGATCTGGATCGCGATCCGGCGCGTCAGCAGGCGGCGATTGGCCGCCGTGTGCGGCTGGCCGGCTGGATAAAGCGCGGGCAATTCCGCCACCGCGTCGGCCCGCGCAGGAGTCGGCGCGAGGACGAACTCCTGCACTTGTCCATGATCCGGGAAACGAAGAATCGTCTCGGCCTGCAACGCCAACGCTCCGATGGCGAACGTCGCGAACATCGTCGCGGCTCGGAGGCAGGAGGTCATGCGCGAGACTAGAGCACGCCGCGAGGACCACCGAAAGGACGGGGAACGGGGTATTCCCCCAAAACACAAAACACCCCGGCCCATCGCTGGACCGGGGTGTTCGTTAGTGGTTTAGCTCAGGGCCGGACTTAGTAGTCCATGCCGCCGCCGCCGTGACCGTGTGGGTCGCCGCCGCCAGCCGGAGCCTTGTTCTTCTCAGGCAGCTCGGTCACCACGGCTTCCGTGGTGAGGAGGAGGCCGGAGATGGACGCGGCGTTCTGGAGAGCGCTGCGCGTGACCTTCGTGGGGTCGACGACGCCGGCTTTCACGAGGTCGATGTATTCGCCGGTGGCGATGTTCAGACCTTCGTTGCCTTTACGCTTTTTGACTTCCTGCACGATGAGCGCGCCTTCGAGGCCCGCGTTGTCGGCGAGCTGGCGAAGCGGGGCTTCGACCGCACGACGGACGATGTTCGCGCCGACGGCTTCGTCGCCTTCGAGGTTGAGCTTGTCGAGCGCCTTCTGCGCACGGATGAGGGCGACACCGCCGCCGGGGACGATTCCCTCTTCCACGGCCGCACGGGTCGCGTGAAGGGCGTCTTCGACGCGGGCTTTCTTCTCCTTCATCTCGGTCTCAGTCGCGGCGCCGACATTGATGACGGCTACGCCACCGGCGAGCTTGGCGAGGCGCTCCTGGAGCTTCTCGCGATCGTAGTCGGAGGTCGTCTCCTCGATCTGGCGGCGGATTTGATTCACGCGACCAGCGATGTCCGACTGCTTGCCCGAACCTTCGACGATGGTGGTGTTTTCCTTGTCGATGGTGACGCGCTTGGTCTTGCCGAGGTCTTCGAGGCCGATGTTCTCGAGCTTGATGCCGAGGTCTTCCGTGATGAGACGGCCGCCGGTGAGGACAGCGATGTCTTCCATCATGGCCTTGCGGCGATCGCCAAAGCCAGGGGCCTTGACAGCGGCGACGTTGATCGTGCCGCGCAGCTTGTTCACGACGAGGGTCGCGAGGGCTTCACCTTCCACGTCCTCGGAGATGATGAGGAGCGGCTTGCCGGTCTTGGCGACCTTCTCGAGCACGGGGAGCAGGTCCTTGAGGGAGCTGATTTTCTTCTCGTGGATGAGGATGTACGGGTTGTCGAGGATGGCCTCCATGGACTCGGCGTTGGTCACGAAGTACGGGGAGATGTATCCCTTGTCGAACTGCATGCCTTCGACGACTTCGAGGGTGGTCTCAATCGACTTGGCTTCTTCGACGGTGATGGTGCCGTCCTTGCCGACCTTGTCCATCGCGTAGGCGATGATGTTACCGATCGCGGTGTCCCAGTTGGCGGAAACGGTCGCGACCTGCGCGATCTCGGTGCGGTCCTTGACCTTCTTGGAGATCTTCGCGAGCTCCTCGACGATCGCGGCGACAGCCTTGTTGATGCCGCGCTGGAGCGAGGACGGGTTGGCGCCTGCGGTCACGTTCTTGAGGCCTTCCTTGTAGATGGCTTCGGCGAGAACGGTCGCGGTCGTGGTGCCGTCGCCGGCGATGTCGCTGGTCTTGCTCGCGACTTCACGGACGAGTTGCGCGCCCATGTTCTCATAGGGGCATTCGAGCTCGATCTCCTTCGCGACCGTGACACCGTCTTTGGTGATGGTCGGGGAGCCGAATTTCTTGTCGAGGATGACGTTACGGCCCGATGGTCCGAGCGTCGCCTTGACTGCTTTTGCGAGTTTTTCAATGCCGCGGAGCAGCGCGTGGCGCGCGGCTTCGTCGAACTGGAGTTGTTTAGCTGCCATGATAGTTGATTAGGTAGGTGTTTGGTGGTTGAGGTTAGCCGATGATGCCGAGGATATCGTCCTCGCGCATGATGAGGAACATATCCCCATCGATCTTGATTTCCGTGCCGCCGTATTTGCTGATCAGCACTTTGTCGCCTTTCTTGACGGTGAATGGGATGACTTTGCCGTCATCATCACGCTTGCCGGTGCCGAGGGCCACGACTTCGCCTTCCTGCGGCTTCTCTTTGGCCGTGTCAGGGATGATGATTCCGCCTTTTTTAGTTTCTGCTGCATCGAGGGGTTTGACGATAACCCGGTCTGCGAGCGGTCGAACGTTGACTGCCATATAGTTGATTAGGTTTGTTGGTGTTGTTTTGTTGTTTACAACCCATCCGCCGTCAGCAGGCGATAGCCCGCTGATTTTGGCCAGGTCGGTAAAGTGTTTGTGGAATCCAGTTCCGGTTACTTCTTTTTGTTGTCGTCCACGACCTCGAACTCCGCGTCGACGACGTCGCCATCGGGCTTCTTAGCCGAGGCGCCAGCTCCAGCGCCCGCCTCCGGGCCGGCTGCTTCCGCGCTCGCTCCCGCACCCGCTGCAGCCTGCTTGTAAAGGTCTTCACTGATGCCTTGGAATTGGTTCTGAAGGTCCGTGTAGGCAGCCTTGATCGCCTCCACGTCAGATCCTTCGAGAGCTTTGCGCACGGTGACGATTTTCGCTTCGATCTCCGTCTTCTTGTCCCCAGGGATCTTGTCTCCGAGATCTTTCAACTGCTTCTCGCATTGATAGGCGAGGTTGTCGGCGTTGTTGCGGACCTCGATGGATTCCTTGGCTTTCTTGTCCTCTTCGGCGTGCAGTTCGGCTTCCCGCTGCATCTTCTCGACCTCTTCCTTGCTGAGGCCGCTGCTGCCGGTGATGGAGATCTTCTGCTCCTTGCCGGTGCCGAGATCCTTCGCGCTCACGTGGAGGATGCCGTTGGCGTCGATGTCAAAGGTGACCTCCACCTGCGGGACGCCGCGAGGGGCCGGCGGGATGCCGTCGAGATGGAATGTGCCAAGGTTTTTGTTGTCGCGGCTCAGCGGGCGCTCGCCTTGGAGGACCTTGATCTCCACACCGGGCTGATTGTCGCTGTAGGTGGAAAAGATCTGCGACTTCTTGGTGGGGATGGTCGTGTTGCGCACGATCATCGCAGTGGCGACGCCGCCCGCGGTTTCGATCGCTAAGGTCAGCGGGGTCACGTCGAGCAGGAGCACATCCTTTACGTCGCCCTTGAGCACGCCGCCTTGGATGGCCGCGCCGATGGCGACGACTTCGTCCGGGTTTACCCCCTTGTGTGGCTCTTTGCCGACGAGCTTGCGCGCGGTCTCGACCACTTTGGGCATGCGGGTCATTCCGCCGACGAGCACGAGTTCGTTGATGTCGCGCTCGCTCAGCCCGGCGTCCTTTAGACAGGCGCGAACCGGCTGCAGGGTGCGCTCGAAAAGGTTGTCGGTAAGCTGTTCCAGCTTCGAACGGGTCAGCTTTTTCTGGATGTGTTTCGGTCCAGTTTGATCGGCGGTGACGAACGGCAGATTGATCTCGTATTCCTGCGAGGACGACAACGCGATCTTGGCTTTCTCGGCCTCTTCCTTGACGCGCTGCACGGCGTCGGGTTGCTTCGTCAGGTCGATGCCGGATTCCGCTTTGAACTCGGCGAAAATCCAGTCCATCAGCGCATGATCCCAGTCGTCGCCGCCCAGATGCGTGTCACCGTTGGTCGCCTTTACCTCGAAAACACCGTCGCCGATCTCGAGCACCGAGATGTCGAAGGTGCCACCACCGAGATCGTAGACCGCGATCTTTTCATCGGACTTTTTGTCGAGGCCGTAGGCAAGGGAGGCCGCCGTCGGCTCGTTGACGATTCGGAGAACTTCAAGACCTGCGATCTTGCCCGCGTCCTTCGTAGCCGTGCGTTGCGAATCGTTAAAATACGCGGGCACCGTGATGACGGCTTGCGTGATTTTCTCGCCCAGCTTCGCTTCCGCATCGGCCTTGAGTTTGGCGAGGATCATCGCGGAGATTTCCGGCGGCGAAAACGTCTTGGTCTCGCCGTTCACCGTCACCGAAATGTGCGCGTCGCCATTGGGGGCTTTGACGAGCTTGTATGGCACGCGATGCAATTCGCCCTGCACTTCGTCGAACTTCCGACCCATGAACCGCTTCACCGAGAAGATCGTGTTTTCCGGGTTGGTGACGGCCTGGCGCTTAGCGGCCTGGCCGACGACACGCTCGCCGCTTTTGGTGAATGCGACCACGCTCGGCGTGGTGCGCGCACCTTCGGAATTTTCGAGGACGTTTGGCTCGCCGCCTTCCATGACTGCCATGCAGGAGTTGGTGGTGCCGAGGTCGATGCCGAGGATTTTAGCCATATTGGTAAAAGAGGTTGGGGTCGTTTAAAAAATGAGCAGTCGCCGTTGGAGCAGCCGCTGGTAAGTGAAGAACGCCTTTTAGCAAGCCGTGAGCCGCGGCGGCATGAAGTCTATAAAAAGCTATTGCACAACTACTTACGACGTTAATAACTTATGAGTCAGGTGTGACAGATGACAGGCTATGGCGCAGTTTCTCGGTCACAATGGTGCCAGCATGGCTCACTCGATGCCCCGCGGTTTGTCGCTGGGACCCTCGAGTTCAATGATCCGCATTCAGCGAAGCGAGCGCCGGAGTTGCGCAGTCGCGTCTGCCTTCCGCATCGCCGGATCGCGCTCCACTCGGGCCGTGGAGAAGCAATTCGATGCGACCATCGAAATGCTCAACAAGGGCCGAAAGGCTTTCGACCCAATCGCCGCTGTTGTAATAAGCCGTCGCGCCGATCATGCGGATCACCGGGGAATGAATATGGCCGCAAACCACACCATCGACGTGGTCCGCCTGGGCATATTGGACGATGGCCTTTTCAAACTCGCCGATAAAACTCACGGCGTTCTTCACGCTCTTTTTCACGTAAGCGCTAAGCGACCAATAACCGAGACCGAGCAGCCGTCGCATCGCGTTCACCGGGGCGTTCAGTTTGAGCAGCAGTTGATATCCGACGTCACCCACATACGCGAGCCACTTCAGATTCTGCACCACCGTGTCGAGCTCGTGGCCGTGGATGACGAGCAGTCGGCGTCCGTCGACCGTCGTGTGGATGTCGCGTTGCATGATCTCGACCGCGCCGAAGTGGCCGAAATACCCGGCGACAAATTCATCGTGATTGCCCGGGATATAAACGACGCGCGTCCCTTTGCGACCGGCCCGCAGGAGCTTCTGGATTACGTCGTTGTGGTCTTGCGGCCAATAGATGCCCCGGCGGAGCTGCCAGACGTCGATGAGATCGCCCACGACGTACAGCGTCTCGAAATGATGGTCGCGCAGAAAGGCCAGCAGCGCTTCGGCCTGGCTGCCGCGCGTGCCAAGATGAACATCGGAAATCCAACCGGTCCGGTAATGTTTCATTCACCAGTAAGACCCCGCAATGCGCCGAAACGCAAAGGCAGTCACCCGCGTGGCGCTCGAATTTACCTCGTTGTCACATTCCCGGCATCTCCTGGCAAAGGAACGCGCCAACGAAATGATCGAGTTCGTTCGTCGGCCTGTTCGGCGTTGCGCTTTGCGACACGACCCTCCACTTTCCCTCTCGTTCGTGAAGCCAATCCTCTCGTCACTCTTCCTAGGCTTGCTCGCCACGCTCCCACTCAGTGCTGGGACTTCCGTGCCCCCGCTCGCATTCACCGATCGCACGCTGGCCAATGGCCTCCGCGTGCTCGCTCTTGAAGATCACGCGCTTCCGACCGTCGCCATCCAAGTGTGGTATCGCGTCGGATCGAAGGATGATCCCGCGGGACGAAGCGGTTTTGCCCATCTCTTCGAGCACTTGATGTTCAAGAGCACGAAACGCATGCCGCCCGAGACCATCGACCGTCTCACCGAGGACGTCGGCGGCGAAAACAACGCATTCACGCAGGACGATCTGACGGTCTACCACGAAACCGTGCCATCCCATCACCTCGAGCGTCTGATCTGGGCCGAGGCCGAGCGGCTCGGCTCGCTCCAGGTCGATGACGCGAACTTCCACACCGAGCGCGACGTCGTGAAGGAGGAGTTCCGGCAAAGTGTGCTCGCCCAGCCATACGGCGAATTCGGCGAGTGGATTCAAAAGGCCTCTTTCGCCGTGCATCCGTACAAACGTCCGACCATCGGAAACATCGCCGAACTCGACGCATCGACGCTCGGCGAGGTGCGCGATTTTCACTCCACCTTTTACCGGCCCGACAATGCGGTGCTGGTCGTCGCGGGTGATTTCGATCCCGCCGAACTGCAAGGCTGGATCGACCGGTATTTTGGCACCGTCCCCAAGCCAGACACACCCATCCCACGGGTCACCGCCAAGGAGCCGCCGCGCGACGCCGAAAAAACGCTCCGCGATTTCAGCCCGAAAGTGCCGCTCCCCGCGCTCGCCGTGACCTACCTCGGTCCGGCGATCAACAGCCCCCAGATGCCCGCACTCGAAATCCTCCAGCAAACGCTCGCGGGTGGCGAATCGTCCCGGCTCTATCAAACCCTCGTCTACGAAAAGGAGCTCGCGCAGAGCGCGGAGTTTAGCGCCGACCTGCGCGCGGACCTCGGCTTGCTCACGTTCCAGTTGGTCCTGGCGAGCGGCGTCCCTTTGGAAAAAGCGCGGGCCGCGCTGCTCGCTGAAATCAAAAAGCTCACCGAGGCACCCATCACGCCGGAAGAGATCACCATCGCGAAGAATCAACTCCTCGCCGCCCGCCTGACCGAACGCGAAACGTGCGAAGGCAAAGCCAGCGCGCTCGGCGCCGCCGCAGCCCTCCGCGGCGATCCCTCGCTCGTGAACACCGACCTCGCCAAACTCGAAGCCGTCACCGCGGACGAGGTTCAGGCCGTCGCCAGAGAGTATTTTACCGACACGAACCGGCTCGTCCTCGAATACCTGCCGGACAACATGAAACCGAAGGCGAAAGGCAGGAAATGAAGCTGCACGCGTGTCTTCTTGCCACCCTCGCCGCGACGCTCGTATCGGCGCCCGCGGCCGAAATCGAAGGATTGCCAAAACCCGCCGCCCCGCGCCCGCTCAAGCTCGTCGCCCCTCAAGAAAAGACGCTCGCGAACGGGCTGCGTGTGATCGTCGTCGAGCGCAACGGGGTGCCGCTGTTGAGCGCCCATCTACTTTTCAAGACAGGCTCAGCCGCCGATCCCGCGAAGCTCGCCGGCCTCACCAGCTTCACTGCCGGTCTCCTCACTCAAGGCACTGCAACACGCACGGCGCCACAAATCGCCAAACAACTCGAAGCCCTCGGCGCGACGCTCACTACCGGGACCGATTGGGACACCCTGCAGCTCAAGCTCGACACGCTTTCCGCGAATGCCGAGCCGGCGTTTGAAATCCTGGCCGATGTCGTGCGGTCGCCAAAATTTGCCCCCGAAGAGATCGAGCGCCTGCGCCGCCAGGGGCTCGACGAACTCCGTCTCGCGATGGAACAACCCAGCGCCATCGCCCGCGCAGTCGCAGCCCGCGCAATCCTCGGCGCCTCTCTTTACGCCCACCCGCCGACCGGCACGCTCGCGTCGCTTCCCCGCATCAAGCGGGGGGACATCCTCTCCATTCACCAGCGCGCCTGCATCCCGGCGAACGCAGTGCTCGTCATTGTCGGCGACGTGTCCACGGCAGCGGGCTTCGCTCTCGCGGAAAAGGTGTTCGGCGACTGGACGGGAGGCTCCGCCCCCGAGGCGTCGGTGCCCAAAGTCGCACCGTCCCAGCCACGCGCGATCCTCATCGATCTCCCGAATGCGGGACAGGCAGCCGTCTATGCCGGCGCGCGCGGACTCGCCCGCACTGACGAGGAATTCACCGTGGCGGAAGTCACGAACGCCGTGCTCGGCACCGGATATTCGTCGAGACTGAACCAGGAGATTCGAGTCAAACGCGGCCTCAGCTACGGGGCTGCCAGCAAACTCTCTCCCGGACGAACCGAGGGGCTTTTCGGTGCATCCTGCCAGACGAAAAACGAGTCCGCAGCGGAAGTCGTGCGGGTGATCCAAACGGAACTCAAACGCATGGCGTCCGAGCCCGCGGAAGCCGCCTATCTTGACTCCCGCCGCGCCGTCCTCACCGGCGATTTCGGCCGCAAGCTGGAAACCAACTCAGGCTACGCCGACGAGATCGGCGAACTCGCCGTCTACGGCATCCCGCTCAACTCCCTCGACGAAAGAATCTCGAAGATCGACACCGTCACGGCCGACCAGACGCGCGCATTCGCGGCGGAACATTTCTTACCCGAAGGGATGACTTTCATCATCGTTGGCAGAGCGAAGGACACCGCCGCGCGGCTGCGCGAGATTTTTCCAAAGCTGCAAGTGATCACGCAGCGACAGCTCGACTTCGACTCGCCCACCTTGGGCGCGACGAAGTAGCCCGGTCAGGCCGCGGCCGCGACGCGGCGCAGTTTGCTGATGACCGGCGGCAGCACCTCCAGTGCTTTCGCGACTTCCGCTCCCGTGTTAAACCGCGAGAACGAAAACCGCAGACTCGCCCTCGCGCGATCGTCGGAGAATCCCATCGCCTTCAGCACATGCGATGCGTGGACGGAACCGGTCGTGCAGGCCGAACCCGACGAGCAGCAGACGCCGTTTTGATCGAGCAACATCAGCACGCCCTCGGATTCGATCCCCTTGAAAGAAAGGTTGGACGTATTCGGGAGGCGCGCTCCGCGATCGCCGTTCACTTGGGAACCGTCGACAGCCGCCAAGACGCCCGCTTCAAAATCATCTCGCAATCCGCGCACCACCGTCGCCTCGTGGCCGAGGTTTGCCGCCGCCAATTCGCACGCCTTTCCGAGGCCGACGATGGAGGCAACGTTCTCCGTGCCGGCCCGCTTGGAGGACTCCTGTCCACCACCGATCAAGAACGGCGCAAACTTCGTCCTCTTGTTCACGTACAGCACGCCCACGCCTTTCGGGGCGTGCAGTTTGTGGCCGGAGAGCGAGAGGAAATTGATCGGCAACTCGCCGAGGCGCACCGGGATCTTCCCGATGGTCTGGACCGCGTCGCTGTGAAATAAAGCGCCCTTCGAGCGGACGATCGCGGCGATTTCCTCGATGGGAAAAAGCACGCCGGTCTCGTTGTTCGCCCACATCACCGTCACCAGCGCCGTGTCCGGCCGGACGACACGTTCGAGCTCCCGCAGATCGAGTTGCCCGCGCTCGTCGACTCCGAGCCACGTGATCTCCGTGCCGCGCTTCGCGAGAGTTTCACAGTGCTTCAAGGTCGCCGAATGCTCGACCCTCGTCGTCACGATATGCTGCCGATCGCGGTCCATGAGCAACGCGGAGTTGATCGCCGCATTGGTCGATTCCGTCCCGCAACTCGTAAAGACGATTTCGCCGGGTTCACATCCGAGCAGCCCTGCCACCCGCTCGCGCGCCAGATCGAGCGCCTTTCCAACCTGCTGTCCGAAGCGATAACCGCTCGATGGATTGCCGTAGAACTCGGTCAGATAAGGCAACATTTCCTCCACGACGGCCGGGTCCACTCGCGTGGTCGCGTTGTTATCGAAGTAGATGAGGTCGCTGGCATTCATGGCTGAAAAGGCGCGAAGAATAGCGCACCGGCACGCGCCCCGCCAACGGAAGTTTGTGTCACAAGGCCGCGCTGCCCGCCAGCGGACGTCAGCGCGCGCCGTCAAACGCGCTCGGGCAAATGGATTGCAGCTCGCATCCCGCGCAATCAGGCTTTCGCGCCATGCAGCGGCGGCGACCGTGCCAAATCAGCCAGTGGCTGAAGTCGGCCCAACGCTCGCGAGGGATTAGCTTTTTCAAATCGCCTTCGATCTTTTCGGGCGTCTTTTGTTTCGTCAGGCCGAGGCGGGTGCTGAGCCGCTGCACGTGGGTATCGACGACGACACCCGCATTGATTCCGAACGCATTCCCCAGAACGACGTTCGCCGTCTTTCGCCCCACGCCGGCCAGGGCATTGAGTGCCTCCATCGTTCTTGGCACCTCGCCGCCGTGATCTTTTACGATCGAGGCACAACATGCGCGGATGCTCTTCGCCTTTGCCCGGAAAAATCCCGTGGAGTGAATGATCGCCTCAAGCTGGGTCGCCGCGATCGACGCGAAGTCGGCCGCCGTGCGGCAGACGCGAAACAGGTCCTTCGTCACCATGTTCACGCGCTTGTCCGTGCATTGCGCGGAAAGAATCGTCGCAACGAGAAGCTCCAGGGGCGTCGTAAAATCGAGCTCGCAATGCGCGTCCGGATAGATGCGTGGAAGCTCGGCGACCAAAGCCTCCGCACGGGCGGCGCGGGTCACTTCTTTGTCGGCGGAGCAAGCGCCTTGATGCGCTCCTGCGCCTTCGCCGCATGCTCGGAGTCGGGGTATTTTTCGACGAGCTTTTTGTAGTTATCGAGCGCCTTCTTTTTCAGGTCGGCCTTCTGGGCTTCCGTCAGTTCGCCGGGTTTGAGCGCGACCGGCTTCTTGGATTTGCAGCCGACGCTGCCAGCGACAAGACCGACGGCGAGAGCGAGGTGGAGAATGTTCTTCAACATGAGTTCCGTCTATTTCGCGGGTTGTTTTTCGTCCGCGGGTTTCGGCGCCGCCGCGGGCGCGGGGGTGGCCGGGGCCGGTGTCGCCTGCGGGAGTTGTTTGACGATGCCGTCCGCTTTCTTTTCCTGGAGTTGCGCGCCGCGCCAGAGCCCGTCCGAGGCGAGTTCCGGCACGCCCTCGAAGAACGTCGCGATCTTGATGTAGTTGTTGATCGCCGCGTCGATGTTGCCCGTGGCTTCCGAGATCTGGCCGAGGAGCAGCATCGCGCGGGCGCGGATTTCCACCGGCCCTGTCGTCGCCCGCGCCACAGGGCCGAGCAGCTTGATGGCCTCGTCGTATTTCTTCTGCTGATAAAGGTCCGTCGCGATACCGAGATCCGCTTCCAGCAGCTTGGGCGACCACGGGTAGGTCTTCTTCAATTCCTCAAACTTCGCCGCAGCTTCAGCCGTTTTTCCCGTGAGTTGCTGCACCTTCCCGCTCAGGAAAAGGGACAGCGCCGTGGGCGCCGTGACGCTCTGCGGCAGGCGCGAGGGCTCGCTGTTGGGAGGCAGCGGAAAATCCTTCACGAGCTTGTCCGCGATCGCCTGCACGTCGTCGTATTTCTTCTGCTCAAGCAGCGAAGCGGCATACAGGTCGAGGTCAGCCGGCGCATACACCAGCTTCGGATCGTAGGCCTTCCGCATCATCGTGAGCGACTTTTCCTTGTCCTTATCGAGGAAATAGCCGGCGAGAGTGAAGTTGATTTTGCTCTCGGTCGCTGGTTTGTCGCTGAACTTCCGCGCCAGCTCCTTGAAGTAGCTCTCGACATTCGAGTCGGCTTTCATTTTCGCCAGCACGAACTGTTTCTGCGCGATCAGGAGGTTCTGCAAAGCCAGCGCCACTTCCGGGCTTTCCGGGTACTTCTCGATCACTTTCTCCGATGCAGTCACGCTGTTCTCGTAGTTCTTTTTCCACTCGCCGCGCTGGGCTTCCGGTATCGAAATGAAGCGTCCCTGCGCCTCCGCTGCTTTCTTCCAAAGGTCGCTCACCTTCAGGATCGACGTCGCCGCCTGCGGGGTGGCGGAAAATTTCGACGCGTATTCTTCGTACGTCGCCACGGCGTCCGCGGTCTGCTTCTCCACCACCTGGATCTGCGCGATGTAGTCGTATGCCGTGTAAAGCCGGTCGCTCTCGGGATATTTCGCGATGAAATCCTTCATCACCGACTTCAGCTCGGTAAACTTTTGATCGGCCTGATAGATCGCGGCTTGTTGGAAATATGCCGACGGCGCCGGCTCGGACTTTGGAAACTTGTCGGCCAGCTCCTTGAACGTCTCGATCGCCGTGGCCTTAATCTTCGGATCGTTTTGCCCGAGGTCCTTCTGCGCCATGCCGAGCGTCAGCATCGCCGCGGGCACCAGGTCGCTCGATTTGAATTTGGCGATGAAACTTTTGCACTCCTCGACGGCCCCTTTCGAGTCACCCTTCCCGCTGAGCATTTGCCCCACCCAAAACGCCGACTGCTCGGCCTCCTCGGTTCCACCGTACTTCTCGCGCACGGCCCGGAACGTCTTGATGGCCTCGTCCGCCTTGCCCGTGTCCTTGTATACGATCGCCAGTCCGTATTCGGCGGCGGCGGCGAGCTCCTTGTCCGGATTGCCCGCGAGGAAGCTCGTCAGCGTGGTCGCCGCTTCCGGGTACTGCTTGAGCTGGATCATCGCCAGCGCCTGCTGCATCACCGCCTGCGCCGTGAATTTGCTCTTCGGGAATTGCGTCGCCTGCTTCTTGAAATACTCGATGGCCTTCGCTGGGTTGTTGAGCTTCGGGTCCTGATCTACGTAGATCGCGCCCATCAGCAACGGCAGGTTTTCGCCCATCTGATCGTCCTTGTACGCCGCCGCCCACTTCGCATACGATGCCTCGGCTTTCTCCGCCAAATGCTGCGCCGCATACGTGACAGTGAGCAGATAAAGAATCTGCTTCTTCTGCTCGGCGTCTTCGGTGAATCCCTCGACGAAGTGCAACAAAACGCGCGCCTCATCCATCCGCTCGCGCTCCTTGTCCTTGTGCATGCCGAGAAAGACCTGCGCGCTCTTTAGCTTCGCCGCGAGCGTCTGGTCCGGCCGCTGTTCGAGGTCGGCCAGCTTGCCCTGCTCGCTTTGGATCAAATTTTGGTAATGCCGCATCCCGCCGACGTCCTGCTTGATGCCGAGCTCGCGCATCTTGTCCTGGAACGCCTGAATGCGCAGCTTCTGGGCGTTGACCACCACTTCCTTGGCATACGTGCCGCGGTAGGCGTCCAGCGCGCGCTGCAAGATGGCGTCCTGCTTTTCGCCCTTCTCGGAAAACCCGCCGCGCACCGACAGCACTTCGCCGAGCTGAAACTGCGCGTCGTTCATCACGGCGAGATCGCTTTGCTTCGCCACGATTTCCCTGAGGATCTTCTCCGCCTCATCATACGCCACGTCCGCCGCCTTGTTCTCACCGACCACCGTCGCCGCCTTCATCGTCTCATTCGCCTGCGTCGCTAGCACCAGCGCCAGCATGTAGTTCGTATCCAGCGCAGATTCGCTGTTTGGAAACTTTGCCACATTGATGCGGAGCGCCGACGACGACTCCTCGTATTTCTTCAAGGTATAAAGCGCCCGCGCCTTGCCCAGATTCGCCTGTTCGAGTTCGGTGCTGGCCGGAAATTTCTGGATGAAAGCGTCGAACTCCTTCACGGCGGACTCCATCGTCGCCTTATACTGAGGATCGGCAGGCCCGAGCTTTTGCGCCTTGGCCGAGATCAACTGCGGGATCAGCGCATACGTGTCTTCGAGGATTTCCGCCGGCACGTTCTTCGCCTTCAGATTCTGCCGCAGACCCAGCACCCCCTTGTCATATTCTCCCGTGAAAAAATAACAGACCGACGCCTGCAACGTGGCCGCCGGGATAAAGCCCGACGTCGGAAAATCCTTCGGGATACTTTCAAACGACTTGATCGCTTCCGGATACTTGCCAGCGAGGTAAAGCTGCTGCGCTTGACCGAAGCGCTGCTGGTCGAGGCCCTGCTGCGTAGCCTGGGGTAATTGCGCCTCCAAAGGCGCTAGCGCCGTCCCGAGAAGGAACGTGGCGGCGAGGCTGAAGGCGCTGGGAAAAGAGGAACGATCAAGCTTCATGGCGGGGTGGAAGGTTCACGCACGATAACGAACGCATTTCGGACTGACTACCACATTTGTTGACGACGCACCGCTCGCGCCTTGAAGTGCATGAATGATCGCCGTGACGTTCTCCGTACCCCATGAAAGTCGTTCCTTTCGGCGCGTGATTACGGATGCGGTGATCAACGGAAACGGCAGTCGGACCGTCGGCACGCTTGACGGTCGCAAAGTCCTTGTCGCGCATATCGGCATCGGCCAAACGTCCGCGGAATCTGGCACCCGCGCCCTGCTCGCAGAGGTTCAGCCACGCCTCCTCATCGCGGCAGGCTACGCTGGCGCGCTCGACCCGCGGCTCCGACACGCCGAAGTGGTCGCGGTGCTTAATTATTCAGCGGCAGGCTTGCTCGCGCGCTACTCGGGAACGGTCGTCACCCTTACTACCCAATGCCACGCGGCCCAGACTGCAGAGGCCAAAACCAAGCTCGCCCGATCGACCGGCGCGCAAGCCGTGGACATGGAGACCAGCGCTATCGTGCGGGTTGCCATGGAATACCAGATCCCGACGCTCGCCCTGCGCGCGATCAGCGACGCCGCCGACAAGACGATCCCGGTTCCGCTCGAGATCACATTCGACCTCACGACCCAGCGCCCTCGCCCCTTCGCCATCGCCGCCCATCTCGCGCGACATCCATCGAAGATCGTGCCCTTCGCGCGCTTCGTCGGCGGACTCGGCGAAGCCAGCACCGCGCTTGCGACCGCGCTTGTGGAATTCATTCGAAACACTCCGCCGGATCAGCCCCGCAAATAAGTGTCCGCGCGGTCCAGGCATCGGCGACGGACCATAAAGAGGATCGCGGAGTAGAGGGCGAAATTGATCGCCACTGCGAGCCAATGCGGTCCGATGTTAAGATTGCCAAACTGGGAGATTTCGTTCGCCGCGGGGACGAAGATCGGACAGGCAAAGGCCAGCGGCGCGTTCCACCAATCTTCGGACCTAGCATGCGTGATCTCCGCCAAAATCGCCGGCGAAACGCACCAACCGACGATCACGGCGAGCGCGGTGACGATCGCTCGAAAACGGGTGCGCATTTTCAACCCGATCCAAAGCGACAACCACAGAATCAGCGGCAGATACACCGCGAGCGTCAGCACCGAACAGCCGAGATAAAGAGCGGCGTCGGCCCGGTGCCCGTACGCCCAGCGCTCCTCGGCCCAGCATTCGAGCGCGAAGACCGTCATCACCGGCGCAGCGAGCACCCATGTGAGCCGCGTCAATGTCCGCGCCTTTTGCAGGACGATGTCCCGCGCGGTGAGCGGCGTCGTCAGCAGCACGTCGAGCGTCTGGTTGACGCGCTCCGAGACGAAGGCATTCGCCGCAAACGCGCTCAAGGATAACGCCGCGAGTGAGCCGAGAACCGCGGCGAGCATCGAAAGGCCGTAGTTTTCCGAGCCGTGTTCATTCACCACTGCGGCGAAGCCAAGGGCGACCGTGGGGATCTCCAGCCCGATCAGGACGCGCGCCAGATAGTGCGGTCGACCGAGGCTCTTCCGAGTCGATTCGCGCCAGGCGATCGGGTCATCCTCCGGGAGTGAACGGTCCCGTGTGCGGATGCTCAGATTGCCAAAGAGTCGATTCCCGCGGTGCATCCAAACGTCGATCCGGGAAAAGAGGATGAGCAACGTGTTCGAAGCGGGCGCAAACGCGCGACGGACAAAATAGAAACGTGCGAGGAGCAGGAAGAATGAGGTCGCGCCGAGCGACGGAAGGCCACGCACGAAGACAGTCGAAAGATCCAGGTTCTGGCTGTCGTAGATCACCTCGAACAAGCTCGCCGGGAACACCGAAAAGCCGAACCGTTCAAATGAACGCGAGGGCACAGCGGTCCAAAAATGGTCGATCGCCGATCCTCCGAAAACCAACCCGAAGAAGATCACGATTCCGCCGACGTAGGTGCCGAGAAATGCACCGACTGTCGTCCGCGCCCGCGCAGAGCACAGTAGCGCAAATGCGGCGACCTGAAGGCACGTCAACAGGAGCGCCCACACTCCTGCGCACAGCATTTGCGCCGAGATGCCACCGAAGGAATACGCCAACGCGGCAAGCGGCATGCCGATGAGTAAAAACGAGAGGATCGCGATCAAGCCGCTCGCATATTTTTGCAGGAGGATTTGCCACGGGCCGAGTTCGGTGAGGAAAAGCAGCACCAGCGAATCGCGCTCTTTTTCCTGCGTGATCTGCCCGGCCATCATCGCGGGCAGGAAGAGATAGATCCCGAACGCCTGGAGCACCATCAGCGTCAGAAACATCTCGCGCCCGGTGCCCATCGCATTCAGCGCGCTCTCCGCCGCGCGGCGAAAAACGGACTCATTCATCCCCGCGAAAAATCCGAACAGCAGGAGCGCATACACGACGCGCGTGACATAGGTCCGCCGCCGCGCCGCGATCTCGGTCAGCTCTTTGGCGAGCAGCGGCAGGCCGAATCGCGTCACGCCGTCTTCCCCTCCGTCAGCTTCATGAAGGCCGTCTCCATATCCATCGCGTCCGCCTGAAACATCCGGATCCGCGCGCCGAGGGCGTGGACCGCATCGAGCAAATCCTCGACGGCCATCTCATCCTCCCGGATCTGCACCGCGAGGCGATCCGTCTGCTCCTCCACCTCGACGACACTCGGCAGCGCGCGGATTTTCGCCGCCATCTCCGGCGAGGGATTCGCGAGCTGGATGTGAATGGTGCGGCGCAAATTTAGCGCCCGGTAAATCTCCTGCAACGACCCGCAGGCCACCATCTGGCCAGCCTCGACGATCCCGATGTGCGAACAGAATTGCGCGAGTTCATGCAGGATGTGGCTCGAAACGAGGATCGTCTTTCCCATCGACTGCAACTCCTTCAGCAGCTCGCGCATCTCGATTCGCGCCCGCGGGTCCAGCCCGCTCGCCGGTTCATCCAGCAGCAACAGATCGGGATCGTGGAGGAGCACGCGCGCCAGCGCGAGCCGCTGCTTCATGCCGCGGGAAAGGGCGTCCACAGGCGAGTCCCGCTTCGCCGTCAGGTCCGTGAGCGCCAGCACATCCTCGACGATCGTCCTCCGTTTCGCCGTCTCGATCTTGTAAGCCGCCGCGAAGAAATGGAGATATTCCCTGGCCGTCAGATCGTCATACACCCCGAAGAAATCCGGCATGTAACCGATTCGCCGCCGGACTTCGTGAGGGTGCTTCGCCACATCCAGTCCGCCCACGGTCGCGATTCCCGCCGTCGGCTTCAGCAGTGTGGCCAGCACCTTGATCGTCGAAGTCTTGCCCGCACCATTCGGCCCGATAAACCCGAAGATTTCCCCGCGCGAAATCGACAGCGACATCCCGCGCACGGCGAGCATTTTCCCGTAGGAGACCGAAAGATTTTCGACGGTGACGAGCGGCGCATCATTCGAAAATGGGGTATTCATGGAGCGTAAAGGCGGCGGTAAACGTGGAAATTTTCGCCCTCCTTGCGGACGACGATCGAAAGCGCGATGTCGGGATCGCCGTCGGGCGCCAGCGTGAGGTCATCGAAATTTCCCGCGCCATTCGGGGAGAGCTGGGAACAAACCGTCATCCAGTGGAAAGCATGCGGCTGGCACAGCGAGCGGACGAATTCACCCGAAAGCGGCAGGTTCGTGCCGTCCCAAAACTTCCCGCCATAAAACGCATGAAGCGAATCCGCCGGTGCTTGTACTCCCAGTCGCCGCAATCGTTCGCGGCCTTCGATGCTTACCGTCTGCCGCGGATCGAGCTCTGCCCACGGCACGCCGGACAAGTCTTCCCCGTCCTCGAGTGAAAACGTGCGATTCGTCTGCGGGGTCCACTGCCGGAGCGCTTGGTGGACCGAATAGCGCGCCGGGAATTGTCCCGCATAGCTCCCGGCTGCCACTCCCATGCCTTGTCCACCACTGTAGTTGTTGGTCGATGTGCTCATCGGCGTGAGCAGCGCATTGCGCACATCCGTGGCGACCTCCTGATTTCGCGCGGGAAAGATCATCTCGAAACGCGATTCGCGCAGGACGCGTCCGTCGATTCCGAGGTCGGTCACGGTCAATGCCGAACGTTGATTCGTCGAACCCATGAAGCGCTCGGCCAGCCAAACCGTGATCCCCGTGAACACCACCGACGCGACGGGAAAGAGCACCCAAGTCAGTCGCCGGGCGCGCAGCCGGCCGAGGACAATCCAATCGAGGGGTCCGATGACCACGACGAACAACCCGAGGATCAACACGACGAGCGACCGCGGCAGGATCTGCACTTCCTTCGGCGCGAGGACCCCGGAGAGCGCACGCTGGCGGTCGTTGATCCGCGACGCGTCGGGTCGCGTCGTCGGCAGATTCCACGTGCCGTCCTGCAAAACGTGATCGACCTGCGCGGGCCGGAACTTCCATAGAAAGGTGATCGCCCGCCGCCATTCCGGAGTCTCGGTCTCCGTTTCCGATTGGGGCGCCGCGGACATCACAACCAGCCTGCCAAATCCCGGCCGCACAAGCCTGCGGCCACCGTCGAGATCGAGCGCTGGAGAACGCGGATCAGCGGCGAGCAGGTGATCCAAAAACCTCTGGTGTTCCGCCTGCGCGTGCGCGCCGCCCAGGACGCACAGGCTGCCACCCCCGAGAACCCAGCGCGTGAGCGCCGCGAGTTGTTTTTCGCGCAATTGCAGAAAGCCTTCGCCTTCCAGCACCACGAGATCGTAGGCGCAATACGCGAGTGGCGACGTCGGCATCTCTTCCGCCTCGACATATACCGGGAGCGTCGACGCCGGTTCGTTATTCTGCGGGTCCGCCGGCTGAAGGCGCTCCAGCCGCAGGCTTTGCCACAGCGGGAACTCCGGCGTCCCGGCCCCGAATCGTGGCCGGCTCACGCAGATCGTAAAACTGCGTCCCCATCCCTTCTGCATCCCGAGATCGAAACGCCCGAGATCGATCGAACGTGTTTTCCCGATGAATCGCGCTCTCAATTCGCGCGGAGAACCACGGCTCTCGTCATTCGACGCCGGGATGAGAAAGCGATACGTATGGGGGCCTTCAGTCAGCGCAAGTTCGTGCGTGCGGAACCGGGGAGCGTCGTCCTCGCCGTCGCGAAAGGACAACTCCAGCACGCCTTCGAGCAATCCAGCGCCCGTCCACGTCAGCTTCACGTCGAGCGTCTCCGGCGCCTGCGTCCGCGCTTGCAACGCCAGCGGCTTGATCTCCGCCCGCAAAACTTCGCCAGCCCACGCCGCGCTCGCGAGGAGCAAGGCTGCGAACCAAACGAAACACTTCATCGCGCGACCGCCGGCCTCCGCTGATAGAACCACCATTCCACGAGCAACACCGCAAAACCCGCGAACGCCAGCGGCCACCACAACGCCCGCTCGACGCTCAGCGGCACGCTCGCCGCGACCACCTTCAGGCGGTCGTTAAACTCGATTTGCTCCACGGCGACGAGCGAAGATTCCGACGACGACAGCACGCTCGCCCCGATGCGCGTGAGGGTCGCGCCTCCCTCCTCGATCGCATATTCGCCCGCGCGCAAAGCCGGCACCCCCGCGAGCAATCCCCGCTCATCGCTGCGTTCCTCGCGGCGTAATCCTTCCGGCCCATCGATGCGATACGCGCGATTCGCATCCAGCGTGAGCGCCGGAAGTACGCCGGTTGAAACCGCATCGACCTCTCCGAGATGCGACTCCCTCAGTGCGGCTTGCACGAGGTTTGAGACGAAGATCGGGAACGCCACGCGATACGGGAGCGTCGAGCGGTCGGTGTGAAAAAGCAGATGCACGCGAAGGTTGTCACCGTCCCGCCGATCAAGCATCAGCGGGCCTTGGGGGCCGTACGCGAGGACCTCGTAACCAAGATTGGCATACGTGCTTTCCGTGACACCCGCGGCGTTGCGCGGGTCTTCCAGCAACACCACATCCGCAAACGTCACGTGCTGGAGCAGCGACGACTCGCGCCGCCAATCCACGACGTTCGCGTCTCCCGCCTCGACCGAAACGAGTTTCTGCAAATCCGGCGGCACAAAGCCGACCGAAACCAACACGCGCCCCACGAGCGCGAGGTCGGCGGGGGAGTTTGCAAACGCCAGATCGAAGACCGCCGGCAGCGCCGCGTCGCCGCTCGGGAACAGCCGCACGCCGTCCATCGCCTCCAACGCGTGACGATACGAGACAAGCGCGGGCGGCACGTACACATCGAGCTGGCGCACCGCGGGAAGCGCCAGCCACGCGCGGTTGTCCGACGCCAGCGAGTCGAAGCCGCGCGGGGTAAATCGCACTTCGATCAACGCCGGTTGTTCCCCGCTCACCTTGAATACGAGCCGCGGCGCAGCGCCGCTCACCAGCGTGACATTCTCGGTCGCGATCGCCTCCCCGTTCGCGATCAATTCCACCGCCCCGGAATTCGACTCACCGCCCGCAGCGCCGCCCAACTGCACGAAGACATCCCACTGTCCGGCGATCCCGCGCCGCGCATTGCACGCGGTGATGCCGAAGTTCGGCCCCGCTGACGCGAGCCGTTGGAAGTCGATCCGGAAAGAGAGTTCGAAGTTTGCCTGCGCCGGAAAATTCCCGTCGGAAAGGAGCAACACCTTGTCGAACGACGCACCGCGCGCCAAAGCCTGCGCCGTCCTCAGCGCCTCATCGAGGTCGCCCGCCACGTCTTCCACCGCCAGCGCATCCAGCGCGTCCCTCAGTTCGGTTTTATTGTTGGTAAATGGAGTCAGTCGGCGCGCACTCCGGCTAAAGGCGACGAGGCACAACGCCTGGTCAGATGGCAGATTTGCAATCATCTCGCGGACCCGCTGCTTCGCCGCATCGAGGCGGGACATGCCGCCAGGCTTATCCAGCCCCGCCATGCTGGCCGACACGTCGATCAAGACTGGCAGACGCTCCGCGCGGGAGACACCGCTCCGAATCAGCGGCTGCATCGCCGCGAGGACGAGCAGGGCGAGGAGGAGGATTTGCAGCAAAAGCAGCAGGTTCCGTTTGAACCGCTGAAACGGGGAATTCACACGCTGATCGGCGATGACCTGCCGCCACAGCACGAGCGACGGCACATCCTGCCGCGGGCGCTTGAGCTTGAGGAAATAGAACGCCACCAGCGGCACGAGCAGCGCCGCGAGCCACGCGCTTGAAAGTGCCGTGAAGCTCATACGATCCAGCCTTTGCGGCGCAACCGGTCGAAGAACACCCGCTCGAACGGCTCCGCGGAGCTGATCGAAAGAAAACGCCCCGCGCGCTGCTGCGCCAGCGTCTCCAGCATCCGCTCATGCGCCGCGCGGTATTCCTGATAAATCGCGATGAGGTCGCCCGCCGAGCTGATGTCGAGGTGCGCCGCCGTCTCCGAGTCGACGAACCGCAAGTCGCCCGCGACTTCCGGATCGATCTCCGCCGGCGCGAGAATCTGCAACGCATGGACTTCGAGCCCGGACCCGTGCAGCAGGCTGAACGCGCGCCGCAAATCTCCCGGCGTAAGAAAGTCCGACAACAAAATCACCACACCACGTCCGTGATGCTGGCGCAGAAAGCTTTCCACGCCTTGCTCCACGGGCGTATCGCCGCCGTCCTCCAGGCCTTCGAGAAAAGTGAACAGCTTGCCCTGGCTCGCCCGGCCGGTGCATGGGCGAAGCGATTTCGGCGCTCCGGCTTTTCCGAGCGAATAGACGCTCACCTTTTCCTGGTTCCGCAATCCCAGCACGCCGAATCCGGCCGCGAGTTGGCGAGCGAGCGCGGCCTTGCCGTCGAACAACATTGAGTTCGATCCATCCACGAGGATCGCGACGTGCATTTCCTCCTCATGGTGGAACTGCTTCACGTAAGGCCGGTTCAAGCGCGAAAAAATGTTCCAGTCCACAAACCGCGTGTCGTCCCCCGGGGCGTAATCGCGGTAGTCGCAGAATTCCGTGCTCGTCCCTCCCTTCGCCGCGAGATGCTCCCCACGGCTCCGATTGGTCAGGCGACGGGCCGCGTTGATCCGCAGCCGCGCGAGCCGATCGAGGTCCCGGTTCGTCAGCAGCGACGTGATCTGGGCGCGGCCTTCGGGCATGGGTTACGCCTCCTCCGGCACCAGTTTCGCGAGCTCCTCGACGAGAGCCGGCACGCTTAAGTTTTCCGCGAGGCCGTCGTAGTTCAAAAGCACGCGATGGCCGAGCACTTCGCCCGCGAAATGCCGCACGTCCTCGAAGGCGACATGCGCGCGGCCCTCCGCGAGCGCCCGCACCCGGGCTGCGCGGATGAGCGCCTGCACTGCTCGCGGACTCGCGCCCCACTTCACATACCGGCGCACCGTCTCGCCCGCGAATTCACTTTGCGGATGCGTCGCTAACACCAGCCGCACCGCGTAATCCCTCAACGGATCGGCAACCACGACCTTTTCCAGCACCAGCCGCAGCGCCATGATGCGCTCGCCGTCCATGACCTTCGGCACCTCCGTGTGGTGCGTGAGCGTCGTTCGCCGCACGACTTCATTCAGCTCCGCGCGATTGAGGAAGGGCACCACGAGCTTGAACATAAACCGGTCGAGCTGCGCCTCGGGCAACGGATAAGTCCCCTCCTGCTCAAGTGGGTTCTGCGTGGCGAGCACGAAGAACGGCTGCTTCAAATGATGCGTCGTTCCCGCCGCCGTGATCGATCCCTCCTGCATCGTCTCCAGGAGCGCGCTCTGCGTCTTTGGCGTCGCCCGATTGATCTCATCCGCCAGCAGCAGTTGCGTGAAAAGCGGTCCCCGGCGGAACTCGAACACGTATCGCCCATCCGGCCCGGCATTCATGATGTTCGTGCCCACGATGTCCGCAGGCATCAGGTCCGGCGTGAATTGAATCCGGCGAAAATCCAGGTCCAACGCCCGCGCTAGCGTTTTCACCAGCTCCGTTTTTCCCAGCCCCGGCACGCCTTCCAGCAGCACGTTGCCGCCCGCCACGATCGCGGTCAGCACTCCCTCCACCACACGCTGCTGGCCGACGATGATCGCACCGACCGCCTCGCGCAGATGCTGAAAGTCGTCGCGAAAACGCTGCGCTTCGGCCTGGAGTTCAGTGGGGTCG
Organism: Chthoniobacteraceae bacterium; assembly: GCA_043735935.1. Classification (GTDB taxonomy): domain Bacteria; phylum Verrucomicrobiota; class Verrucomicrobiia; order Chthoniobacterales; family Chthoniobacteraceae; genus JANLQB01. Next base: position 37,596 of record JAYTDO010000169.1, read on the forward strand.
CTCATGCGCGCATTCATGCCAGATTGCGCGCGCAAGCCAAGCAGTTCCCCGCCCGATCAGCGCCCGGCCTCCTTAAAGATCCGCGATACCCCGTCAATCGCCGCCGCATCCTGGTGCGCGTTGTGACCCGAAGGCACGATCCGCTCGCTCCGCGCGCCATCGAGGTGGCTGCTCGAATATGACACCACGCCATCGCTCGACTCCGGCTCGTCCCCACGTCCGCGGTCGCCGATGATCGAGTGGTAGGGAATCCCCGGCGTGATCGGCACGGTGTTGATCGCTTTCACGAAACGGTCGTCCGCCGCGTCAATCTCCCTCGTGTCCTGTCTTGCCCCCGCCGCCTCGCCTCTGGCAGATTCCGGACCGAGATCTCGCACCTCGTCCGGACCAGCACCCACTCATGGTTATGAAAATGGCAGCCCGCACCGCACCGCTCCTCTTCGTCGCGCTACTGCTCGGCACCACCGTCCGCTCGATGGGATTCGAGAAAGGCATCGAAGTCCGCCTCACCAAACCCACTTCGCTCTCCTTCCGGGACAAACCCTTCCGCGCGGGCACCGTCGGCGAAATCTTCAGCGTGATCGACCACCGCACTGCCGAGGGAAAGATCTTCGTGCTCACCACCGGGCCCGACGGCAAACCCCTCGCCCTCAATCTCCCCGACGACGCCGTCGAGCGCGCCTTTCCACCGCGCTTCAGCCCCGAGGACGCCGCGCTTCTCGCGGCCGGCTCCGACGCCTACATCCTCAGCACGAAGGAAGTCGGCCCGGCGCCGGATCACACCGAGGTTCTCGAGAAATTCACCGTCTCAACCGACCCCGAACAAAAGAACGTCGCGGTGCTCCTTTACGCGATGGAGACGACGCTGAAGCCCGCGGTCATGGCGAATCCGATGGAGCAAAAGAAGGCGCTCGAGAAATTCGGCGGAAAATACCGCGGCCTGCTCCGCGACGAGATCACCCGGCAAATCTTCGGCCAAAGTTCGCAGGAAGAAACCATGGCGCAGGCCGAGGACATGTTGAAAGTCGTCCAAGTCGCCAAACGCGATCAACTCACCCTCGAGACCCTCTGCGCCGACGTCCACACCTGGGCCCGCGCCGACATCCGCACGCTCGCCGAAAGCCGTAAAATCGCCGCGGCACCCGGCAAACTTCCCCTCGCGGTCTCCGTCATCGTCGACAAACAAATGGTCTGGGCCCGCATCGAAAACCGCAGCGACCGCACCTTTCACCAGTGCGCCATCACCGCGCGCCGGCAGCAGGACACGGAGAAAGTGAACGAGATGCACAAGGACCGCATGCTCGCCGCCGGGCTCACCGCCCTGCTCGGCGTCTCCAGCGAGACCAACAGCCTCAACGACAACGTCGCCCGCCTCGAGATCCACACTTACGAGATGGAATCCGGCGGCTTCATTTTCCTGCCGACCCTGCCGCCGCGCTCGATCGTCGCGTTTCCCGTCTCCTCGCTCAAAGGCTTCAAGTTCACCAAAAACATCGACGCCTCCATCTGGTGCGACGAAGGCACTGCGCTCGATCTGCCAGCCGCGAATCTCGCCGCCGCTCAAAAGCCCTTCCTCGACGCGCCGCGCCAGCAGCGCAGCAGCTCGAATCCCCTCAACCGCACGCCCCAAAGCCGCGGCCTCATGCCGCCAAACCAAGGCGGACTACAGCCGAGCAAGGGCCTGTAAAACGGGCGGCCCTGCGGGGTCACTTCAACGTCAGCACGAGAATCCCCGAGAGGATCAACGCCGACCCGATCGCAGCCCTGGCGGTGAACGGCTCCTTCAGCAGCAGAAACGCGAGCACCAGCGTGATGAGGATGCTGCCTTTATCGATCAACGCGACATACGACACCGTGCCGGTCTTCATCGCGCGGTAGTAAAAAATCCACGACAGCGAAGTCGTCACGCCCGAGAGCGCGAGCAGGCCGAATTGCCGCGCGCTGATCACGCCGAGTTCGCCCGCGCCGCCCAGCGCGAAGGCATTCGCGAGCACGAGCGAAAAGACGACCGTCGTCCGGACCGCCAGCCCCGTATCCGCGCTGATCCCGGCGAGGCCGCTTTTCGCGAGCACCGACGTGAGCCCCGCAAAAATCGCGGCGAGGATGGCTTGGAGTTTCCAGGGTTCCATGGTCATCGAGCGTTTTTGCGAAGATGCGTGGCGGTGGGCGTTCGGAGCGGAAGTTCAGGGCGCGAAGGCGGTATCGCAGGGGCAAAATGGGACAGCGGCCCGCATTGAGCGATCCAAAACTCACGCTCGCGCGCGGAGCACCGAAGGGTGCCGGTTGACGATTCCTTCTCCGCCAGAATTGTCATCGATATACGCCAGAAGTGGATCCACCCATCGGGATGTCTCCGGCAGTTCAACGTCAGGATCCACCTGCCGCCGATGAACGTGTGGCACCATTCCGCCTCCCGCTTCGCGAAGATCACCATTTCTCCGCATCCTTCGGATGCCCCACTCAAGCTCGGGAATGGGACGACGATGCAGTTCACCCCTCCGGCTGCAAGCAGCGGATGCGCTCCGGTTCCCGTCCAGGGAGTTTTACGAAGGCGATGCCGGGGGTGAGATAGGTGTCGGTGAATTCGCTGGCTTGCAGCTTTCTGCCGAAGACACCCTGGAGGGAGCCGAGGCCTTTTTGGCTTTTGGCGCAGGCGAACGCGATGACGGCTCCGAGTTGCGTGGTGAAGTCGTCGGTCTGGCCCTCGAAATCGCTGGGGTCTTGGGAGAGGAGCATAACGACGGAGCCTTTGGAGCGGCCCTGGCGGACGAGATCGACGAGGGATTCGGAGCGGCGCTTTTTGAGGACTTTGCGCGCTTCATCGAGGACGAGCAGGTGGCGGAAGCTGCGGAAGCCGCCGGTCACTGGCGAGTCGGGCTGGTCGAGGAGGAAGGCGCTGACGGAATCGAGCAGGACGAGGGTGACGAGGCGCTTCAATTCCTCGGGCAGGCCTTTGAGGCTCACGATCCAGGATTGGCTGAAGAATTGCGCGGGCTGGAGTTTGGCGTCGAAGCAGCGGAGATGGGTCAGCTCGTTGAGGCGGCTGACGATGCTATCATTTTCCTTCCCGGCAGCGCGGAGTTCGCGTTCGTAGGTTTCGCGGATGGTTTCGAGATTGCGGTCGCCGCCGTCGGTGATGACGCGCTCGATGGCGGTGCGGAGGAGATCCTTTTGTAAGTCGCCGGGCGATTTGCAGCAGAGCACGAGCGTATCAAGGAGGCGCATCGCAGCGCGGGCGATCTTCATCGGCGCAGCATCGGCGCGCGGGAGGAAATCGAGCGGCACAGGATCGGTGCCGGCTTCCATCGCACCGACATTGGCGACTCCGGCGAAAGCTCCGATGGGGCGACCGTCGGCGACGAATTCGCCTTTCGGGTCGATGAAGAGAAACGGGATGCGCGCCTGGCTCGCCAGCTCCAGCGCGATTTGCACGCCGGTCGTGGTCTTGCCATTCTGATCGCGCTCACAACCGGCGGCGCGGAACGCTTTGGGGTTTTCTTGGGTTTTCTTGGGTCATTTCAAAACCCAAAACCCAAGTCCGCTTCTGCGTTGCGACTACTTGGAAGTGCTGCGCTCAAGGGCACGCGTGATGCGGGCCATTGTGCGCCCGGCGCGCCCGCGCGCCAAGGCGCACTCCCAAACGCGCAAGACCGTCCAGCCGGACGCGTGCAACGCGCGCGTCACGGCGCGGTCGCGCTGCGCGTTTCGCGCAAGCTTCGCCGTCCAGAAAGCCACGCGGGTTTTCGGCGTCCGTCCGTGAGCCGGGCAGCCATGCCAAAAGCAACCGTCCACAAACACCGCGAGCTTCGCCGCGCGGAAAACGAAATCCTGCTTGCCCGGCAGCGGCGCTTTGCGCCGCCAGCCGGTGATACGGTGTGAGAGCTGTTCCGAAAAATGCTTGCAGCCGATGAACGAGTCCGCGGCAATCGCCGTCATGCCGAACACAATTCAAGAAATAGAACTTCAGGTCGTCATTCAGTTCGGAGGGACGAGCAAAGAACAGTATCTCCATTCGTTTCTGAACGAAGCGGCGGCGAGGCGATTCATCCGTAGCGCCGCCGAAGCGAGTTACCGTTGCCTTGGTCCGTTTCCATTGCTCCTGCCCGGCATCCGTGAGCTTGCTGACGTCGGGAAAGATACTATCGAGTGGCTCCAATCGAACGGCTTTCGCGACACGCCGCTCGCGAACAACCTAAACACCGCTCTTGCTCAAGTTGAGCGCGAATACCCGCTGAACTAGAGCGTGTGATGCACTTTCATGCGCGTGGGCCAACGGCCCAAAACAAGCCAGCCCAGGGCAGCGCCCTGGGTTTGCGCGCACAAGCGGACAGCCCTGAAGGGGCGCGACAAGCGATGGCAGGATTATGTTTCGCCCCTTCAGGGCTTGTCCGATTCACGCCAAGAACCCAGGGCGTTGCCCTGGGCTGGCTTGTGAAGGGCCTTTGGCCCATGCGGACACCAGTCCGACAAAGTGCATGACACGCTCTAAGCCGCAATCAATCCATGCGATTTGACCGTGAGGGCGAAGTGGTAACCGTCCACAAGAACGATTGGCTGGCGTCCGCCTGCCTTCGCTTCTGAGATTGCTGCGCGCGAGAAGAAGCTCGTGGTGACAACTGCACCCTGGGCGAATGGCTCAAGGCTTCCGCGCAGTTCGGCAACCTCACGGCGTCCTACGGTGTGAAGCCATCGCTTCGCCTGCACTTGCACGCGAACGCCTGCGATAGGCCATTGCACCGGCGACACACGGGCGTTTACGTCGATGCCGTTGTCCGCTGTGTAACGAGTGACGCTGACCTCAACGAAACCGGTTCGTTCCAAGGCGTGTTGCACGAGGAGTTCAAAGCTGCGCGGGTCGAGCGCGAATATTTTGGCACGGACACGTTCAACCGCTTCGGCGTTTGCTCGAATATCGGAGGCAGGCTCAACAATCGCATCCGCATCTGCCCGTGCTTCGCGCTCGGCATCAAACTTGAATCCGGCGAAGGCGGCGCTTGTCAGTGCTTGTTCCTCGGATAGCCGAACCTTCGTGAACTCTGCACAAACGCGAAGCTCGAACAGCCACGCTTTGCGTAAGTTGCCTGCGCGGTCGATTTGGTTGTCGGGATAGAGACGGAGAAATTGCAGCAGGCCCAGAAACTCCCATCGCCTGACGCCAGCCTTGCGCCGGTTTTCATTCAGGCGAAAACCGTAAATCGGAAACTGGGTATCTGGTTGCAAAGCCAGTCGCTTGTTTACGCCGCCCAATGTCTGGTCGCCATGCAGTCCTGCCGCCGCATAAACGAGGACATCGCCTTCGATTCTGTCGTGGTAAGGATTCTCACGCTCAATCTTTGCGGTCGGAGCGGCCGTCAACAACACCACTCGACGGACTTGCCGTTTGCCGTCGAGCGACACGCGAATACCGCCGGCATTTCCCACCTCCAATCGCTGCTGAATTTCCTCAGCCAAATACCGCTCGCCGACTTCAAACTGCATATAGGTCTAGTTTTTCATGAACGCCTCGCGCGCATGTGTCGCCGATGGGAACGACCACGGAACGCGGATGTCGGAACGGAAGCCGACGAAGAAAATACGCTCGCGCTTTTGCGGCACTCCGTAGTCGGCTGCGTCCAGCAGCCGCGAGATGACGCGATAACGAAGGTCCGGCTCCGCGCCTCGGGTGCGGATGCGCTCCAGCCGCGACAGGTGGTCTATCCAGTCTTCCCGTTCGCGCCGGACGATTCCCGGATAGCTAAGCTGAAGGACGATGTAGCTGAAATACTTCGCGAACGATTAGCGCGTCAGTCCCTTGACGTTCTCAAACACGAACACGCGAAGTTGAATCTCGCGCACCACACGCGCCGCCTCGGGGAAAAGGTTACGCCGGTCGCCCATCGCGCGATGCTTGCCGCCGATGGAGAACGGCTGACACGGCGGACCGCCCGAAACGAGGTCTGCGCGTCCCTGCCAAGTGCTGAAATCCTGATCGTGAACGTCGCCCTCAATCAGTGGCCAATGACGCATGAGTTCGTAGCCACGCCGCTGATTCGCGCGGATCGTCTCGCAAGCATCGTGATTGTATTCAAGCACGGCATCATGCTCGAAACCGGCGTTGGACGCGCCGAGCGCGAGACCACCAGCGCCCGCGAAAAGCTCCACGCAGCGCAACGCGCGGCACAGCGCTTGTTCCGGCGGTTCCTCGCGCACCACACACGAATCGTCAGCATGGCGAACCGGCTTCTTCCGTTGCAACGACTTTTTGCGCCGCAGCGGTTTTTGGCGGTAGAGCGGTGTCGGTTTTCTTGGAGCGGGTTTCCTTTTCATCTCGCGGTGAGGGCGGGCGGAGATTGGCAGAACCGCGGCGTGTGTCGAGGCGGCGAAAGCTCAATTCGCGATAATCCGAACCAAAGAGACGACGACGCAGACATCAGGCCACGGCTTTCGCTTCTTCACGCCGTGTCGGCGCGAAGATTCGTTCGACCTTTCGCAAAGACTCCTCCGCCTGATCCACCGCCCATTGCTCGCGGACCAACCGCACTTCGAGCGCGGAGATGAGTTCCATGCCGGTCTCCTGCTGCACGGCGAGCAGCTCATCGAGGAGCATGCGGCGGACATCGAATGTCAGCGGGCCGAGGCCGGGCTGGCCGTTGCGGCGGACTTTGCTGCGGCACTCGGGGTCTTCGGAGACGGCTTTGAGGCGGTTGCGGGAGTCGGCGAGGGGGAGGAGGTCTTCGTGCCCGGCGGCGATGAGCGAGTCGATGGAGCTATCTTTTTCCACGACGGTGCAGGTCCAGCAGCCGAAGGGGGCGGAATTGCTGCCGCAGGAGGGAGCGTCGTCGCCGCTGACGACGAAGGGACATTCGCCGCCGAGCGCGTTTTTGTAGAGCGTGATGACGTCGCGGTAGGTGCCGCCCCACGGTGGGCGGTTATTGATGAGGGCGCACCAGACTTCGTCGGTGGTGAGGTCTTTAATGGGCGAGAAAATCCAGACGCCTTTGTGGTCGGAATGCGGGGAGAGATGGCCGCCGTCGGCATCAGCGTGGCAGGCGATGCTGGCGGAGCGGGTGGCGGATTCGCTGCTGCGGACGCCGAGGAGGAGGATGGCTTCGCCGCTCTTGCTGACCTGCTCGCGGATGAAGCGCGAGGTGGGGCGGATTTTCATGCGGTCGGTACACCAGCGGAAGCTGCGATTCGGTGCGGGGTAGCCTTTGCCGAGGAGATTGAACCAGAAGGATTCCTCGGGGAGCGGGTGGGTGCGGACGACCTCGACCGGGACGCGGAGGGCGTCGATGTTTTCGCGGAGCTGGGTGAGCATTTTGTCCACGAATGTCTGGAAGACGGGGGACTCGACGAGGGTGTCGTTGCTGACGACATAGACTGGCCGGCGGCGTTCGTCGGGCGCGACGGTGAGCAGGCACTCGACGACGAGGTGGAGAAGGAGCGTGGAGTCTTTGCCGCCGGAAAAGCCGACGATCCACGGGGAGTCATGCGGCTAAAGATACTCGGCGCGGAGCCCGCGGCGGATCGACTTCAGTTTGGCGAGGAGTTCGTCGAGATCGACCATGTTGATGCAAAAACGTGACCACGCGACGAGCGGTTCACAATCAATTATCCCAATATGGGACCATTACGATCCGTCGTCTTCCTGCCGCTTGCGTTTGCGGGCGAGGAGGCGCTCGGTGGTGGACTGCGGAGTGTCGTCGGCGGGCGGCGGTGCGGTGGTCTCGGGAGGCGCTTTCGCGGGCGGCTGTGGCGGTTTTGGTGTGGAGAAAAGCGCGGGACGAGCGGCGGGTCTCGGGAGGTCGAGGGATTGTTGCGTTTGCTGTTTTCGCTGAAGCAATGCGCCCATGGTTTCGGTCGAGGTTTTATCCATCGGACCGCGGCGGAACCAGCCGGCGATCACCGTCCAATCAAGCTGAACGCGGCGGACGGCGACGTCGATCGGCAGGAGGATGGCGAGGGCGAAGAGGAACCAGTCGAAGACCGGGCGGCTGCTTTCGCGTGGCGTGCGGGCGGGATGAAAGACGTCGAGATCCGCCGCGCTGAGGAGGCGGCCGCCGGTGCGTTCGGCGATCTGTTTTAGCAAGATCGGATCGCTCCGGAATCGGAGATACTCGGGCGAATAAGGGACGGCGAATCCGCCGAATGCCTGGTCGCTGCGGGCCGCTCCGCCGGGTCCGCTGCCGACGCCCGCGGCCATGACCTGGTAACGGCCTTTGCCCCAGAGAGCGAAGTCGCCCTGGTACCGGCGCGGGCCGGTCTGCCGGAGCGGGACGGTGACGTTTTCGCCCCGCGGTCCGCTGACGCGGGCGGAGAGATCGAGGAACGTGTCGGCCTTGGCGAAATCTTCGACGGTGACGACACCCTGGCCGCCGGTGGCGAAGGCGCGGAGGTGGAGGTCGCTGTTCACTTCGACGCGCGAGATTTCCTGGACGAGCTGCTTGATGAACGCGCGATATTTGTCCCAGCCGATCCAGTCGGCGGCCCAGTTCGGCGCGAAATCGCTCGTCCACGCGGCGGTCGTGCCGAGCCCGAAACGCCATGTGGCGAGCACGGGGTCGACTTGATCCGCGGTCTCGCCCTCGCCGGGCGGAGCGCGGAGGATGGTGTTGGAACGGGGCTTCGCGGTGGTGAGGACGTAACCGCGGAGCTGCGGCAGCGTGTCGAAACCCTTCAGGATCGGCGACGGAAACTCGACCTGCGGGGTGAAGACTTTGTTTTGAAGCATCGAGCGTTTGAGCGTCTTGGCTTCCTTGATGAAGATGCTCGGGAGCTGCGATGGGTCCTGGGGAAAATAATAACGCCCGCCGGTCGTCGCCGCGATCGTCTGCATCACGGATATGTCCTGCCCGCCGTGGGGATTGATGGCGACCATCGAAACGGTGATCTTTGCGTCGAC
>JAYTDO010000170.1:0-6008 GCA_043735935.1 Chthoniobacteraceae bacterium
CGACCAGTGGAAGGACGGCATCTGCAATTCGCCGCACGGCGCGTCCATCGACCGCGACGGCAACCTGATCGTTTCCGAGTGGAGCCAGTTCGGCCACCTGCACCGGTTCGTCCTGCAAAAGTGATTCTGCGGGCTGCCCGCGGAGTCGCCGGTGTCACGCTGCGGTGTAGGGAAACGCCGCGGTGACGGGCACATTTTCCTGCTCGAAGTCGCCCTTGTTTCCTCGCTCTCGCGGGCGAAGATCAGTCTCCTGCACCCGCTTCGCGAGACATGAGGTGCTGCATCAGCCCGGACATCCACCCAGCATAGTTCCCCAGTCGCACCCGCTCGAAGAACTTCGTGAAGTCCTCCGGCGACAGGAAATAGAAGTGATAGCGCCACGGCTCGCCGAGTTCCGTGATCTTCGCGTTGAGCGTGGCGAAATGTTTGAGCCCGTCGCGGCACTTTGCGCGGTTCCGGTTGGTGTCATCGTCGTCCTGCTTCACCTCCACCACGAGGAGGTCGTGCTTCGCGCGCACGCGAATGAAAAAATCCGGGTTGAAGTTTTCGTTTGCGGTGTGCGTCTTCGCCGCCTTCGCCGGTTTGTAGGAATATGGAAACGCGTAGCAGCCCTGGTTCGGCATCTTCACAAACGCCTCGAACAAGTCCGCCTGCGCAAAGAGCAACCGTGAGAACTCCCGCTCCGGTTCGTGGCTGGCGTAGTGGACATTCCACGGCGATTTGAACGCGCGCAGATCCACCTGCTGCATGCGCCCCGTGATGCGCCGCACGTCCTCGCTCAAGCCGCTTTCGTCGATGCCCGCGATCTTCTTCCATTTCTGCCACTGCTCCCACAGATGCACCTCCGCCCCGCTGAACTCCGGCGGCTCTTCGCTCACATACCACACCGAACCGTGCTCCTTCAGCCCGCTCTCGGAGAATGACTGCCGGGGCACTTCGGCGAGATTTACCGGCACCACTTCCTGCGCCATCTGGCTCATCCGCGGGTGCGCCTTGTCCGTCTCGCGGAACATCGGGCCAAACGATTGTTGCAGCAGCAGCCTGTTTTCCTTGCTGAGAAACGTCTCATCGTATCCGCCCGCGCGCAGCGCCGCGACGATGAACTCCCGCAGTTTCTCCTTCGGCCACGTCGCAGCGATCTCCTCGTCTTTCTCGCGGAGAAAAAGCCGCATCATGCTGACCGCATCGTCCAGTTCCGTCGCGCCGAGATGCTCGATCTCCACCGCCAGCGCGCCCGTCTCGGAGAAGGTGCTGAACTCCGTCGTCTTCCGCTCTTGCGGCATGAAAGTCACTTTGGGGGCCGCTGCCGGCTTGCGCTTCGTCTCCACCGTCGTCTGCTCCGGCTCGTAGCGCAGATTGTGCAGCGGAAAGACGTAGCGCTCGCGGCTCGGCTGAAATCCCCACGAGAGGGTGTTCTCGATCTCGAGCACATCGCGCAAAAGGCTCGCGATTTCCGGCGACCACTTCTCGTGATTGTTGATCCACACCAGCGGCTCGCGGTCCAGCCCCGGCGGCACGCGCAGCCCGCGCCCGAGCACCTGCGCGATGAGCAGCTTCGACGAAAACGCCCGCGAATCGTGCGGCACGATTTGGAAAACATTCTTCACGTCCCAGCCCTCCGTCAGCATTGAGACCGACACGATCCATTCCACCGGGCTCGCCGCGTCATCCACCCCGCGCAACGCGGCCAGGTTTTCCTTTCGCCGCTTTTCCGGGCTGTCGTCCGCGTTGCGTTTCGGACACGCCGCCGCCGCGCGCGCTTTTTCCGCGGCGTTCGATGGGATGCCCGACGTGACCCAGATCACTCTCCGCTCCGCATCTTCGCTCGTGAGCTTTTCCTTCTTCGCGAGGAAGTCCACCAACTCGCGCCACACCTCGACGCACCGCACGATTTCTTGCGTCACTACGATGGTGATCGGCCTGAGCGTCGCGCCGTAGTCCTCGCGGTTCTTTTCGTGAATCGCGTAGGTCTGTGCCCATCCGTTGTCGCGCGTGGTTTGGGCGAGCACGTAGTTCGGCTTCTTCACCACCTTCGCCTCGATCGCGTGTTTCAGCCCGTAGCGGAAGACCACGTCGGCGAAGTAATCGTCGGCAATGTAAGCCGTGCCCGTCACGTTCACGATGAAGCGGAAACCGAATTCCTCGTTCAGCAAAAACTCCATCCACTTCTTCATCCCTTTGTCCGGCGGGCTGAAAAGGTGATGCGCCTCGTCGTTGAGCACCAATGTCCGCGCGCCGTTTCCGCGGAAGCTGTCCCCGATGGATGTGCCCGTGTTTTCATAGACTGCGTGGATGTTCTCGATGCAAATCTCGCCGGGGCCGACCGTCGTATTGCCGCGCCGGATGCCGGGGATCGCCACCGCCGCACCGAGTTCGCGCAGGATCGCTGACAGTTCCGCGTTGCCGGCAAACGCGCTGAACTTTTCCAGCAGTGCCTCCTCGATCGTCAGCGATGGGCAGAGCACCAGCACCCGATCCACCAGCCCCTCGGCCAGCGCCAGCGCGGCCAGCGCATACATTACCCAGCTTTTCCCGGCTCCGGTCGCGAGGTCGAGCGAGGCGGCTTTCTTCGCGCGCAGTGGCATCCGCGCGAGGAAGGTGTCCACGCTGTCGTGCCGCTGCCGGATCACCTCGCGGGCATTGTAGTTCTCGCGTGCCAGCCGTTCGAGGTCCGGGTATTTGTCCGAGACGAGAAAGCCCCACACCGCCCGCACGGCCTCGCGGAGAAAGGCGTGCCGGTCGTCGCACAGCAGGTTCAGAAAGGCGTCGTATTTGTGAACGAGCGCGTCCGTCGCCTCGCGCGTGTCGTCCACGCGGAGCACTTGATCCGCGATGCGGAATTGCAGGCTCATTTGAAATCCCCCTTCGCAAACACCCGCTGCTTCTCGTTCCCGTAGCGGTCGCACAGGATCACCATCATCTTCTTCCCGGTGAAATCCTGCTCCGGCACTCGCAGCGTCAGCGCCTTCGCGTGTTCGAGCCCGCCGGCTTCCTTCCACAGATCCTCCGCCCAAAACACGCGGCCCAGCCGGAACACGTCGCCGTCGTAATCCAGGTCGATCATCGCCAGCGAGAACCTCTCGAAATTCGCAAAATCCTCCGGCTCCGTCGCCAGCGTCTGCGAACGGAACTCGGTGATCTCGATCGCGCATTCCGCGAGCATCTCGCCCTTGCGCTTCGCCCGGAGCGCGCCCCAGGTGACCAACGGCTGCGAGATGAAATCGAAACCGACCGCATCGATCACCTCGTTCACGTCGGCCTCCTTCACCGGCTGCGGCAGCGTCGGCGTCCGGCGCGCGGCGGGCGGGCGGCGCTCGATGAGCCGTTGCAGCACGGAGAGCGGCACCTTGAGGAAAACGTAAACCGTCTTGTCGATCTCCACCTCGTCCTCGGCGAAATCCATCGCCACCACCGGCGCGATGACAAAGAACCGCTCGCCGCGCCGTGCCCGCAGCGCCGCGTGCAGGTCATTCACCCAGCCGTAGTCGAGCGTCAGTTTTTTGTGATCGGGAAAATTCCACAGCAGCGCCGAGTCCGTCTTCACGTAGCCGTCGAGCGCCACGCCGTAGCGCGTGTGCGGATGCTCGCGCACGCCGAAGAGCTTGAGGACAAAGGGCCGGTATTCCGCCCACGGCATCGCGCGGATCGCCGCCATGTCGTAAAGCCCGGCGCGATACAGCGCGAACTCGCGCGCGGGCAGCGGCTTTTCCTTCTCCGCCTTTTCGCGCGGCGCGATGAACGAGATGCGAAACTCGACGCCACCCACGCGCAGCATCTTCATGCCCGAAGAAAGTGACACAGCCCGTCCCGGCTGTGATTCACCGTCCGCCCAGCCGGGACGGGCTGTGTCACATTCCTCCAGCCGCGCCGCGGGCACGCGCAGCTTGTCCTCGGGGCAGACGAGCGAGAGCGCCGCGCCGGCCTTTACGAGATCGTGCTTCCGCGCGAGCGCGGCGAGATCGGCCAGCAGTTCCAGCGTCACCTCGCACTCGCCCTTGCGCGCCTTTTCGGTGATGAGCAGCACGCCGGGCGCGGACTTCAGATGCTCGCTGAAATCCTCGACGCGCTCCGGTTCCGCGCGGTCGTCCTTCTTCGCTGCGCCGATGGTGCTCGTGAGGGAAAAGAGCCGCTTCTGCGTCGTGTAAATCGCCAGCTTCCCGCAATCCATCGCGATCCAACGCCGCCCGAGCTTCTCCGCCACCGCCGCCGTCGTCCCACTCCCTCCGAAACAATCAAGGACGATGTCGTCAGGGTTCGACGACGCACGGATAATGCGCTCACAAAGTTGCTCAGGCTTCTGCGTGGGATACTCGATCCGCTCAGCCGCCTGACTGTTCACCGCTTTGATGTCAGACCAGATCGACTGCATCGCCGCACCTTTCTGCTCGTCGAGATACGTCTTCAAACGAGGCCATCCCCCTTCTTTTATTGGCCAATAGATTCGACCGATCGTGTCTAGTCGATCCAACTCGTGGATCGCGAATTTCCAATGATTCCCCTTCACGGAGGGCGAAAATCCACGCCACGACATTCCCGATGGACCGTTGCGGAGCCCGGCTTGCGTCGCGTCGATCGTCGCGAACCTACGCCCATCTGCTTCGGCGTATGTGTAGTAGCGGTCGATGTAGCCTCTCTCATGAGGGATAAATCGCTCATTGAACCGAAACGCCTCACCCTTTGAGTAGAAGAGGATGACATCGTGAATGTGGTTGAACGTATGCGAATCGCTGCGTGCCGAGGTTCGCTTCCAGATGACCTCGTTTTGAAAATTTTCCTCTCCGAACACCTCATCAAGGACGGCTTTCATGTAGTGGCTCTTCTTCGTGTCGAGATGCACGTAGATGCTCCCATCGGCGGCGAGCAACTCGCGCAAAAGGATGAGCCGGCGGCGGAGGAACTCGATGAACTGCGCGCCGAGCACCTTGTCGCGATAGGCCTTTTCCTTGTCCTTCATGAAGTCCTGCCGCGTGGCGAAGGGCGGGTCGATGTAGATGAGCTTGATGCGCCCGCGGGTGCCGAAGCGGTTCGGCCCGCGCTGGTCGGCGAGCAGTTCGCGGAGCGCGAGGAGATTGTCGCCCCACACGAGCAGATTCTGCCAACCATCGGCGAAAGGCCGTTCCGCACAGAACCGGCGGACGAGCTGCCACGGCGCGGCGGGCGTCTGCGCGAGCACCTCCTCGCGGCGCATCTTCCCGACGTATTCGAGCCGGTATTCCTTCCCGATTTCGCCCGTGCGGCCATGACCGGATCGGATGGCCGCTGCGATCTCCGCACGCAACCGCGGATCGGTAATTTGTCCGATCAGTTCCTCGATTTTAGCCATCGTGCAGCGTGCGTCATGGATACGCCAGCCGCCTATAGGCGGCTGGCAAACGTGGCTTATAGGCGGCCAACAAGACGCGCGACAAGACGCAAGATTGCGGCGTGCCCAAGAAGGAAGAATTCGCTTACCAAATCGTTGGCCGGAACATTTCCCGGCTTCGCTACGAGCGGGGCATTACGCAGGAAAAACTCTGCGAACTCGCCGACGTGGACCGCGCCTATTATCAGCGTGTCGAGTCGGGAAAGCGGAACATGACCATCGACTACCTCGACCGCATGCGGAAGGCGCTGGGCTGCCGGTGGGCCGATCTGTTTCAGGGATTGGACCAGCCGTAGCCGCTCCCGAGCGGGAAGTCTGGCAACCTGTCTGGAAACTGCCCTGTGCGCGCGGTGATTGCGCGGGTCAGCCGGCTGCGGTGCGGTGCAGCGGACGCGGCGGTCAGCGTTCGCCTTTGAGAAAGGCGAGGAGGTCGGCGAGATCCTGCGGCGACATGGCCGTCTCGAGCCCGGCGGGCATGAGCGAGCCGGGCATCGCTTCGAGGTGGGCGACGTTGGCGCGCAGGATCGTTTCCTCGACGCCGAGCGGCAGGCGGAGCGTGAGGCTCGCGGGTGTCTCGCTCGCGAGGATGCCGGCGAGGGTGCGCCCGTCTTTGGTCTCGAGGAGATATGGCGCGAAGGCCGGCGCG
>JAYTDO010000171.1:0-1531 GCA_043735935.1 Chthoniobacteraceae bacterium
ATGCAGGCGGTGATGTTTGTCCCGCTCATCCTGATCCCGCAGATTCTTTTTTCCGGCTACACCGTGGCCCCGAGCGACATGACCAAATCCGTCCTCGCCATCAGCCGCCTCACGCCGACCTTCAGCGCGCAGACGGTGATGGATACCAGCTTCCTGTGGATGCGGGAGGCCAAGGGCGACATCCTCAGCGACCACCATCAGGCGTTTCTGAACCTCGATCCCGAGCACGAAATCACCACCGGCCAAATCTACGACCGCGGGCGGCCCGCGTGGCTCGCGCTGCTCGCGCAGGGGCTGTGGGGCGTGGTCACGTACTTCGTCGCGTGGTTCGTTTTGAAAAAGCGCGAGCGGGTGTAGCCGCGCGGAGGTGGGGAAATGACGAATGACGGATGACGAATGACGAAAGAAACCCGAATGCCGAATAGCCGGACGTGCGCCCCGGCCTTCGGAATTCGAGCTTCGTCATTCCCTCGTCATTCGTCATCCGTCATTCGTCATTTCCCCTCCGCCTCACGCCCCGCGGCCGGTGAGAAAAAAGACCCCCGCATTGCCCGCGAGCGCGATGGCCACAAACGCCCCACCGAGCCAGAGCGTGAGCCTTTTCCACGTCGCATCCGCCAGGCCCACGGGGAGCGACATCGGCACGGAGACGACCTGCGCGCCGATGATCTCGTCCATCTTCCAGCCGAAGCCGTTTTTGTCGCTGTAGAGCTTGAGCATTTCCGGCGGCGCATTGGCCGGCGTGCTGTGGCAGGCGAGGCAGCTTCCGCTTTTGATCTGGATCGGGCGGGCCAGCACGAGCGCGGTGCCGGTGGGCGTTTCGCGCGTGCCGAGGTATTCGAGGAGCGCGGCGTTGCCGCGGAATTGATTGATGATGTCCGTCTCCCAATCGCTGCTGCGATGCACGGGATTGGTCGGGTTGAGCGTGGCCTCCTTGTAGAAGTAATCGGGATATTTGGCGTTGAGATAGTTGAAGATTTCCGTCGCCGCAAAGGCGGGCACGGACTCCGGACGGAAGACGACGTCGAGCAGTTCGGCGGGCTTGTCTTTCGCCGCCGCGATCAACTGCTGCTGGGTGGCGAGAAGCTTTTGCTGGCCGAGCATGTAGGCCTTTTTCGCACTCGCGTAGTGGACGTCTTTCGGGATCACCGGGTCGGCGTCCTTGGGCAGCTCATCGAGCATCTTTTGAAACTCGGCGATGGCCGACTGGATCTTGAAATTCTTCTGCTGAAGGAGCGGCGCGATTTTCTTCGTGGTGTAGGTGCGGCTGGAGGTGGCGGTCTCCATCATGATGCGCGCGTTCTGCACGATCTGTTCGCGCGCGTTCTCGCGCAGGAGCCCGCGGGCGGTGAAGCTGACCGCGCCGAGCGCGAGCGCGAGGAGGGGCAGAAAGAGGAGGTTGAATTTGAGCAGTTTCATAAAATCAGCGGTTGCCTCCATCGGTGGCGATGACGCAGCGGAAGCCGGTGTCGTCGTAGCGGAAAGTGGACGGCAGGCCGCGCCGGAAAGACGAGAGCATTTCGTCGGCGCG
>JAYTDO010000172.1:0-5330 GCA_043735935.1 Chthoniobacteraceae bacterium
GAGTTCGTCTTTGATGAAATCGTAGCCGCGCTCTTCGAGTTCGAGCGCGAGTTCCTTGCCGCCGCTGCGGACGATGCGGCCCTCGACCATCACATGGACCACGTCGGGCACGATGTAATCGAGCAGACGCTGATAATGCGTGATGAGCAGGATGCCGCGATCGGGTCCGCGCAGCGCATTCACGCCGGCGCTCACGATGCGCAGCGCGTCGATGTCGAGGCCGGAGGCCGTCTCGTCGAGGACGGCGTAGGCCGGCTTGAGCATGGCCATTTGCAAAATCTCGTTCCGCTTTTTCTGGCCGCCGGAGAAGCCCTCGTTGACCGAGCGCGCGGTGAAAGTGCGCGGGATCTCGAGCTTGTCCATCTCGGCATACATCTGGGCGTAAAACTCCGTCGCCTCGATTTCCTCGCCGTCCGCCTGGCGCGCGTTCAGCGCCGCGCGGAGGAAGTTCGCGTTCGAGACGCCGGGGATTTCCATCGGGTATTGAAAGGCGAGAAACAGGCCCTTGCGTGAGCGTTCGTCGGGGCCGAGGCCCAGGATGTTTTCGCCGTCGAGCAGCACCTCGCCGCTGGTCACCGTGTAGTCGGGATGCCCGCCGATGGCCTTGCTCAGCGTGCTCTTGCCGGAGCCGTTCGGCCCCATGACGGCATGGACTTCGCCTTTCGGGATTTCGAGCGTGAGACCGCGGATGATCTCCTTGTCCCCGATGCTGACATGAAGGTCTTTGATGACGAGTGAACTCATTTGGATTTCGTGGTTTTGCGCGCCGCGGCTTTCGCGCATTTCGGACAGAGCCCGCGGAAGGAGATTTCGTGATGCGAGATGGAAACGTCCTCCGGCAGTTCCCAGATGTCGTGCGCCCGCCGTTTCGCGCGTAGCGGAATGTCGGTCACGCCGGCGCAGCCCTCGCAGAAAAAATGTGCGTGCTCCGCGAGATTCGGGCAGTAGCGCGCGGACTCGCGGTCGTGGTTGACGGTCTTGACCAGCCCGCAGTCCGTCAGTGTTTCGAGGCAGTTATAGACCGTGGCCAGCGAGATCGACGGTACCTTGCCCTTCACCCGCATGAAGACCTCCACCGCCGTCGGATGATCCCGCTTCCCCATCAGCGCATCATAGACCGCACGTCGCTGCCCGGTGAATCGGAATCCCTTTTCATGGATCGTCTCATCGTAGGACTTGGGCTCAGGTTTCTTGGTCATCGGCACGCCGGAACATCCGGGCGCGGCGAAGCCATATCAAGAATAATTCTAAATAAAACTTACCAGACAAAGCCTGGAGATGGTTCTCAGGAAGTCGGCGCAGGCCAAAACCCATTCCTGACCGGCTCAGCATCAAACCTCTAAACCAGCCTCGACTCTGCTCGCATAAAATCCAAATTCGTGAGCCATGAAACAGACGCAAATCCTCTCAGTTTCGGAAATTGCCGCCGGGTGCGTTGTCTTCGACGAACCGGGGAATGCAGTTTGGTTTGGATCCACAGACGGCGAGATCAGGTCATTCCGGCTCTTGGATGGCCGCGAAACCATTCACGGTCGGGGATACGGTCCGTTGGCGGCGATCATGCTGTCCCCGAATGCGCTCGGGATCGACGTGGTCCAGCAGGATGGCTGGGTGCTCCGAGCGACGCGGGACGACGCGAATCGGGCCGCAGCCACGGTGCAGGCGACGCTCGGCGAACTGGTGGTGGCAGCGGCCCCCCATCCGGACGGCGCGAAGCTCTTGATTCTCACGGGGTCCGGCTTGCTTCTTCTGCTCGATCCAGAAACCGGGATGACGGAGACACTTTCCAGCGCACTCGGCAATCCCCTCGCTCTGACCATCGACGCCGGGGAACGACTCGCGGCGGTGCTCGGGAACGGCGCAGGCGGGTGGCAACTGACACTCATCGAACTCGATTCGGGAATCGTGCGCGCAACGATCCCGGCTCCCGATGGCACCACCGCGATCCTGGCCGCACCGCTCGCCGGTTTTCCGGCGATTCTCACCGCGGCGGGAGGCAGCGCGCAGTACGCGCTGCTGGGCCTCGCCGGCGAACCCACGGTGAGCGGCCCCACGCTCGCGGAAGAAGTGCGCGGTCTCTGCCGGTGGCGTTCGCTCATTCTCGCCGTGACCGCGAACACCATCGAGGCTCGGGAATGGGGGCTCGATGCGGGGGACTTCGAAATCACCGTTCCGACCGGTCCCCTTTTCGTTGGCGGTTACGCCCGCGCGGAGGCCAATCTGGCGGTCGCCGGTCTGGCACGGAGCGATGTGGAATTCATTGTGGAGGAAGGCGAGGACGGCGGTTTTTGCTCGGCGGGCACTGAGCCGGCAGCACCTACCGGCTGGACGCGCTTCGTGCTGGGTGCGGGGCTGCATCCCGGCGAATACCATGTGGCCTGCCGCCAGTTCGCGGACGGCAGGACGCTGGCCCGGGCGCGGTTCCGGGTCACGGCGCACTGGCCCGATGCGGACCTCGGACCGGGGGTGGCGGTGACCGGCAAACAGGAGGTGTTCGTGCAGGGCTCGTGGGGCGGTGGACCGACCGGGCCCCAGAACGTCAATGTTCACCCCGCACCGGAGATTTGGCGGGTGTTGGTGGTGCTGGTCGAGCTGAAGGATCGTGGCTTCGGCACGACCGCGGGAGGACGGCAGGGTTACTGGTCCAGCACGCTCGTCGGCGCGGCGAATTCGGTGAAGGCATACTACGAGGAGACGTCGCTTTTCAAGACTGCGGGCCCGGCGACACCGCGCGGCACGAGCATCGCGCTGGCCACCAATGGCGTTCTGGGGCCGGTCAAAGTGGACATGGGCTGGGGTGACGCGTTTGAGCCGAAGGACAAGGACGACATCTGGGGCGGGTGGAATCCAAAATCCACATTTCCCCAGGACTGCGCCACCGCGCTCTGCAACGTGCTCGCCGACAATGGCACCGGTGACGCGATCATCCGCAGTTGCGATGCGGTGGTCTTCGCCGTGCGCACGGCGTCGGACGAAAAGGTGACCATCGCAGACAAGGATTTTCCGGCGGAATTCGTGTGGCCGCAGGCGACGAGCGCCAATTTCTGGTCGAAGACAGCGCTCGCGACCTCGGTGGTGAAAAAGCCGCTGGTTTTCATGAACGACACCGACCCGACGGGCATGCCGGTGGCTCAGCGCCTGCCTTCGCTGCCCGTGTTGTGTCACGAACTGGGGCACACGCTCGGACTCGAAGATCTCTACAACCGCGGCGACTACCCGGCGGAGATTGAGGCCCGCACCATCGGAGAACTCGACTTCATGGGGTCGGAATTTTCGCTGCCGCACGCCTCGATTGCGAACAAGCTGCGCCTCGGATGGATCCACCCGAACTGGATCGACAGCTTCGACTTCGGGAAAAATCCGGCGGGCCGCACGGTCAGGCTGCAAGCCGTCGAGTCGCTCACCCGGCAGGGTCCGACGCCCGGGAGCAAGGCCGGGATCGAGATCCGCGTGCAAGATGGCTGGAACTATTATTTCGAGTACCGCCGGACGATCGCCGGGCAATTGACGGATCAGGGCCTCATGGCGAATGAGGGTGGCGCGCAATTGGTGGTGGGCACGGACGTCAACCCGGACGGCGCCGCGAAACCCGCCCGTCCGGTCATTATGCGGCTCGGTGCGGATGCCGACGGCGACGGCCCCGTCCTCAAAGCGGGCGGCGAGGACTACGAGGAAACCGATGTGACCAACCCGACGCGCCAGCACGACTTCCGGCTCGTTTTCGACAAAGTCGATCCGGCGAATGCCAATGCCGTCCAGGTCCGGGTGGAATACAAAAGCGCCCATCGTCCGGAATTGCAGATCACGCCGGCTCCGGGACGCGGCGATTGGAAAAGCCCGGACATCGATATCCAAGGTCCAGGCGGCGACAACAAAGTAGTGAAGGGCCGGCGGCACAAGATCGTCGTGCGCGTGCGCAATGCCGGCACGCTGGCGGCGAAGAACGTTCGCGTGGGCCTCGCGTGGCTTCCGTTCACGACGAGTCCCGGCACCTGGACGAATCTCCCGGATCCGGCACGCCACGACGTTCCCGCGGGAGCGACGGTTCAGTTCGAACAGGACTGGGACGTGCCCGTGGATTTGAAAATCGGCGACCTCGAGGTCGAGCATTTTTGCGTCAAGGCGAGCATCGACGCCTACGTCGATCCGCTCGATGCCAGCAGCAGTGAGATCGTGATTTTCAACAACTGGGCACAGTCCAATTTCGACACCACCACGGTTAGCGACGGGTCGCCCTCGGAGCGGCGGTGGACCGGCCTCAGCGTGACCAATACCTTGTCCGCGCGGGCCACCTACCTCACCATCCCCGAGCAGAACAGTGAACACTTTCGCGTCTATGTCGGCAACGCGTGGCTGCGGCTCGGGCCGAATGAATCGCGCGTGATCGAGGTGGCCTACGAATCCCTCGCGGGCGATCCGGTGCATGGCCCGGCCTTCGACACCGCCTTCCGGCAGGGCGTTTTCGAGCGGCCAAACCGGCTGTCGTTCAATTCCTTTGTCGTCCGTGAAGCTCCCCGGCAATGCACCTCGCCCGCGGGGGTCTGGGGCGCGGGTCTTTTTCTGCGCGCCGGACGGCGCACTTGGATCGACGATTTTCGGATGGAAGGGGAGGTCGTGCGCGGGCATCTGCGCGGCAGCGAAAATGGCGTTGCGACGCTCGTCGCCGAGGGCCGCGTCAACGTGGTTCTGTGGACGGCCCGGCGGCCCGGGGAGTTTGTCACTACCGGCCTCGTCGAGCCGTCCGGGCGTTTCACGGCGCTGGTTCCCGGGGAAATCATGCGTGCCGTCGGTCATGATCGCATTCATGGCGAGGCCCTCTATCTGGGCACGATTCGTTGGGCTCCATGTCGTTCGGGAGAGCGCCTTATCGGCTGAGGCCGCTGCACGTTTCGACTGCTCGGGACCGAGGTGGAAGAGGCGGGGGTGAAACCGGGCGCTTCGAGATGCGGCGCGAGCTGGGCGATGAGGATGCTTTTTCCCGAGCTGGGCGGGCCGACGATGGCGTGGCCCTCTCGGCGCAGTGGGTGAGGTGTCCACTGGTGACCATCCAAAAAACCTACGGCGTGCGCCAGTTTTCCGGCAGGTTCGGCTTCGTCTCGCGGAGGATTTCAAAAATCGCGCGGCGGTCTTCGGCGGCGATTTTGGCGAACTGCGGGTCGTGGTCTTCGCCGGTGAGGATGGCGCGGAGGCGCGTGAGGATGCTGTCGCGCATGACGGCGGGGAGGGAGTCGAAGGCGGGGGAGTAGATGAGGAAGCTGCAGGGGTATTTGCAAAGGCGGGTGTGGAGGTCGAGGTCGCGGAGGGAGCGGCCGAGGTGGTCGCGCGGGCCG
>JAYTDO010000173.1:0-1717 GCA_043735935.1 Chthoniobacteraceae bacterium
GCTGACGCCGGAAGGCGTGCCGCTGCCGGGAGGCAATGCAACGGTGGAGGTGACGGCACCGGGCACGATCGAGGTGAATTCCGGGCGCGTGCTTTCCGAAGACGCGGTGGTCGTCGGCAAAACCATCCTGCAAGCCGATCAGCGCACGAATCGCATTCACATCGTGACGCGCCCGATAAACCTGAAATTTTTCCGCAAGCTGATCGAGCAACTGGATGCGGACACGATCTTCGGCGAGCCGGTGACGCGTCCGCTGAAATTCGTGTCGGCGGGCGACATTCTCCAAGCGATGAAGCAGGCGATCTCCGATCCCGGCCAGAAGGATGAAGGAGGCGGCTCGAATGGGAAAACTGGCACGGGGAATCGCGGGAACACGGGGAGCAATCAGAATCTTTCGGACAACAACCGTTTCGGAAACAACTCCAGCAACGGCGGCGGCAGCGGCGGGAGCGGGACGGGCGGATTTTCTGAGAGCCTGAATGCGGAGGAGCGCGATGTGGTGCCCGAGGCCTTCACTGTGGGCAATACGAAGATCATCGCCGACAAACGCGCGAACGCGATCATCGTGATCGGCAACAAGGACGTGCAGCAAAAGGTTTTTGCTTTCCTCGACAACATCGACATCCGCTCGCCGCAGGTGATGATCCATGCGGTGATCGGGACGCTGTCGCTAACGGACAACGAGCAGTTCGGCGTTGATTACATCCTGCGGAATGGCGGCGACAAAGGGCTGCGTAGTTCGACGACTGGCACAACTGGCACTTCGGGCTTCGTGGTCACTCCCGACACGCTGACGAGTCCGCGCGGGCTGAGCCTCGCGGCGCTGTTGAACCAGAGCAAAATCACCCAGATCGCGAGTGGCGGCGCGGCAGGTTTGGGAGGATTTTTTACGGCGGGAAATGCACTCGATGTCATCGTGCAGGCGCTGAATACCACGGGACGGTTTCGCGTCACATCGAACCCCAATGTTTTCGCCAGCAATAACAAGAAAGCGGTAATTTCCTCGGGCACCGAGATTGCCGTCCCGACGAACATC
Organism: Chthoniobacteraceae bacterium; assembly: GCA_043735935.1. Classification (GTDB taxonomy): domain Bacteria; phylum Verrucomicrobiota; class Verrucomicrobiia; order Chthoniobacterales; family Chthoniobacteraceae; genus JANLQB01. The sequence goes on from JAYTDO010000173.1 coordinate 1,037, forward strand.
ACCAGCTCAGCCGTGGGTGTGAACTCCAACAATGGGCTCTCCACAAATTCCAGCGTGCAGTTCAAGACCGTCGCGACCCAACTCGAGGTGCTCCCGCTCATCAATTCCGACGGAGAATGCCAGCTCGAGATCGTGCAGAAAATCGATGAACTCTCGGGCGATAGCGACACCATCAGCGGCAATCAAATCCCCCGCATCGGAACCCGCGTCCTGAAGACGAACGTGAGCGTGCCGAACGGAGCGACGATCGTGCTCGGCGGACTGCGGATCGAGCGCAATACCAAGTCGAACAGCGGCATCCCGTACTTGAGCAAAATTCCGTATCTCGGCGCGGCCTTTCGCAATACCCGCATTACTAAATCGCGCGAGGAACTGGTGATCCTCATACGCCCGGAAGTGGTCAAGACTCCGCGCGGCACGATCGACCAGCGCGAGCGCGAGTTTGAAGGTTTGCAGATTGAGCCCGATCTCGAAGCGACGCTCGCACCGAAAGGCATTCGCGCGCACGTGCCTGCGGATGAAACCTTCCGCAAAGGTGGCACGACGCTCCGCGAGGACGCACCGGCACCGGCTCCGAAACGCACCGCGAAACGGAAATGACTTCGCGCAAAGCGCTCGTCGATCTCCTGCTCGCCAGCGGCGTCACCGCCGCGGAAGACGTGCAGGCACTCGCCGCCATCT
>JAYTDO010000174.1:0-31770 GCA_043735935.1 Chthoniobacteraceae bacterium
CCGAGTCCGCATCCTCCGCCGCTAGCCGTGTCCTAAATCACGCTTGCGTCCCCGTTTGACGCCGCACGATAGTCCGCGCTCCATTTTCCCAAAGAAACAACATGCAACAAATCGGCATCGGACTCGCAGGCATGGGCAACGTCGGCGCGGGTGTCTTCAAGCACCTCACGCAAAATCGCGCCCTGCTCCGCGAGCGCCTCGGCATCGAACTCAACGTCACGAAGATCGCCGTGCGCGACCTTGCCCGGCATCGCGGCATCGCCGTTTCACCCGACCTGCTGACGACCGACGCGATGTCGCTCCTGGACGATCCATCGATCCAGATCGTCGTCGAGCTGATGGGGCAGAAAGAGGAAAGCCTCCGATTCATCCTCGGCGCCATCGCGAGGAAGAAGATCGTCGTCACCGGAAACAAAGCCCTCCTCGCCGAGCACGGGAAGGAAATCTTCGCGGCCGCGTTCGAGCACAAGGTTCCCGTATTCTTTGAAGCCGCGGTCGCCGGTGGAATCCCGATCATCAAGTCGATTCGCGAAGCCTTTGTGGGCAACCACATCCAGTCCATTCACGGCATCATCAATGGCACGTCGAACTACATCCTCACGCGGATGACCGAGGCCGGCATGGGATTCGCCGAGGCGCTCGCCGAGGCCCAGGCTGCCGGCTACGCCGAGGCCGACCCCGCGCTCGACGTCAATGGCGGCGACGCGGCTCACAAGGCGATCATCCTTGCCTCGCTCGCCTACGGATTTTGGATTCCGACCGACAAGATTTTCGTCGAAGGCATCGAGTCACTCACCGCAGCGGACATCTGTTTCGCGCGTCGACTCGGCTACGTCATCAAGCTGCTCGGCATCATCAAAGCCGATCCCGATGGCCAGATCGAAGTCCGTGTCCACCCCACGCTCGTCCCCGAGAAGCACGTCCTCGCCAGCGTCAACGGCGTCTTCAATGCCATGGCCGTCAAAGGCGACATCGTCGGTGACACGCTGTTCTACGGTCGTGGCGCTGGGCAGGACGCTACGTCGAGCGCCGTCATCAGCGACCTCGCGGAAGCGGCCGACGCCGTCCTCTCCCAGCGGCGCAATCTCGGATTCATGCCCCACGGTCTTTACGGCACTTGCAAGCCGATCGACCAGATTGTCTCGGAGTATTATCTCTGCATCACCGTCGAAGATCGCCCTGGCGTCATCGCGCAGATCGCCGGCATCCTTGGGGAAAATGACATCGGTATTTCATCGATCCTCCAGCCGGAAGGCGACGAGGGCGCCAACGTCCCTCTCGTCCTGATGATTCACAACGCCACCACCGCCCAGATGACGGCGGCCCTCGCCAAAATCGCCGCGCTCACCTGCGTCAAACGACAGCCGCGCATGATCCGGGTCGAACATTTCGGCGCACGTTCGTAGTCGGCGGAGCGTCCCGCTCAACAGGATTTACCTCCGCAGCCGATCGCCGGCACCCGCCGCCGCAGCTACCGCGTGAGCGGCTTCTCCCACCGCTCGCGATTTTCCTCCATTCGCTTCTGCACGTCTTCAAATGCCCGCTTCACCGCGTCCATGACGTCCGAGTTCAAGCCTGACTCTTTCAGGGTTTTCAACACCTGATTGGTGATGGCGTCAGGATCCAAGGTGATCGGTTTTCCATCGGGGCCGACGAAGATGGTCTTGTGATTGAGGATGATGGAATTGGCGGTATTGGCGGCATCTTTGATGATGCGATCCAAGTCGATCTTCGACCCGCCGAGATTGATGCTGATATCCGTGCTCGCGTCGTCGCGGCCCGCGTTCTCACTCGTGGCAAGCGTGACGGTCGCCGTTTTCTTTTCCCCCTTCCGAAGGTAGGTCACCTCGATCGTGTCGCCGGCTTTTCGATTGGCGACGAGCGCGCCGAGTTGCTTCGGCGCGACGAGGATTTGGTCGTTCAATCGGATGAGCACGTCGTTTTTTTGCAGACCTGCCTTGGCCGCCGGGCTCTCGGGAACGATGTGCTCCACGATCAGGCCGGTGCCCGGATCGAGCGGAAGCTGACTGGCTACTTCTTCGGACACTTCGTCGGTCGCGACGCCCATCCAGGTGAGCGGCGTGGTCTTCACTTTACCATCGCCGAGCTGCACGGTCGCGGTGGCAGTCGTGGTTGTTCTTCCGTCGCCGAGATTGATGACCTTGGTTTCCTTTTTGCCGTTGGCATCGACGGTGATGACGGCCGTGCCGCCGCTGCCAATGGCCGCGCCTCCCGCTGCTGCGGCGGCAGTCTCGCCGGCAAAACTGGCAGGCGCCACGGCGAACGCAGCGATGAACGGGATGAGGATACGATGTTTTGTTTTCATGGAGTTTTTGGGGTTATTGGAATTCGAGAGCGATGGGCACGATTTGATCGCGGGCCTGGCGGACTTCGAGCCGGCCGGGGCCGCTCGCGCTGCGGTAGGTCTCGAGGTCGGCCCAGACACAATGGACCAGCCGATACGGTTCGCCGGGCCGAATCTCCACCACACCGAGATCGCTGGCGCCGACGAGGTAATGGTCGACTTCGACCGTTTGGAAGGTTTCCAGCGTGCCAGTCTCCGGCGGCAGCCCCGGCTGCGCGGGACGGAGGGCGAAGAAGCACACGAGGACAGCCGCTGCCGCTGCGAAGGCGATCCAAACTGGGAACGGGACGATCTTCCTCGCGAACGGCGGCGCCGCGTGCAGGCGGGCGAGCATCGGGCCCGGCACCCGGGCGGGACTGAGGCGGCTGAGTTCGCGCTCGATCTCGGCGTCGTTCACCGACGGACCTCCTTCATGGAACCACGCAACTCTTCGAGCGCGGCGCGGTAGCGCGACGCGGCGGTGGCGAGCGGGACACCGATCGTATCGGCGATTTCTTGAAACGTGAGACCTCCCCAGGTCTTGAGCGTCACGACCTCGCGATGAGCGGAAGATAGGTTTTTCACGGCTTCTTCAAGTTGGCGATGGGTGTCGCGCGATTCGATCTCGGGCTCAAACCACGACGCGGGTTCGCCGGCTTGCTCCCGCACGACCCGCCGCTCCGCCGAGCGGACTCGATCGATCGCGCGGCGGCGGATGGTGGCAAAAACCAGTGCGAGCGGCGGAGCCTCGCCACGGCAGCGTTCCCACGCTTCCACCAACGCATCCTGGAGCACGTCTTCGGCGTCCGCTTCGCAGCGCGTCTGCTGTCGGGCGTACACGAGGAGCTTCGCGGCGTGGAGGGCGAGCCAGTCGCGCCATTCGGGTGGGGAAGTGGAAGGTAACACGCTGTGAGTGGCATTTTACGCCGATGAAAGCGCCGCCGAACGCCATTTTTGTTTCGGCAATCGGGAATATTTTCACCGCTTGCCAGTGCCGCCTCGGACGGGCGATAGTCCGCGCCCTATTTTCCAAAGCATGTCCCTAAGCACTCTCCACGATCGCGGCGTCATCGCCCGTTACCGGTCTTACCTGCCCGTCACGGAGGCGACGCCCGTGATTTCGCTGAACGAGGGCTCCACGCCGCTCATCCATTCCCCCAAGCTGAGCGCGAGGGTCGGTCGCGGTCGCGAGGTGTATTTGAAATACGAGGGCCTAAACCCCACCGGATCGTTCAAGGATCGCGGTATGACCATGGCCATTTCCAAGGCTGTGGAAGCCGGCGCGCGGGCGGTGATCTGCGCCTCGACGGGTAACACGAGCGCCGCCGCCGCCGCGTACGCGGCACGGGCAAGCGTCGGCTGCGTGGTGCTGCTGCCCGCCGGGAAAATCGCGTTCGGGAAACTGGCGCAGGCGTTCATGTACGGCGCGAAGGTCGTCTCCATCGAGGGAAACTTTGACGATGCGCTGCGGCTGGTGCGGGAGTTGGGAGAAAGCGGCGAGTTTGCGATCGTGAACTCGATCAATCCCCATCGGCTGGAAGGCCAGAAGACGGCGGCATTCGAGATCATCGAGGTCCTCGGCGATGCGCCGGATCTGCATGTCATCCCGGTCGGCAACGCGGGTAACATCAGCGCGTATTGGAAGGGGTATACGGAATTCCATCAACTCGGGAAGGCGATGCGCCTGCCGCGGATGGCGGGATTTCAGGCTGCCGGTTCGGCGCCGATTTTCCACAACAAGATCGTGGACCAGCCCGAGACGGTTGCCACGGCGATCCGCATCGGGAATCCGGCGAGCTGGTCACTGGCCAACGCGGCAATCAAGGACTCGGGCGGCTCGATCGACATCGTGACGGATGCGGAAATTCTTTTCGCGCAGCAGTGGCTGGCGGCCAACGAGGGCATCTTCGTTGAACCCGCCAGTGCCGCGAGCATCGCGGGTCTGCTTAAGTGCCTCGGCGATTCCCCCTGCGCCGCGTGTCCCCTGCCCCGCGTGCCGGAAGGCGGCCGCATCGTCTGCACGGTGACGGGGCACGGCTTGAAAGATCCCGACGTGGCGCGGGATCAATGCGGATCGATCATCCCAGCCAAGGCGGACAAGGAGTCCATCCTGCGCGTCATCGCAGGCTGAGCCGCGCGACGCGAAATCAGGGGACGATCTTCAGCACCCGATCGTTGTAGCTGTCGGTAATGAAAAGCGTGCCGTCGCGCGCGACGGTGACTCCATGCGGACGCGCTAGTTCACACGCGAGCGGATCGCCACCGAGTCCCGCCGTGCCTCGTTTTCCACTACCGGCGACTCGCGTGATGAGACCGTCCTTCGGCGTGTAGCGGCGGATGACGTGATTCTCCGCGTCGGCGATCAGGACGCCGCCATCGTGGTCCAGCGCGATGTATTTCGGGCCGTTCATCGTCGCCGCGATCGCCGGGCCACCGTCACCGCTGAGACCCGCTTTACCCGTTCCTGCGACGGTGCGGATTTTTCCGGCGGCATCGACAAAACGAAGGGCGTTTCCGCCACGTTCCAGGATGTAGAAGGAACCGTCCGCCGCGACTGCGACGGCACGAGGATCGACGAGGGAAGAAGTCGCCGCCGTGGCGCCATCGTCGGGCCGGGACTTGCCGCCATTTCCCGCGACCGTCGAGACGATCCCGGTGGCGAGATCGATGCGACGGACGCGGCAGTTGCCGATGTCGGCGACGAAAAGGGCGGTCCGGGCGGGATCGAGCGCGATCTGGATGGGCGTGTCGAACTGCGCACCAGCCGCCGGGCCGCCGTCGCCGAGGAACCCTTTCGTTCCACCAGCGAAAGTCGCCACCACACCCGATTTCGCGTCGATGCGGCGAATCGCGTGATTGAAGGAATCGGCGAGGAGCAGGTCGCCATTCGCGAGCACGACGAAGTTATGGATGCCGTTGAAAGTGGCGGCGGACGCGGGGCCGCCGTCGCCGGAGTAACCCTTCGCGCCGGTGCCGGCGATGATCCGCAACTGCCCCGTCCCCGAGACGGCGAGCACGCGATTTCCGCTCGTCATCTCGACGGCCACAAGTGAGCCGTCCGGCAAAAACTCGACATCGAATGGTTCCCGCAAGTGAAGCTCCGGCGCATCGCCACCCGCGACGAGCACGATCTTTTCAGCATAAACCGGGATGAGCAGCAGGAGCAAAATGAGCAGTGGCCGGAGCATCCGCCAACATTGGTAAACATGGTGACGATCGTGCAAGCGCGCGGTGGTGCCGCTTGACGCAAGGCAAGTTCTCGGGTGACTTCGGAAACCACGATGCGCGCCTTTCCCCTGCTCCTCCTCGCCTCGGCGCTCGCCCTCAGTTCGCGTGCGGACGACGCCCCAACCACAAAGCCGGATGATAAGCCGCTGCCGGGTCACTCGCTGAACGGCGAAACTTTTAATGAAGGGCCGCGCCAGGCTGCGGTCCTGATGCCGGGGATGGGGGACGTGCATCTCGAGGTCGCGACGAAGAACGATCTCGCGCAGAAGTTTTTCGACCAGGGCCTCGGGCAAATCCACGGGTTCTGGTATTTTGAGGCGGAGCGTTCATTCCGGCAGGCTGCGGCGCTGGATGCCGATTGCGCGATGACCTACTGGGGGATGGCGATGGCGAACATCAACAATCAGCAACGCGCGGCGGGCTTCATCAAGGAGGCGGTAAAGCGCAAGGACAAGGCGCCGCGGCACGAACAACTCTACATTGAGGCGTGGGCGGATTATTACGCTGAGACGAAGAAGGACGAAAAGGTGCGGCGCGATGCGCTGGTGACGGCGCTGGAGAATCTGAGCTACGAATTTCCGCAGGACATCGAGGCCAAGGCGTTCCTCGTTTTCCAAATCTGGGATAACAAAGGCCACGGCGGCACGATGCCGAGCCGGATGGCGGTCGACGCGCTCGCGCAACAGGTCCTCGCGGTGAATCCGATGCATCCCGGTGTGCATCATTACCTCATCCATCTGTGGAACGGGAACGACGGCGACAAACGCTCTCTGCGGTCCGCGGCGCGCGGCGGGCAGGCGGCGCCGGGCATCGCGCACCTGTGGCACATGCCCGGTCACACCTTCTCAAACCTCAAGCGCTACGCGGATGCCGCGTGGCAGCAGGAGGCATCGGCGCGCGTGGACCACGCTTATATGATCGGCGCCCACGTGCTGCCGGATCAGATCCATAATTTTGCACACAATAATGACTGGCTGGTGAAAAACCTCGGCTACATCGGGCGCGTCCACGCCGGCATCGATCTGGCAAAAAACATGATCGAACTTCCGCGGCTCGGATCGAAGAGCGGGCAAAGCTACAAGATGGGACGGGAGCGCCTCGTGGAAACGCTCGAACAATTCGAGATGTGGGACGACCTCGCGAAACTGGACGGCACGATGTATCTCGCCGCGCACGATGAACCGCTCGACGAGGCGCGGCGCCTGCGCGCACTGGGGAGCGCCTACTTCGGCAAGGGCGACGCCACGAAAGGGCAGGAGAAATTGGATGTCTTAAAAACGATGCTGGCGGACGCGCGGACAGAGCGGATCAAGGCGGCGGATGCCGCGGAGGCGCAGGGGAAAAAGGAACGAAAGCCCGAGGATCAAATCGCCGCAGCGATGACCAGTGCGCTCCGCGGGTTTTCCTACCGCATCGATACGACGGAGTCCGCCGTCGCTGCGCTGCGATTGGCGCGGGCGCTGGCGGCGGGCGATGCGGCACAGGCACGCGACCAACTCGCTCTTGCGAAGGATCTCTCGAACATCCGGCGGGCCCGCATTCAGCTCGCTCTCGGCGATAACGCCAAAGCCGCGCAACTCGCCGGCGATGCGGTGAAGGCGGACGACGCACAGGCGCTTCCGCTCGCGACGCTGGCCGACATCCTTTGGAAAGGCGGCAAGAAGGAGGAGGCCCTTTCGACTTTCAAAAAGCTCCGTGAGATATCCGCTCAATTCGATCTCGATGTGCCCGCCTTTGCCCGGCTCGCACCGATCGCCTCGGCAGAGGGCCTCGCCGCGGACTGGCGCCTCGCCGCAGCGCCGACGCCCGATGCGGGCGCTCGGCCCGATATATCGACGCTCGGCCCTTTCCGCTGGCATCCGTCGCCCGCTCCGATGTGGAGCCTTTCCGACCAGCACGGAAAGCAGGTATCGCTCGCGGATTTCAAAGGCCGTCCCGTATTGCTCGTTTTCTACCTCGGCAGCGGTTGCACGGGCTGTATCGAGCAGTTGAATATTTTCGCGCCAATGGTGACGAGCTACCACGACGCAGGAATCGACATCGTGGCCGTGAGTACCGATTCCGCGGATGCGCTGCACAAGACCTTCGACAAGGCTGGCACCGGGAAAACCTTCGCCTTCCCGATCCTCGCGGACTCGACCCACAGCGTGTTTAAGGCGTACCGTGCGTTTGATGATTTCGAGCACATCCCTCTTCATGGAACGTTCCTGATCGACGCGGCGGGAATGGTCCGCTGGCAGGATATTTCCTATCAGCCTTTCCGCGATGCAAAGTGGCTCCTGACCGAGGCAACGAGGCTCTTGAGCGTGCCTGCGGCGCCCGACGCTGGGACGGCCTCGATCCGCTAGAGGCGCGCCTCCAGCCTGGCGAGCGTCTCGGCAAATTCCTCGGGCGTTGCCGCGGTACGCATCTCCCGCTCGCTCGTGGGATCTTTCGCGATGCGCGCGAGCAGCCCGACGAGCCGCAAATAATCCGTCGCGAGCGCGACCGGTGCGCCGATGCAGAAAATGTAACGGATGACCTGCGGTGAATTCGGAAGCGAGAGACCGGGGTCGAATCTCCCGACGCTCATGGTGAGGGCGGAGACGGCGTCGGTCCGGGCGTGCGGGAAACAAATACCGAACTCGGCGAATTGCTCGGCGATAAATGGCGCGCGCACCTGCATCCGCGAGTAAAGCTCATCCCAATCGAGAACGCGGACGTCGTCATGCAACAAGGCCGCCACTTCGCGAATCGCGCCGGCACGGTCTTTGGAAGATGGATCGAGAATGATGTGACCGGGCTGGAGGACGTCCGCGAGCGGGATCATAAAGCGCTGCCACCCCACTTGAGCTTTTGCCGAAGGACTTCAAAAAAGGACATCCCAGGAAGCATGGCAAGCGAGAGGCTGCGCGCGGCGCGCGTGATCCGGATCGAATCGCCCGGCGCAATCGGAACGGCCTTTTGGCCATCGAGCGTGAGAAAGACATCTCCGTGCGGGTGGGCATGCCCGATCTCGATCGACGAGTGATCGCTGACCATGACCGAACGCATCGTGAGCACGTGCGGGCAAATGGGCGTGATGACGAAAACTCCGCTGTCGGGCGTGAGTACGGGACCACCCGCGCTGAGGGAATACGCGGTCGAGCCGGTGGGCGTGGCAACGATCAGGCCGTCGGCGTTGTATTCGGTGAGCAGGCTGCCGTCGATGGACACACTCAGGCGGATGAGCCTGGAAAGTTCACCGCGCGAGATGACCGCATCATTGAGCGCCGTGCGCGCAGATTCCGGACGACCGTCGCGAGTGACGACGACACTCAGCAGCGTGCGCTCGCTGAGGACGTATTCGCCATTCACGATCGCGTCCACGGCGTCGCTCCACTGAGCGCTTCCGACCGTCGTCAGGAAACCGAGCGTGCCGATGTTGATGCCGAACATCGGAGGAGTGTTCTGCTCGAGCTCATGCAGCACCTGAAGGATGGTACCATCGCCGCCGAGGACGACGAGGAGGTCGCATTCGCGGGAAAGCGCACCCGGCGTCGACGCGCTGTCGGCCCCGAGCAGTTCGGCGGTTCGGGCATCGAGCATCGGCGCCAAGCCCTGCTTGGAAAACTCCGATGCGAGTTCCTGCGCGAGTTCCTTCGCGCCGGGCTTCAGGTCGTTGGCGATCAGGCCGAGGCGCTTGATAGGCATGTGAGAAATTCGGTATTGCCCTCGCCGCCGAGGATGGGCGACGGGATCACCCCGCGCCATGTCTTGCCGAGCGTGCCGGTGGCGAATGCGCGGATCTTTTCCACCGCCTGCTCGTGCAGTGCGGGATCGCGGACGACTCCCCTCCCCACATCCTCTTTGCGGAGTTCGAACTGCGGTTTGATCAGCGGGACGATCACGCCGAAGGGGCTTAACAACTCGAAGGCAGGCGGCAAGATCAAAGTCAGCGAAATGAATGACACGTCGATGACGCATACGTCGATCGGGTCGGGAATATCGGCGCGCGTCAGGTGCCGCGCGTTGAGTTTTTCCCGCACGACCACACGCGGGTCGCTGCGGATTTTCCAGTCAAGCTGCGAGTGCCCCACGTCGATCGCCCAGACCTTCGCCGCCCCGTGCTGGAGAAGGCAATCGGTGAAACCACCCGTGCTGGCGCCGATGTCCAGGCAGGTGCGGCCCGTCGGGTCGATGCCAAAGGCGGAGAGCGCCGCCTCAAGTTTCAGGCCGCCCCGCCCGACGTAACGATCCGCGGTTTTGACCGAAACGACCACGTCCTCCTCCACCCGGGTCCCCGGTTTATCGAAGATCCGGTCGCCGATCCTCACCTCGCCAGCCATGATCGCCCGCTGTGCCTTCTCGCGACTTTCGCACAGCCCGCGAGCAACGAGGAGTTGATCGATTCGGATCTTCATGGATTTCGAGTTGCGGATTTGAAGCGGAGCCTCCATTTACCGCGGTCGCCGAATTTGCACACGATCCAATCACCCATGTCCGACAGTCTCCGCTCTGAAATCAAAGAAATGATGGTCGAAAACCTGATGCTGAAGGTGCAGGCCGCCGACATCGCCGACGATCTGCCCCTTTTTGGCGCGCAGGGACTCGGGCTGGATTCCATCGACGCGCTGGAGCTCGTGGTCTCGCTGGAAAAGAAATTTGGAGTGACGGTGCCGAACTCCGAAACGGCACGCACTGCGCTGGCGACGGTCAATTCGATAGCCGATTACGTGCAGGAAAAGCGCGTCGTCTAGATTTCAAGCGTCGTCGCGCTCGGCGAGGTTGATGCCGTCGATGAGGCTGCGGATGCGCCCGAAGTTTCTGCGATGCGGCGCAAACACGAGGCGCGGGAAGTGGGCGAGTTCCGGTTCGTTACCCTCCTCCGGAAGCGCCTCCTTCTGCACGATGTCCCCGGTGGCGATCACGTCGCGAAACTCATCCGCCAGCCGCACTATGGCCCCCGGCGTGAGGCGGTGCGTCAAACGGACCACCATGCGTTGCCCGACCCAACGGTAGGACCGGAAGTTCCGGTAAAACTGGAGGATGTGCGCGATGGCGTCGTCCACGCTCGTGGCGCCGTGAAAGAGATTAAAATCGTCTTCGGAGATGAGCCCGTATTTCAGCAGGTAATCGGTGACGAAGTTAAACAGCGTGCGCCAGTAAGTGCCTCCTGGCCTGTCCACGAGGATGAGCGGAATGATTCGCGCCTTGCCGGTCTGCATGAGCGTCAGGACTTCGAATCCCTCGTCCATTGTTCCAAAACCGCCGGGAAACAAGACGACCGCGTGAGTCTCCTTCACGAAGTTCAGCTTCCGGGTGAAGAAATAGTTGAAGTTAATCAGTTTTTCGTCGCCGTGGATCACCTCGTTGGCGCGTTGCTCGAAAGGGAGTCGGATGTTTAGCCCAAAGGAAAAATCCCGCCCGGCCCCGCGCTGGGCCGCGCCCATGATACCGTCGCCACCGCCGGTGATCGTCATGTAGTCGAGGTCTCGCATCTTGCGGGAGAACTCCTCTGCCGCGAGCGATTCCTCGGCGTCCGGCGCCGTGCGCGCGCTGCCGAAAACGCAGACCTTCCTCTTATGGCGCCACGGGGCGAACGTGCGGGAGGCGTAGCGCAGTTCGTTCAACGCGCGATTCATCATCTTTAGGTCGGGCACGTTGATCGCATTCCGCGACATCTTCAGCGCCGTATGGATCATCTGCTCGATCAGCTCCGGGGACGAATCGCCGCCCCAATCCCGCACCAGATCGCGGACGCGATCGTCGAACGAAGCGTCGCCGCAGGTGTTGGATCGAGAAGGAGTGGGTGAAGTGCCGCCGGCCGTGAAGTCTTGCATGAGCGTGGTGTCGGGAGTGTGGAGCGTCGAAAATGGAACGGTCGAGCGATCTTTCTTTTTGTTGTGAGACCGCGGGTGCCGGGTTAGAAGCGGCGCCCACATTATTCCGCGCCTTCCAACGTTCAACCCGCAACAACCAAGTTTCCCAATCTCATGATCGTCGTCATCAAACCAGGCACGCCGCGCGACCAGATCGATTTCGTCATCTCCGAAGTCCAGAAGCTCGGGTACGATCCGCGGCCCATTTTCGGAACAGAGCAGACGATCATCGCCGCCATCGGCGACGAGCGCACACACCACACCCTCGAGTCCCTGAACGCGCTGCCGCAGGTCGAGAAGGTGATGCCCGTGCAAAAGCGCCACAAGCTCACCAGCCGAGAGTGCCACCCCGGCGACAGCATCATCGACGTGGACGGAGTCCCGGTGGGCGGGCAAAAATTCGTCCTGATGGCCGGTCCGTGCTCGGTGGAAAGCGAAGAGCAACTCCTCACCACCGCCCATGCAGTCAAAGCGGCTGGCGCGACCATCCTCCGCGGCGGCGCCTACAAACCGCGCACCTCGCCCTACGAGTTCCAGGGCCTCGGCAAAGAAGGCCTGCGGCTGCTCGCGCTCGCGAAGAAGGAAACCGGCCTCAAGATCATCACCGAAATCCTGAGCGAAAACCATGTCCAGCACGTCGCCGAAGTCGCCGATGTCCTGCAAGTCGGTGCGCGCAATGCGCAGAATTTCCAATTGCTCATCGAGTGCGCCAAGAGCGGCCGGCCCGTCCTGCTCAAGCGCGGTCTCAGCGAGCGCGTCGACGAATGGCTTTGCGCCGCCGAATACCTGCTCGCCCACGGCAATGGCAACGTCATGTTCTGCGAACGCGGCATCCGCACCTTCGAGACCTACACGCGCAACACCCTCGACCTCGCCGCCGTGGCGATCGTGAAAAAGGAGAGCCATCTCCCGGTCATCATCGATCCCTCGCAGGGCTGCGGACGCGCGGATCTCGTGCACGCTTTGTGCAAAGGCGCGGTAGCCATGGGCGCCGACGGTCTGCTCATCGAAGTCCATCCGAACCCCGCCGAAGCGCTCAGCGACGGCCAGCAGCAGGTGGACTTCGCCGGATTCGCCGCCCTCGTCGAAGACCTAAAGCCGCTCCTCGCCGCGACCGGTCGCACGCTCTGAAGCTCGCGCCACCGCGCCGCGTGCCTCCCGCCGAATCCGATCACTACGCCACGCTCGGCCTCGATCGCCGGTGCACGCTCGCGCAGATCCGCGCCGCCTTCCGGCTGCTCGCAAAACGTCATCATCCCGACCTGAATCCCGGCTCGCAGGAAGCCGTCGTTCGTTCGCAGGAACTGAACACCGCTTACGAAGTCCTCAGCGACCCGGCGCGGCGGCGCGCCTACGACCGCGAACTCGACGCCAGCGATCCGGCGCCGACAGCGGCAGTTCGGGGTAAGATCGAACGCGACATCGCGCAGGACGCCTCGCTGCGAATCGAGGACTTTCTGCGTGGCACCACCCTCGATATTCGCGTGAAAGATCCCGCCAATCCACTCGGCACGGAGGTTTACACGCTGATCGTCCCCCCGGATACGGCACCGGGAACGCGCTTTAAAATCGCGCGCGGCGCGCCGTTCGATGACGGTTTCGTGCGGGTGCGCGTCAAAGCGATGCCCGGATTTCGTTTCAAAGCGCGCGGGAGTGATCTGCGTTGCGACCTGCGAATCAGCGCCCAACGCGCGACCGCGGGCGGATCGGAAATGCTGCCCGGGGCGGGCGGTTCGATGCTCCGCGTGGAAGTCCCCCCCGGAGTCAAACGCGGTGAGATCCTCCGGATTCCACGGGAAGGCCTCCCCAAACCGCGCGGCGGGCGCGGCGACCTACTCGTCCGCGTCACCTACCGACCAGAGGTCCGCATCACGCGGCGCTGACTACAAGGTCCGCACTGCCTCGGCCACCGCGCGCCCCAGCGCGGCATGGCTCGCGCCATCGAGGTGTACGCCATCGGCGAGACTGGGACTGGTGAAAGATTGCGCGTCGAGGAATGCGCAGCCGAGCGTCGCCGCTGCGCGACGATACAACTCCGGAAATCGGCGCGAGCGCGCTTCGGGACTTCCGAATTTCTCATCCAGATCCGGAAGGTGCGCGAGGTTGCCAACGGCGGGCGGTGCGATGAGCAGGAGCTTCGGAGGCCGCGATCTCGGGCCGGCTGTGCTGCGAAGGATCGTCTGCCCGAGCAGCGCCGCGCCGGCAGCGATCTCGCTCGCCGGAGCGGCGAAGATACTTTTCAAGTCGTTCGTGCCGAGCATCAGGATGACGAGGTCGAGCGGGGCGTGACTTTCCAGCGCGACCGGAAGGTGGTCGGAACCGGTGCGCCATGGAGAAAACGGATCTCTAAAGACGCTGGTGCGCCCATTGAGTCCCTCCTCGATGACACGCCATTGCGGGCCAAGTTCGCGGGCGAGCACCCCCGGCCAGCGGGTCTCGGGCGGATGGCGCTGCGAGTACGGGGCGCCGGCGTTGGCCTCGGAGTCGTAACCCCACGTGTTTGAATCGCCGTAGCAAAGGAGTGTCCGAACTGGAGGCTGGTGCATGGCGGTGAAATTGAGGCGATCAACCTGGCGATCTCACGAGGCTGCGAATCGCGACAGGGTGATGAGATTTCATGGCAGGCGGGAATTCGTCGATCCGAAACTCGCCAACGCAAACGCGCGAGCAGCCTTGCGAAAGCGAGTCCAGCTCGGTCACCATCGCGTCGATGAATTCCCGCCGCCCTCCTCGCCGGCGTTACGCCCATCTTCCGCTGACGCTGGTGGCGATGCTGGCTGCCATCGCCGCCGTAGGGTGGCTGTCGCTCCGCTCGGTGGAGCGTCATCTCGTGGCCCGCACGGGCGAGAGTCTCGCGCTCGCGGCGGCGGGTATGGCAGACAAACTCGACCTTTTCCTGTTCGGACGATACAGCGACATCCAGGCGCTTGGAAACGCCGAGGTCTTTCGCGGCAACGAAACGCAGGCGATGTCGGACCACCTCGCCAAGGTCAAGGACGCCTTCCCCGCATACGAGCGGCTGTGGACCACGGATACGGCGGGGAAAGTCCAGGCCTCGACCAATCCCACGGACATCGGACGGGACGACAGCGCGCGCGATTGGTTCATCGCAGTCCGAAACGACAAACAGACGTTCTTCCGAAGCGCCGACCGGCAATCCGAGGCTCAACCCTCCGCGGTGGCCATCTTTGCAACGCCCATCCTCTCTCGCGACGGCGACTGGCTCGGCGTCGTGACCGCGACGGCTGGTCTGCCACAGATGGATGCCATTAAAAACGCCACACGTGCCTTTGGGCTCCAAGGCGCCGCCGTCGCGATCGAATGGCACCTCCTCACGCAGCAAGGGCAAATTCTGTATGACTCCACCGCGGACCACGCCAGCGTGCTCGACTTCAGGAAACTCGGGCTGCCTTCCGCTTCGAAGCTGGAGAAAACCGACCTCGGCTTCATCGAGGAAGACGATCGCTCATCCGATTACCCAGTCGTCACTGGATTTGCTCGAACGCCAGACCATCCGGGCTTCGCGGGGCTCCACTGGACGGTGCTCGTGCATGCCCGCCGCGACGACGTGCTTGCCGGAATCAAAAAGCTTCTTTGGAAACTCGGCCTCGCCGGGAGCTGCGTCGTTCTCCCGCTGTTCGGCCAGTTGATCTGGAGCACACGGCGATTGCGCGAGGACTGGCTGCGGACACAGCGAAGCGAGGAATGGCTAATCACCACCCTCCGCAGCATCGGCGATGCGGTCATCTCGACCGACGCCACGGGAAGGGTGACGGTGATGAACGGCGTCGCGCAGACATTAACGGGCTGGGCCGAGCCGGACGCCCTGGGAAAACCCCTCGACGACGTACTCCGGCTGATTCACCGAACGACACGAGCGCCGCTGGAAAGTCCATTCACAAGCGCTTCGAGGCCAAGGTCCCTCGATCCCGCCAACGGAGAATCGATCCTCATCAGCCTCGACGGCACCGAGCGCTCCATCGCGGAGAGCAGTGCACCCATGCGGGATCGCGACGGCACCATCATCGGTGTCGCCGTGGCGTTTCGCGACGTCACGGAACACGTCCTCGGAGAAGCGGCGCTGCGGGCCAGTCAGGAGATCCTTCAGCTCATCACCAACAACGTCTCCGACCTGATCGCCATCCTCGATCTTGAGGGGCGCCACATTTACGACAGCGCCTCCTACGGACGTCTTCTGGGATCCACGGCTCCGCTGTACCTGCGCACGGCATTCGACGACATCCATCCCGACGATCGCCTCCGCGTCCAAGGGCTTTTCGCCGAAACGCTGCTCACGGGCGTTGGCCGCCGCTCTGAGTTTCGCGTCGTCCGCGCCGACGGCGGCATCGTGCACATCGAATCGGTCGCCAGTCTCGTCCGCAACGATCGCGGCGAACCGGACAAGGTGCTCGTCGTCGCGCGCGACATCACCGAGCGCAAAGCCGCGGAACTCAACATAGCCAGCACCTTGCAGCGCCTCGAACGGCAGAACAAGGCGCTGGCCGAACTCGCGAACCATCCCGCCCTGCTCGGGAACGATCTCGACGCGGCGTTTCGCGTCTTGACCGAATTTGCCGCAACCGCGCTCCAAACCAGCCGGACGAGTATCTGGTTCTACAATCACGACCGAAGCGCCATGAACTGCGTGGCGCTTTTCAAAACCGGCGAAGGCCCCGTCGCTCAGAATACAGCTCTGCTCGCCTCGGATTATCCCAATTACTTTCGCGCTCTCGCTGATGGACGCTGCATCCCCGCGGAAGACGCGCGCACCGATCCGCGAACGAACGAATTCACCGATGGGTATCTAGTGCCGCTCGGGATCCACGCGATGCTCGATGCCCCGATTCGCTCGGGTGGAAAAATGGTGGGCGCCATTTGCAATGAAGACACCGCCGCACCGCGCGCCTGGACGCTCGACGAGCAAAACTTCGCAAGCTCGATCGCCGATCTCGTGGCCCTCTGCCTCGAAGTCTGGGAACGGCGCGAAGCCGAAGCCGCCGTGCGCGATGCTCGCGACAATCTGGAGGTGAAGGTGGCCGCGCGCACGCGTGAACTCGCGGATGCCAATGAGCGCCTGCAGGAACTCGACCGCCTGAAATCGCAGTTTCTCGCCACGATGAGCCACGAATTGCGCACCCCGCTCAATTCCATCATCGGATTTACCGGAATCCTGCGGCAGGGGTTGGCAGGGCCGCTTAATCCCGAGCAACTCAAGCAACTCGGCATGGTGAACTATTCCGCCAAGCATCTACTCGGGTTGATCAACGACCTGCTCGATCTCTCCCGGATTGAATCGGGAAAGATGGAGACCGTAACCGAACGCTTTCCGCTCAACGCGCTCGTCGATGAGGTGATTCAGACACTCAAGCCCATCGCGGACCAGAAGGACCTCATTCTCCGATCCGAACTGCCTGCGTCCGAAATCGAATTGCACTCCGACCGCCGCAAGTGCTTTCAGATCCTGCTAAACCTTACCAACAACGCCGTGAAATTTACCGAGCACGGCAGCGTCATAATCACCGTTCAGATCGGGCCCGACGAAGTCGCGCTCACCGTATCCGACACCGGGATCGGCGTTAAACCGGAGAGCATGGAGCGGCTATTCGAGGCATTTCGGCAGGTCGACGGCAGCGCCCGCCGGGTTTACGAAGGTACGGGCCTCGGCTTGTATCTCTGCAAACAGCTCACTACGATGCTCGGCGGTCGGATATCCGCGGAAAGCGAATTCGGATTCGGATCGAGATTCACCTTCACCCTGCCAATCAAGCCGGAAACCGAACGCACGTCATGACCGCAAAGATTCTCCTGGTGGAAGATAACGAACAGAATCGCTATCTCGCCACGTTTCTGCTCGAGTCCTCCGGCTTCACGGTCATCCACGCCCGCAATGGCCACGGAGCCCTCGCCAGCGCGCAGCGCGACCGACCCGACTTGATTCTCATGGACATCCAAATGCCCGAAATGGACGGCTACGAGGCCGCGCGCCAGATTCGCGAAGTGGAGAATCTCGATGCCATACCGATCGTCGCCGTCACAAGCTACGCGATGGCCGGCGATCGAGAGAAGGCCATCCGGTGCGGGTTCGTCGGCTACATCGAAAAGCCAATCGTCACCGAGACATTCGTTGCGGACATCTCCCGTTTTTTAACCGGAAAAACACAATTCCATGAAAGTCCTTAACGTCGACGACAAGGCCGAGAATCGCTACATGCTCGAAGCGCTTCTGCGCGGTCACGGGCACACGGTCGACTCCGCCAGCAATGGATTCGAGGCGCTGCAACTCGCCGAACGCGGCGTCTACGACATCATCGTTTCGGACATCCTGATGCCGCGGATGGATGGCTTTCAGTTCTGCCGCGAATTGCGAAAGGACCCGCGGCTTAGGCACGTCCCGCTCATTTTTTACACCGCCACCTACACCGATCCGAAGGACGCGGCATTTGCCCTCGGCATCGGGGCCAATCGGTTTTTAGTCAAGCCGCTCGAGCCGGAGATTTTTCTGAAGAACGTCGAAGAGGTCATCGAAGAGCACCGCGGGCAGCCGCTCCCTCCGCCGAATTTCGACGAGCCGGAGGATGAGTCCATCTACTTAAAGGAATACAACACGCGCCTCATCGCGAAACTCGAGAAGAAGATGCTCGATCTCGAGCAGTCCAACCGGGCTCTCCAAGCCGATATCGCCGAGCGGGAACACCACCAGGCCGAGCGCGCAAAGCTCGAACAGCAGCTTCGGCAGGCGCAAAAAATGGAGGCAGTCGGGACGCTCGCCGGAGGCATCGCGCACGACTTTAACAACATCCTCAGCGGAATCGTCGGATTCTCGGACCTCGCCCAGCATGATGCCGCCAGCGGCCGCCCCGTCGATTCACATTTGAAAGGGATCACCAAGGCCTGCCACCGGGCGCGAACGCTGATCGAACACATCCTGGCCTTCAGCCGCCATCGCGAGCAGACGCGACGCCCGTTGAAGCTGGCCAGCACCATCAACGACGCCCTCGAACTCCTCCGGGCGACGCTCCCTGCGAGCATCGTCATCACGACTCATCTCGACGCTGATGCACCGCCGATCCTGGCGGACGAAACTCAGATTCACCAAGTCCTCACCAACCTCGTCACCAACGCCTGGCATGCCATCGACGAGCGCGGTGGAAAGATCGACATTCAAATTGCCGCGGTGCTCGTCGACGCGCATTTCGTGCGCAGGCACCCCGACCTTCGCGCCGGGCGGTATGTGCGCCTTTCCGTCACCGACACCGGCAGCGGCATAGACGGACGCACTCTCGAACGCATCTTCGAACCGTTTTTTACCACCAAGGAAACCGGCCGCGGATCCGGCCTCGGATTAGCCGTCGTCCACGGCATCGTGAAGACGTGCGACGGCGGCATCACCGTCCACAGCAAGTGCGGCCAGGGGACGACATTTCACGTCTATTTTCCGGCACTCGAAACAGAGTCGCCAATCACGATCGACCGGCCCCTGCCTCTCGCCATGGGACACGGCGAACGGGTTCTTTTTATCGACGATGAGCCCGTCCTGACCACCGTCGGCGAGCGATTCCTCACGCGCCTCGGTTATCAGCCCGTCACGACAAACAAACCACTGGAGGGACTCGAATTGTTTGGGAAGAACGACTTCGCCCTCGTCATCACCGACCTGACGATGCCGCTTCGCACGGGTATCGATCTCGGTCGTGAAATGCTCGAACTACGGCCGGACGCCCGCATCATCCTCAGCACGGGTTACAGCGCATCGCTCGATCGCGACCGCGTCGTGGCGCTAGGTTTTCGCGACCTCCTTTTGAAACCCTACAACGCGCAGGTGCTCGGTGAGTGCATTCAGCGCGCGCTTGCGTAGGCCAGCCACCAGGCCACCAGGATGATGCCCGGCGCGCCGAAGGCCGCGACTCTCTGGGCGGCAGGCGAAACCTGATCGCGCACTCGCGCGAGCACCCCGATCGCTCCGATCGCCAGGCCGGCTCCGAAACCCCACAAATGCGCCATGTAGTCCGTGTGAGAGTGCGTTTCGTCGCCTGCACCCAGGAACGCCAGCAACGCGAAACCGCCGCCGATCGGCAGCACGAGTTGCCAGCGACTCCGCGTCGCCGGCGCGGACCAGCGCGCCGCAAACTCGATCGCCACCAAAATCCCGAGTGCTCCAAACACCGCCGTAGATGAGCCTACCGAGATGTGCGGCGTCCCACGGTAGAAATAGGCGTTCGCCACGTTTCCGAGAAAGCCGCTCGCCACGATCGCCAGCCAAGTCACGCCAGTGCCGAAGTGCGGAAGCACGAATGCGCTGAAGAACAGCCCAAAGACCATGTTGGCCACAAGATGTGAAATATCTCCATGCAACATCAGCGCCGTCGCGGCGCGCCACCATTCGCCGTCCTTTGCGATCGCCGCGCTCACCGCCTCGCCAGATTCCTCCCACCTCTCAGGCATCCAATTTTGCAGCGCCCAGAATGTTCCCATCACCCATGCCGCGACGTACAACGAAAGCGTCTCGATCTTCGGGAGAGGCTTCTCCGGTACCAGGCCTTGAGTTCGCTGCGTCTGTTCTTGCTCAAACTTCTCGAGTTCCAGGATCACACCCGCGCCGTCGCGAGCCTCGACTTGCAGCACAAAACCCGACCCTTGGCGCACCACCCAATACGGCAGTTCCATCGCGGAGACCACCAACGCCCGCTCGCGGGCGTCCGCGAGGCGCTCAAAACAGCCCACGTCAACCAGGGGCAAATCGGACGGTGGGTGTTCGGTCATGTTGGCAGTGCGCGCGTCGTGGTTTATCCAAACATCCATCAACGCGCTCATCCACAGTTTAGTCATCCCTGATCTTTGGCAGCAGGAGGCCGTCCGAGCCCTGCGCGCGCGACGCGACGTCGTCGTCCATGCGCCGACCGGCGCTGGGAAAACGTACATCTTTGAGCTGGCACTTCCCGCGGTGCGCGGCCAGGCGGTATTCACCGTGCCCACTCGCGCACTGGCAAACGACAAGCTGGCCGAGTGGCGCGCCAGGGGATGGGACGTGGGAATTTCCACCGGCGACCTCGCCCATCGGCTCGATGCGGATGTCGTCGTCGCCACGCTCGAAACGCAGAAGGGGAAACTCCTCCAGCGAACCGGTCCACGTCTTCTCGTCGTCGACGAGTATCAAATGATCGCCGACGCGGTACGCGGCGTGAACTACGAGTTGGCGCTCGCGCTCGCTCCGCCCGCAACGCAACTCCTCCTGCTCAGCGGGAGCGTCGCCAATCCCCACGACGTCGTGGCGTGGCTCCGCCGGATCGGACGGGATGCCGTCCTCATCACGCACGAAAATCGTCCCGTGCCTCTCCAGGAGATCGATCTCGAAACGCTCCCCAATCGTGCGAGCCAGCACGTTCGCGGAGTCTGGCCTCGGCTGGTGACCAACGCCCTCCACGCCGATCTCGGGCCGATCCTGCTTTTCGCCCCCCGGCGCAATGCCGCCGAGGAAATCGCCCGCCATCTCGCCGCGTCGCTCCCGCCGGACGCGCCGCTCTCCCTTTCGGCGGAACAGGAGCACCTCGCCGGCCCGGCACTCACGCGGTTGCTGCGCCAGCGCGTTGCGTTTCACCATAGTGGCCTCAGCTATGCGCAACGCGCGGGTCTCATCGAACCCCTCGCCAAGAACGGCCAACTCCGCGTCGTCGTGGCCACGATGGGACTCGCCGCCGGTATCAATTTCTCGATGCGCTCGGTCGCCGTCACGGGCACCAGTTACATCGCAGGAAACTTTGAGCGGCAGGTGCAACCGGACGAGTTGCTACAAATGTTCGGCCGTGCAGGGCGCCGCGGGCTCGACGACGCCGGCTATGGTCTCGTCACCGAAGAAACACCGCGGCTCGGCGATGCCCGTCCAAGGTTTCTCCGGCGTAGTAGCAAGATCGACTGGCCCACACTCATCGCCGTCATGCGTCATTCGCAGGATCCATTTGGAGCCGCGATGGATCTGGATCGCCGTCTTTTCACCGCGCAGGAAATTCCACTCGGCGTCGAGGATGCCCGTGCGACTGGCCCGATGCCGTGCGATCTGCACGTCGACTTTGAACGCGCCCGATACCTCCGCCGCGGGTCCGCAGAGATGTTGAATTCGCGTGATGTCTGGGAATCGAAACCGGCCCAGTCCTCCCGCGCGTATCTCGGCGACTGCCTCGTGTACGAGCGGGGGCGCTGGCGCCCAGCTCTCTCGGTCGCGAAAAGCATTGAATCCATCGGCTTCGGTCGGCTCTGCAAGCTTCCCGCCGACGGCACTTTTCACTATGGCCGCGAAGTCGCCATAGGCAGTCGCCAGCGCGACGGTTCGCTCAAAGTGGCACCGCATCTGCGGGCCATGGTGAATGTCACGCGCTTCTCGATCGAGGCACTGGAAAGTGATTTGCTGCCGCGGCTCCCCGAGCTGACTGGCGGCTCGGTCTTCTCACTCGAATTTCGCGGAGATCAGCTCGTCGCCCGGATGCACTTCGAGCGGAGCGAGACCGATGCCTGGATCGATCATCACGGAGCCGCGCTCACCTCCCCGCCGGAACGCCGCGACGCGCCTTTACCGTGCCGGACCTGCGCCCAGCGGGGCTGGTGCGAGAGCGTCGAAATCACCAACTCCCCAGCCTTTGACTGGCGACGTCTCGGCCTCATCGAAGCGGACGGCACGCCGACTCGCCGTGGAATCATCTTCAGCTTCTTCCATCAAGGCGAAGGCTTCGCCGTCGCTGCGGCTCTGGAAGACGAGACCTACGAGATCGACCTGTTGATCTACGACCTCGCCAATCTCCGCGCGGGCCCCCGATTCGCCGGAGACGAGTCGCCGTATGGCGGGCGCCTCGGAGCACTGTGCCAGCGCACCTACGACCGGGCGGATCTGCCGGGCTATCTCGAAATGGGTGTACCGCCGCAATACGGCGCGGGCGCCAGCGAAGTGGTGAACAGCATCATCAAGCACCACACTCCACGCCAAAAGCTGCTCACGGAGTCCTTGCGCGCCGGCGACATCGAGCGCGGTTTGATCGAATGGCGCAGCCTGTTGCGCCATATCGTTTGGGCACCCGACTTCGAGTGGGCGCGCTGGAGAGCACTCAAGGCCGCGGCCGCACGCTTCGTCGATTCCACCACGTCGCCGGTCGCAGGGGTATTGCCGCTCCTGACGGCGGCCCAGCAGCGCCGTTAGCTTCACCCCCAGACGAACGTCACCGGCTTCTCGATGTCTGGATGGAGACTCGCATGCACAGGACACGCGAGCGCCGCTCGCTCGAGTGCTTCGCGCTGGGGGTGATCGACCGGAAGGGGAACCCGAATTTCTGTCGCGAGTCGAGCGATACGCCGCACCGGTGTCTGCGCCATTTCCTTTTCCACATGGGCGGTGGCACCGCGGAGATCGATCCCGTGGCGCTCGGCGTAGATGCCCATGATCGTGAGCATGCACGTGCCAAACGCGGTCGCGCACAGGTCGGTGGGCGAAAACGATTCCCCCTTGCCGTGATTATCGACCGGAGGATCGGTGACGAGAGTGCAGCCCGATGGGCCGTGCTTTGCCGAAGTCCGAAGGCCGCCCACGTATTCGATGTCGATATGAACGCTCATGGGCATCTCTTCGCCGCGCGTTGGCAATGAATCAAGCCTCGTGGCGGCACACCGCATCGAGCATCGCGAAGGTGCCCGGCTCGACGGCTCGCAGGTAACCCGCCGCGTCGCGCTGCCAAAGGGCGTGCAAAGCGGGCAGATGATCGGCGGGCAGTTCTTCGCCGCGCGACGCTCCGGGGTCGGCGGGCAGTTCAAGCGTGATCATCGCTGGGGGAGTGCCGTCAGCATACTCGAGCGCATAACCGCACCATTGCCCGAGCGAACCGGGGCACTCCACGTAGGTCTGCTCCAGGCGCCGCTGGCCGCGACCAGGCTCCGTCACACGGAGCCGATACGGCCGCCGCTCCGCCTCCGTCGCCGCCGCCCACATCGCCTCCGCGAGCGCGGTCGACTGCACTCCGTCGGCGTCGATTTCGGCAAGCGCCCAATGAAGGCAGACGATCTTCGCCGGCTTCCACGCCTTGATATAGTCGCGCAGCGCGCAACTTTCGGGTTCGGACCAAGGCTCCGGCCCGGGCGGTTCATCGCTGTCGGCACGCCAGTTGAAGCGGCAATTGCGATTCAGATCGACGCCATTCGCATTATAACGGACGCGTCGCGCGAGCCCGTCCGGATTCACGAGCGGCACCACCGCGACGAAGGAATCGCGCGGGACTCGGGTACGGTAGGACTCAAGCAAGTCGACGGTCGCGAATTCGTCGCCGTGCATCCCCCCAATGAGCAACGTACGCGTCCCGCCCGTCATCGGACGATACTCCCACGCGATAATCTCGCGTCCCTCGACGGAGTAACCGATGACGATGCGTTTTGGGGCGTTGCTGCTCACGTTCCAAGCTTCACGGGCGGGAAGAATTTCACAAAACTCAGATTTGTGAAAATCAAAACCACGATTCGCGAGTTGCATCCGCGCCACACTTTCCGCATCGCCAGGGCGCGACGAGCTTTGGTTCGAAATGTATTTGTGCGGCTCGAAGACGACGGGGTTGTCGGTTACGGCGAGGCATCGCCGAACGCCTTTTACGGCGAGACAGCGGACGACGTGGCGGAGCGACTCTCGTCGCTGCATGGCGCACTCCAGGACCTAAAGATCCGTTCCGTCACCGACATCGAGCGTGCGTGGCAGACACTTTGGCCCAACCTCGCGCCCTCCCGTGCAGCGCAATGCGCCATCGATATCGCCTTGTGGGATTGGTTTGCAAAACGAGAGGGCGCCGCGGTCGTGGGACTGGTTCGCACCACTGCCCCCCGAGCCATCGGGACCTTTTGCACGATCGGCTTGTCCGAGCGCTCAGAACTGCCGAACAAGTTCAAAGAGCTGACGGGATTTCCACTCATCAAAATCAAATCCGACGGCGAGGCCCGATTGGACGCATTACGATTTGTCCGCAAACGATCCAACGCGATCATCGTCGTCGACGCCAACTGTGCATGGACAACATCGACGCTCGACGCAATCGCCGACGATCTCGTCCGGTTGAATGTCACGTTTCTCGAACAACCGTTTCCGCCGGAGCGTGATGCGGATCTTCACCCTGACGCGTACCCGCTACCGATCATCGCGGACGAAAGCTGCGTCTTGGAAGAAGACGTGCCGCGACTGGCGAGGCATTTCAGCGGGTTCAACATCAAGCTCGTCAAATGCGGAGGGCTCACCCCTGCGCTGCGGATGGCAAACGTCGGGCGCGAACTAGGGATGAGTGTCATGGTCGGCTGTATGCTCGAAAGCAGCGCGCTGATCGCAGCCGGCGCGATCGCCGCCCAGTCGGCCATTTTTGCAGACCTCGATGGCGCGTGGTTGCTCGAAGACGATCCATTCACCGGATGGAGATTCGAACACGGCTTCCTGATTCCACCGTCAAAACCCGGGCTCGGCGTTGAGCCGAGTTTAGAGCTGTTCGACGAATCCGAGTAGCCCTTCGGCTACTCCCCGCCTCCGCCCTTGCCACCAGACTTTTCCCGGCCGGGCGGAGGTGGGGCAGGCGTATTGCTGAGCAAATGATTGAGCGTGTAGCAGACCAAGGGATTCGAAACGGAAGCGCCGTCGGCGCCTTTGATCCCATCCAGATGAAACTCGTAGACCCGCCACGCCGTGAGGGCCGCAAACTCGATGGATGCCTGTTTTCGGTCAGGCGAAAGTTTTACTGCACTGACGGGAACCGGCTCAAGATCATGCTGCGCTGATCCGTAGGCTTCGTGGTAATCGTAATCGTAACGCGAGACCTTCCACGATGCGGGATCTCCCGCGGTCGCAGCATCGACCGGCCGGGTGAATACGACGTCGAATCCGGTGTTCGTGACGTGCATCTCCAAAACATCGAGCGGCACTTTTCCCGTCCACACGATTCGCTGGATGCCCTTGTCCCCCGCCCAACCGTGATCGGTCTGGCCGACCCAAAGGCTGCCGTCCGGCGCAAATGCGAGCCGGTTGTTTCCCTTTCGTAAACCGTGATCGTCCAGCAGCGGCACACACATCCCCTGCAACTGACCATCGACCTTTTCCAGGGCGACCCGGATGAGGCGCGCGCGATTCATTTCACCGATGATGAGTTGATCGGCAAAGGGGCCGAATTTTCCCTCCGTCCCATCCACCAACGGCTGGGTGGGCGAGTTCGCCATGATGTTGTGGGGAAAAACGATCGTCGGCCGCGTCCGTCGTGCGTCGAGTTCCGCGAGCGGCATTTTCAAAGGCGGCACCGTTTGTCCCTCCCGCCAAGCGAGGCTCGCGGCATGGCCGTAAAACTTCCCATGTTCGACGTGATAAAGCGGGCTGCTGCCGATCCAGTCGCCCTGGTTGTCGGGGGCGAAAAGGTTTCCTTCGGCATCAAAGCCAAGCCCGTTCGGCGACCGAAAGCCCATCGCAAACGGCATCAGTTTTCCCTGCGGCGAGATCTTCACGATCCAGCCACGCCACGGGACGACCGAGAACATGCGACCTTCTCGCGAGAGCGGATGATACGCGCCGCGCAGCTCACCGCGGATACCCGCGCCATTCGATGCCACGTTCAGCGCGACGACGAAGTTCCCGTCGCGATCCAGCACGGGACCGAACGCAAACTCGTGGTAGTTGCCGCTCATGCCGAATTCATCGGAGATGGTGGAGTATTCGTCGGCGACTCCGTCACCATCGGTATCGCGAAGCCGGGTGAGTTCCGGGCGTTGCATGACGACGAGTTCCTTGTCGTCGATCGCGAGGACGCCCAGGGGATCGTGCAGCCCTTCGGCGAAAAGCATCCACGTCTTTTTCGAAACGTCGTAGGTGTAAACTTCGCCGCGGTGGAAACACGCCGCGACTCGTCCGTCCGGCAGAAAGGCGAGCCCGCCGCACTCGCCGGAAAGACCCTTTGGGAGCGCGATATTCTCCACGCGGTAAAAGTCGCTTGGAGCGTCCGATCGCGGCGCGGAGAACGCTGCGACGACGACCGCGAAAAACAGGATGAGAGACAGGAACGGGTTCATAAGGCGGGCGGCGGCGATGTCGGCTTCTGATCGGATTCGAATTGGGCGCGGATCTCGGCGTCGCTCAGCGCGCGCGCATAGATGCGGACCTCGTCCAACGTGGCGGCGCCAAACTTTGCCCCGCCCACGGAGCCGATGAAAATGGGAGCGTCCGGCGGCAACTTCGCCGCGATGGATCCGGTGCGTTGGCCGTCGAAAAAGGTCGCGAATTCGCCCTTATTGACGGTCACGGCAAGCTGATGCCAGCGGTCATCCAGGGTTGGAGAAAAATCCGCGGAGGCCTGGGTTGCGGCACTTCGCGCGACCCATCCCATTCCCCGTCCACCTCCGAGATTCCAGCCGAGCGCGAATTCGTCCCCACCCGCTCGCACCCCGATGGCCACCTGGTCCGCTGCCGCCGGAAGTTTGGCTTTTACCCAAAGCATCAGCGTTGCCGACTCCTTGATCTCAGCGGTTCTCAGACCGGTCGCGAACTCAGACTTCTTCCCGTCGAAAAGCAACGCACGACCTTTCACACCCGCGACAGGCAGCGGTCTTTTGTCTTTCAAAACATCATCCATGGACCAGTAGCCGATGGGCTGTTCATTCGGGATCTCGGTGTAGGTGATCGTGAATTGTCGCGCCTGCAGCGGCGCCAATTCGAGAATTCCTTTTTGGAATGCACCCGCGCTCGATGTGAGCGTCGCACCCGTTTTCTGCCCGCTGACGAAATAGAGCGGGACGCTGATCTGGCCGATCGTGAAAGTCTGCGAAAATCCGCCATGGTGCAGCGGCTTGATGAGTTCGCGAACTTCGACGCCATCCATCTCATACTGAAACTCTGGGTATCGTTCCATGAGCCGGTAACCACGAAACTTCACCTTCGGCACCTTGTCCGCCGAACCGAGGCGGAGCGGAAAACCGGCTTCGGCGCGGTAATAAATTCGGCCCGTGACTTCCGCAAAGGCGTCCCCATTTCCGCCCCAGTGAGCCCGCGGATCGACGAATCCCCCACGCCAGACGTAACGCAAACGGCACGCGCCCGCATCCCAACCGTAGTTTTGCGAATCCGGCAGGGCGACCGCGATGGCCGCCGGCCCGCAATCGCGCATGAATGTGCGATAGACGTATGGAGGCTGGGGCGGAAAAGCGTGCAGGGCATCGATCGCTTGAGTCTCGCGAGCGATCTCGGGCACGTTGTTGTCGTTCACCAGAGGGGGCATTTTCTTCGCCGTTGAGACGTACATCGCGCCGAACATGATCAGGCCGTGGCCCGGATACGTGCAGACATACGGATAGACGCCCTCCACGGATGGCGCGGTGAATTTGAGCGTCGCGGACTTGCCGGGGACGAGGACGGGCACATGCCAGAGGACCTTGTCGCTCGGCGGAATGAAGGTTTGTTCCGGCGTGAGCGGCATCGTCATCGCCGCGGTGACGATCTCCATGCGGGCTCCGGGTGCGGTGATGACGAGGTTGTGAGCCATGTCGTCGGCGTTGCTAAATTCGAGACGGACCGGGACGTTTGGCGGAACGACAAAGCGCGGCACGTCGTAACGCAGACCGGCGATTGCCTTGATTTCAACGACGACTTCGTCGTCCGCGCGCGACGTTGCCAACAGCGCCAGGAACGCGAGGATTCGGAGTGCGAAAAACAATGGAGGCATGAGATGGGGCATTTGGACGATCAATCGGGGGCGGCGCAAGAGCACATCCTCTTTAACCTTTCAAGGCAGCCGGACATTAACGCCAATCGATCCGCGCTCCTCAAAAGACGCACACGGTTGGTGATTCACACCCGCGACCGGCTGCCCTAGATATCTCCATCCTGTGAAGAAAACCGTTTCATTCCTGATCTGGCTCGGCGTCGCGCTCATCGGCGGCGGCGCCTACGCCACTCTCGCGCTGCATCGCGGCGAGCACCTCAATTCCATCTTCATCCTCACCGCCGCGCTCTGCACGTATGCCGTCGGCTACCGCTTTTACTCAAAGTGGCTCGCAGCGAAGGTGCTCATGCTCGACGACACGCGGGCGACGCCGTGCGAGGTGCATGAGGACGGAAAGGATTTCGTAAAGACGAACAAGTGGATCGTGTTCGGGCACCATTTCGCAGCGATCAGCGGGCCGGGGCCGCTCGTAGGACCAGTGCTCGCGGCGCAGTTCGGGTATTTGCCGGGAACGCTCTGGATCCTGATCGGCGTCGTGCTCGGAGGCGCGGTGCAGGATTTTGTGGTGCTCTTTGCGTCGATGCGCCGCGATGGGAAATCGCTCGGGCAGATGGTGAAAGAGGAACTCAATTCGTTTGCCGGAGTGATCGGTCTCGCCGCGATCCTGGCCATCATGATCATCCTCCTAGCGGTCCTCGCGCTGGTGGTGGTGAAGGCGCTCGCCGAATCGCCGTGGGGCGTCTTTACCGTCGCCGCCACGATCCCGATTGCGATGCTGATGGGCGGCTATCTGCGCTTCCTGCGCGTCGGCAAGGTGCTCGAGGTCTCCATGATCGGCGTGGTGCTCCTGCTCGGCGCCGTGTGGGGCGGGCAGTACGTCCACACCCATGAGGTCTTGGCAAAGGCGCTCACCTTCAAGGCCGAGCCAATCGCCTGGACCATCATCGTCTATGGATTGCTGGCCAGCGTGCTGCCGGTCTGGCTGCTACTCGCGCCACGCGATTATTTGTCGACCTTCATGAAACTCGGCACGATCGCGGCCCTCGCGTTGGGCGTGTTCCTTGTGCTGCCGGATTTGCAGATGCCGGCCGTCACGAAATTCGTCGACGGCTCCGGATTGGTGGTGGCCGGAAAGATGTTCCCGTTTTGTTTCATCACTATCGCCTGCGGCGCGATCAGCGGATTTCACACGCTCATCGCGAGCGGCATCACGCCAAAGATCATCACGCGCGAAAGCTACGCGCGGCCCATCGGATACGGCGCGATGTGCCTTGAGTCGCTCGTCGCGATCATGGCGCTCATCGCCGCTTGCACGCTCGATCCGGGCGTGTATCTCGCGATGAATGTGAAGGGCGTCGACATCGCGGACACCGTGGCCAAAGTGACCGCAAGCGGCTTCTCGCTGGACCCGGCCGCGATGGCAGCCCTCGCCAAAGAAGTCGGCGAGACCTCGCTCTACGGGCGCACGGGCGGCGCAGCGACGCTCGCGGTCGGAATGGCGAATATCTTCGGACGCATGACGGGCGGGCGCTGGCTCGATCTTTGGTACCACTTCGCGATCATGTTCGAGGCGCTCTTCATCCTCACGACCCTCGACGCTGGCACACGGGTCGGGCGGTATCTTCTCCAGGACGTGCTCGGGCAGATTTGGAAACCACTCGGCGACACGAAGAACCTATTCGCAAACATCTTCGCGAGCCTGCTTGTGGTTATCGCCTGGGGTTATTTTCTCATCCAGGGCGTGCGCGATCCGCTCGGAGGCGTGAACTCCCTCTGGCCCCTGTTCGGCATCGCCAACCAACTTCTCGCCGCAATCGCGCTCTGCCTCGGGACGACCATTCTATTGAAAACCATGCTCATCCGCAAAGCATCGCCCGCGCTCGCGCTCGTGACGTTAATCCCGCTCGCATGGCTGCTGTCGGTCACCATGACGGCGGGCTACCAGAAGATCTTCCATCCCGACAAGCGGATCGGCTTCCTCGCCGCAGCGCGCGATCTCGATGGCAAACTGCCCGCACTCGAGCACGCCCGGGCCGAGTCCCCCTCCGCGGCCGCGGATGCCGGCATCCGCACAAATCGCACGCTTCATTTCAACAGCCTGCTCGATGCGGTCGTTGCCGGCACTTTCCTCACGCTAGTGACGATGATCGTACTCATCAGCATTCGCGAGTGGCTCCTTCTGTGTTCGCGCCGCAAACCGCCGATGCTCCACGAATCGGAGCGGTTCCCGCGCACGAGCAATATCGACGGCATCGACGGCGACGGCATGCCAAAGGGCGCATTCGGAGCTGCAGCCCTGGCCTTCGCGTTACTGAGAGACCTTTCTGGGCAAGCCGCAATCGACCGCGCCACCGCCGATTATACGCCCGAGCCGATCGTCGTCAGGGATCGAAAGAACATCCTCCTCAGCGATCAAGCCGATCCGAACCAAACGCCAGCCAAGGCATACCTGCGCACCCTCGACGGGCGCTATCGAAAGGTCACCCGATGCTGTTAGACCAAAGGGACAAAGCGGATTTAGTGACGTCGCTACACTGCCGTGCTTTTCACCCAACGCTGGAGCACCTAAGATCACCCTAAGATGAGCCAGTCGGACCCTAAAAACCCCAATGTCACCGTAGGCGAGTTTTACACTCGGCACTCCGAATCGCTCGAGATGAGTCTCCTCGGGACAGACTTCGGTTTTGATCGACGCATCCGCGAACCCACCGTCAATCGGCCAGGCCTCGCGTTATCGGGATTTACAGTTACTTCGCGGTGAAGCGCATCCAGGTCCTCGGGAGCGCCGAGTCTTCCTACCTCAAAAGCCTCACCCCTTCCGAACTGCGCCAGCGGTGCCAGGCTCTGTGTGCCCAACCGTTACCTTGCCTCATCATCTCCCGTGGCCTCAAACCGCCGCCACCCCTGCTCGAAGCGGCGGAGGAAGCCGGCATCGCCGTTTTTCGGACACCGATGGTCACGATGAAATTCATCAACGCGGCGACGCTCGCGCTGGAATTCGATTTTGCGCCACAAAAGAGCGAATACGGCTCCATGGTCGACATCCTCGGGGTTGGAACCCTCATCCGCGGCTCCAGCGGTGTGGGGAAAAGCGAATGTGTGCTCGGCCTCGTCGAGCGCGGGCACAGCCTCGTGAGCGACGACATGACCCGCTTTCGCGCTCTGGAAGGCAAGGAACTGGTCGGAACCTCGCCGGATCTCACCCGTCATCACATGGAAATCCGAGGGCTGGGCGTCATCAATGTCATGTCCATTTTTGGCATTGGCTCCGTTCGACTTGAGAAGCGGCTTGACTTGATCGTGACTCTCAAAGATTGGGAGGAGTTAGAAGAAGTCGACCGAATCGGCTTGGACCAGGAATACTACGAAATTTTAGATATCCTGGTCCCGCATATCACCATCCCCGTGCGTATGGGCCGAGACTTGGCCCGGCTCGTGGAAGTAGCGGCGCTAGACCAAAAGCTCAAGAGTATGGGGCAAAACAGCGCAATCGAGTTCAACCAACGTCTGATCACAGCAATGCAGAGAAAGAAGGAAGAGTAAAATGGGCCTTTTGAGCCGTCGCAACGAACCCACATCATCAGGAAAGGTGGAAAAGGAACTCACGATCTTGAATCGTCTGGGCCTGCACGCCCGACCCTCCGCGATGTTCGTAAAGGTA